>NZ_CP019300.1:0-327655 GCF_001953955.1 Prevotella intermedia ATCC 25611 = DSM 20706
AACCTAATACATTAGGCATAAAACGGAGTGTTGATGCAATCTCCGAATTCATATTGGCTTGTACAAGCACATAACCAGGAAGACTTAACTTCTCGGTAACAACACGCTTGCCATTACGCAAAGATGCGTGACTTTCGGTAGGTAACAAAACCTCGAAAACACGCTCTGCCAACTTCGCATTCTGTCGTAATTCTGCATCGATGTATTCTTTCACCTTTGCTTCCTTACCACTGATGGCACGAAGTACATACCATTTCTTTCAGTATCAGCCATTCTTTCCTAATGCTTTAGCCTGGATAAACAAACTCCATCACATGCTGTGATATAAAATCAAAAGCAAACACAATAAGCGCAATGATTAGGGAAGCAGATAATACTACCATTGCACTGTGTGTAAGTTCGGCACGTGTAGGCCATGTCGTCTTATGCGCAAGTTCGTTATAACAATCCTTGCAGTATTCTAAGAATTTTGTAAATATTCTTTTCAACATATTATCTTCTTTTAGCACGGGTTGAAGGGCTCGAACCTCGACACCTGGTTTTGGAGACCAGTGCTCTACCAACTGAGCTAAACCCGTAGATAGATTCCGCTATACGGGAATCTATTTATTTTGGTATATCGAATTAATCTTCGTAAACCTCTGTAATCTGACCAGAACCTACTGTACGACCACCCTCACGGATAGCGAAACGTAGACCTGCGTTCAAAGCAACAGCGTAGATAAGTTCAACCTTGATTTCTACGTTATCACCAGGCATTACCATTTCAATTCCTTCTGGCAATGTGATTTCACCTGTACAGTCCATTGTACGGAGGTAGAACTGTGACGATACTTGTTACCGAATGGAGTATGACGACCACCTTCTTCCTTCTTCAAGATATATACAGTAGCCTTGAAGTTCTTGTAAGGCTTAATCTGGCCTGGGTGGCAAAGTACCATACCACGCTTGATTTCATTCTTATCGATACCACGGAGAAGCAAACCTACGTTATCACCAGCTTGACCTTCATCGAGAAGCTTGCGGAACATTTCCACACCAGTTACAGTAGACTTCTTGTCTTCACCAAGACCGAGCAATTCAACTTCGTCACCTACGTGGATAAACACCAGTCTCGATACGACCAGTAGCAACAGTACCACGACCTGTGATTGAGAATACGTCTTCGATAGGCATCAAGAATGGCTTATCTGTAGCACGAGGAGGCTCTTGTATCCACTCATCAACAGTGTCCATAAGCTCCATAACCTTGTCGGTCCACTTTTCAACACCGTTCAAAGCACCGAGTGCAGAACCGCGGATAATTGGAGTATCTTCCTCATATTCGTATTGTGTAAGAATTTCGCCGAGCTCCATTTCTACGAGTTCGAGCATTTCCTCATCTTCAACCATATCACACTTGTTCAAGAATACAACCAAGCGAGGTACGTTTACCTGACGAGCGAGCAATACGTGCTCACGTGTCTGAGGCATAGGACCGTCTGTAGCGGCACAAACCAAGATAGCACCGTCCATCTGAGCAGCACCAGTAACCATGTTCTTTACATAGTCGGCGTGACCAGGACAGTCTACGTGTGGCGTAGTGACGCTTTGCGGTTTCATACTCAATGTGTGAAGAGTTGATGGTAATACCACGTTCTTTTTCTTCTGGAGCGTTGTCAATCTGATCAAAAGACTTAGCTTCCTCGCCGCCAAAGCCCTTATCATGGAGGGTTTTAGAAATGGCAGCTGTCAATGTAGTCTTACCGTGGTCTACGTGACCAATTGTACCAATGTTTACGTGCGGCTTGGTACGCTGAAATGTCTCTTTAGCCATAGCTTATTGTTTAATTTATAAATGAATAATCTTTGTTTTTCTTTCTTACTCTGTAATAAAGAGAAAAGTAGAGCTGTAACTGAGAGTTGAACTCAGGACCTCTTCCTTACCAAGGAAGTGCTCTACCACTGAGCTATTACAGCAAGAGTGAGCGGAAAACGGGGCTCAAACCCGCGACCCCCAGCTTGGAAGGCTAGTGCTCTATCAACTGAGCTATTTCCGCATTTTTCCGTTTAGTCTCTGTTCTGAATTGAAAGTCGCCCAAAACGGCAAGTACCTCTCTACTTGTTGTGGGTAGTGATGGATTCGAACCACCGAAGCTAGAAGCAGCAGATTTACAGTCTGCCCATTTGGCCACTCTGGAAACTACCCAAAGTTTTCCTTTTCAGGAGAGCCTCTTGTCGGATTCGAACCAACGACCCGAGATTACAAATCACGTGCTCTGGCCAACTGAGCTAAAGAGGCGAATTGCAGCCGTTTGGCTACTCGTGTTTACAATTAGTCGTAAAACGGCTGCAAAGATACTGCTTTATTTTTTTATCCTCCAAGAAATCGAGGATATTTTTTCTTATTTTCTTTTTTTCCTTTGCCTTGATGAGCTGAACCTTCATTGCGTCCAAGCATAAATCTACCCCTTCTTCGAAGGTGTCGCAGGTTTTCTCTGCGAACAGTTTGTTCCCTGGTATTGAGACCGTCAAACTTGTAGTCTTATTCATAGCCGCAGCAGGTTTCTCAACCTTTTAATTGCACCTCAACTTTCTGAATGTCTTCGTAAGTTTTTTCAAGTTTTCTTCTCTAATTAGTTGAATTCAATTTTGTCCTAATTCTCCAGTGTGTTGATTTTTTTTTTTTTTTTAAGGTATTGTGGGTGTTCGTTATATTTTTTTTCGAAAGTTGTGTGTATTTTTCGTTGCGATATTTCTCGTGTCCGAGCTTCTTCACACTTCCAACGTTTGTGTTTGTGTTTTCGCAAACGTATGCCGTTTTCTTTTCTGTCGAGACTTTGCAAGGTTTCTTTCACCATCGTCCTTACCTGACTTGCCGTTACACGCTCACCTTTTCGGTTACGAACAGAGCATATACACTACTTCCGAATCTCGCTTCTGCAAATATGCTGTCAGCGTTGTTTCGAGTTCTTCACCAAAAGGGATAATACGTTGTTTATCGCGCTTTCCCGTTACCTTAAGCTCGTCGGTTTACGAAGTTTACATTTCATATCCAACCAACGAGTTCGGAAACTCTGACGCCTGTTGAATAGAACGTTATTATGGTACGCGCGAGTACATCTTTATATGTATCTGTCCACATCTTCGGGTCAATCAGCTGTCCATTTCCGTTTCTTTCAGAAACTGTGGCAACACTTTCTTTCTTTTAGGCCCTTGAATGTTGTAAGTAGGGTCGGTTTCAACGACTCCTCTTTTCAGTGCGTAACGATAATAGGAACGTAGGGCACTCAGCCTTCGATTTACCGAGCGGGAGCATTTCCCTTGTCCATCATTTGCTCTATCCAATCTCGGATAATGTCTGCATCAACATCTTTCCAAGACAAGTCGGCTTCCACTTTCTGAAAAACAGTTCAAACTGTTCTAAGTCCGCTCTGTAATTGTCTATTGTTTTTTGCGAATAGTTCGCTCCAAACGCAAGAATTTCAAAAAGTCTTCTATGCTCAACATCGTTGCAAATACTTAACTCTGGCAACGAAGTTACGGAATTTTCTTTGAACTACCAAATTTTCACGCAAGAATTTTACTCCTCTGCGTTGCGAAGTCGCTGTACGTAAATGGCACGTTCCATCTTCAAGCGCTTCTTAACAGAAGGTTTGTCAAACTGTTGACGAGAACGAAGTTCTTTTACAACGCCTGTTTTTTCAAACTTTCTCTTAAATTTCTTGAGTGCTCTTTCGATGTTCTCACCATCCTTAACTGGTACAATAATCATGCTTGTTTGTTTTATTTATTAATTATGTGAAACATTTGCCAAGCGGCATTACACCACTTTAGCGGGTGCAAATTACGGCTTATTTTCCTATCTACCAAATAATTGGCTGTTTTTTCTGCGTTTTAGGCATTTCGGAGGTGCTAAAATTCATTTTCTGCACCCTTTCCCTACCACCTAACAATTCACTTTAACAACCTTTCTTTGCAAGCAAATCTACTACATCTCGCACAAGCACATCGTATTGGCACCGTTTGTTTTCGCCTAAGCGCACGGCAACAACATTGTATTTGGGATAAACGAAGATGGTTTGACCGAAAAGTCCTATAGCACAAATGGCTTTACTCTTAGAGAAATTATACCAACCTAACGAGTATTTGTCTTTGTCTTCTTTCATTGCAGGCACGTACATCTGTGCTATCCAAGCAGAATCGACTATCTGCTTTCCGTTCCAATTGCCTTGATTCAGCACCAACCTGCCTATCTTTGCCAAGTCGCGAACATTGGTATTTATGCCTCCATAGCTTTTTGCATTGCGGTGTTTCTTGCTGTCGAGTGTTACGGTTGCCTGCGTCTCCATACCGAGTGGCTTCCAAAGCTTTTCGCTCAGATAATCTGCGTATTTCACACCTGTTGCACGTTCCAGCACATAGCTCAATATGGCAGTCGTCATACTGTTGTACTCGTATTTCGTTCCCGGCTCACATTTAAACTTCAATTTCTTTATCTGTTTAAAGGCATTATGCCAAATACAGCAATGCATTGAACAAAACGGATTAGAATAGTTTTCGCTATACTTCAACCAGCCTGCATATATCAGCAGATGGCGTATCGTCAGCCGCTGAAAATGCTCGTCAGCATTGCGCAGCTCCGGAACATAATCGGTAACACAGTCGTCTATGCTCCGTATTTTCCCCTCCTTCACAGCAACGCCACACATCAGCGCAGTTACCGATTTAGACACAGAAAAGATATTCGAATGACCAATTTCTTCAACCAACCATTGTAATGTTCGTACTTTATCGTCGTTTTCTGAATGATGATAAACGCCGATGCCCCACCGTCCATACAGGTATATATTCGGCAAAAGTCTTATCCTTTACAGGCTTCTTGTAATTAGCAAACGTAAGTTTCAAAGTATCTAACACACGCTGATGCAATGGCATTTCCGCAAAATGGAACACATTCTTGGCATTGTTGGCAATGGTATCGTGTGCAAACAACCGACCATCACGAATACTGGGTGCGTGCTTCACCAATGCGCGCATTTCACGAAAGACGATACACGATGTCAGCATCGCCATCAATACAAAACAAACCGCAAGCGTTAAATATCTCTTCATAAACTTGTTTTTAGTTCATTACGTTACATCAATTCAAAAGCAAAGATAGAAAAATAGGTTTTAACAACAAAATCCAACAACCCTATTAGCCTTTTCATTTTGTTAATTATATAAACAAAAATCGAATTTGTTAAAATAAAGTGTGAAACAATGGCAAGAAGGTGGGTTTTACGAACTACAAAAATATTATTCGCAAATAAGCGCAAGATTGGTGTGCAAACGTAACCTTTTAGCAGTGAAACTTTTGCGCTCATTTATGGGATATTTGTGCAACGAAACACGTATAAAATGTTCGCAAAATAAACAATAAAGGTAACATATAGAACTAAGATAGCGTTGCAAAGCTATTGTTTTGCAATGCGAAAGCGGCTCTTTTGCAATGCAAAAGCATAGGTTTGACCTGACGAAAGCGTAGGTTTTGGAAAACGGAAACGATTTTTCTTGGAAAACAACAGCATTTTTATTGTTTCGATTCTATTTCAACGATTCTGCCCAAGTTTCTGCATTAAACATTTATACACAGTTTTTAGACTTTGAGAAAGAAAATACGAAGTTCACGAAACCAAAAAAGCCAAATCAAGGGATAAAATACGTGATAACCAAAACTTTAGAGGTTTATTCTTTTGCGTTTCTGTTATTTTTCTTAACTTTGTGGCACGTGTCGGAAAACGGCACACAGAACCTTTAAAAAATAAACGTTTTATGGCACGTTGTGTGGGCAAGGACTGCAGGAAAACAGCAGTTGTCCGACACGAAGACGCTACGAAATCGGAACAAAAACAACAAATTTATGGAGAAAAATACAACAACGCTTGCAGAAATTGCGCAAGCTATGAAGAAGACAATCTTTCGGCATTCATTTTCCAAGCACCGACCGCATCAAGGCGAATACATACCCGACCATTGGAAAGGTCGCGAGTGGATTTCGGGCTTCGACGGTTCGGCAGGAACGGCAGTCGTAACCCTGAAAAGTGCTGCCCTTTGGACAGACTCACGCTACTTCATTGCTGCGGAAGAACAACTGAAAGGCACCGACTATGTGCTGATGAAGGAGCGTGTAGAGGGTACACCTACGGTTTCGGAGTGGCTTTCGAGCGAGTTTAAAGGCTGCGAAGACATTCATGTAGGCATTGATGGTTGGCTTTTCTCGGAAATTTATACTACCGAACTTATTTGGGACTTACGCGAAAGGGGCGATTTCTATGTTCATACCGACTTCGACCCATTGGAAGAGATATGGAACGACCGCCCTTCCATACCGAAAAACAAGATAGAAGTACAACCCTTGCAGTATGCAGGCGAAACAACCGAATCGAAACTGGCACGCATTCGCAAGGCGTTGGCAGAACAGCAAGCCGACGGCATATTGGTTTCGGCACTCGATGAAATAGCCTGGATACTTAATTTGCGCGGCAACGATGTGCATTGCAACCCTGTTTTCGTGTCTTACCTACTTATCGAGCCAACGAAAGCGACCCTCTTAATCGACCACGACAAGCTGACAACAGAAGTACAAAGCTATCTCGAAAAAGAGCAGATAGGAACAAGAGAGTACGACGAAATGCTATCGGCATTGCAAGAATACAACGGCAAAGCATTGCTTGTAAACAGCGACGAAATGACCCACAAGGTGTATAACGCACTCAATTGCCGCCGTGCCGTAGCTGGAACATCGCCCATTCCTGCGATGAAAGCCGTGAAGAACGAAACCGAAATAGAAGGTTTCAAGCATGCTATGCTGCGCGACGGCATAGCAATGGTGAAGTTCCTGAAGTGGCTGAAACCCGCCGTTGAAGCGGGAGGACAGACCGAAATATCGCTCGAAAAGAAACTAACATCGCTCCGTGCCGAACAAGATTTGTTCAGAGGCATATCGTTCGACACCATTGTGGGTTACGAGGCACACGGTGCTATCGTACATTACGAAGCCACACCGCAGACCGATATACCCGTAGAACCACGTGGTTTGGTGCTCATCGACAGCGGTGCACAATATCAAGACGGCACCACCGACATTACACGTACCATAGCATTGGGCGACATAACCGACGAACAACGCCGCATTTACACCCTTGTATTGAAAGGGCACATACAGCTCGACCTCTGCAAATTCCCAGACGGAGCGTGCGGTTCGCAAATAGACGCCTTTGCCCGACAAGCTATGTGGCGCGAAGGCTACAACTTTATGCACGGAACAGGGCACGGTGTGGGCAGCTATCTGAACGTGCACGAGGGGCCGCACCAAATTCGTATGGAATGGCGACCTGCACCGTTGCATGCTGGAATGACCGTTACCGACGAGCCGGGCATCTATCTTGCAGGCAAATTCGGGGTGCGCATAGAGAACACCTTATATATAAAGCCTTACAAGAAAACCGACTTTGGAACATTCCTTCAGTTTGAATCGCTCACGCTTGCACCCATCGACACTGCGGCCTATCGACTTCGACTTGCTCACCGCAGAGGAAATCGAATGGCTCAACTGCTATCACGCAAGGGTGTACGAAACGCTCTCTCCACATCTGAACGAAGAAGAAAGAGCGTGGCTTGCTGAAAATACGGCAGCCGTAAAACTGTAAATCACAACCAAAATAATAATAACAAACAATACCAACGTAATGAAGAAAATTCTGACTGCGGCACTGTTGGGTCTTTCGCTCAACAGCTTTGCCGACGACGCTCCGTTGTGGTTGCGCTTCAGTGCCATTTCGCCCGACGGACAAACCATCGCTTTTTCGTATAAAGGCGACATCTTTTCGGTTCCTGTAAACGGTGGAACAGCAAAGCAACTGACCACCAATTCTGCCTACGATGCCTACCCGGTGTGGAGTCCTGACGGGCAGAAGATAGCCTTTGCCTCTACACGCGAAGGCAGTATGGACGTCTACTTGATGGACAAGAACGGTGGTGTGCCCAAACGGCTGACTACCAACAGCGGCAACGAAACGCCAATGGCATTCACCGACAACAGCCACGTGCTGTTTACATCAGCAGGTATGCCGACGGCAAAGTCAATCTTCTTTGCTTCGGGAACATTCCCACAGACCTACGAAGTGGGTATCGACGCAAGTCGTCCACGCCTTTATTCGCCTATGACAATGTACGATGTCAGCATCAGAAGCAATGGCGACATTCTCTATCACGATGCAAAAGGCTACGAAGACAACTTCCGTAAACACCACCGTTCGCCCGTAACACGCGACATTTGGCTTTACAGCAAGGGCAACTATACCAAGCTGACCGACTTCAACGGCGAAGACCGAACACCCGTATGGGCAGGCAACGACAATGCCTACTACTATCTGAGCGAGGAAGACGGTACGTTCAATGTCTACAAGCGCAATATCGACGGCAGTAGCAAAAAGCAACTTACGTTCCACAAGAAGAATCCTGTCCGCTTCCTTACAGTGGCAAACAACGGCACATTGTGCTACGGCTACGATGGCGAAATCTACACGCTTAAAGAGGGCGAGCAGCCAAAGAAGGTGAACATAAACGTTGTTACCGACCAGATAGACAAAGACCTTGTGCGCCAAATACGCACAACGGGGGCAACCGAAATAAAACTTTCGCCAAAGGGAAAGGAAATTGCATTCGTGCTGCACGGCGATGTTTACGTTACTTCGTTAGACTACCGTACAACCAAGCAAGTAACAAACACGGCGGAACAAGAGCGCGACATCGACTTTGCACCCGACGGTAGAGGCATTGTCTACGGTTCTGAACGCAACGGAATTTGGCAGATTTACGAAACAAAGATTAAGAACAAGGCAGAAAAGAACTTCACCTATGCAACGGAATTGGTTGAAGAACGCCTGACCAACACCAACCAAACGTCGCAGATGCCGCAATACAGTCCTGACGGAAAGAAGGTGGCTTTCTTTGAAAACCGTGCATCGCTGAAGGTTTTAGACCTCAAGTCGAAAGACGTTATAACAGCGACCGACGGCAAAGACCTTTACTCTTACAGCGACGGTGATATATGGTTCTCTTGGAGTCCCGACAGTCGTTGGCTCTTAACTCCTTATATGGGCAATGCAGGTTGGAACAACCCAGACATCTCGCTCGTAGATGCTTCGGGCAAGAAAGCGCCTTTCAACCTTACACAAAGCGGCTACAACGACAACGGTGCCAAATGGGTGCTGAAAGGAAAGGCTATGTTGTTCTTCAGCGACCGTGCAGGTTATCGCAGCCACGGAAGTTGGGATGCAGAGTCTGACGCCTACTTAATGTTCTTCGACCTCGATGCTTACGACCGTTTCCGTATGTCAAAAGAAGAACGGGAAATGCTGAACGAAGCTGAAAAGGACAAGAAGAAGGAAGATAAGGACACGAAAGACGACGAGAAGAAAAAGGAAAACATCAAACCTTTACAATTCGATTTGGAAAACTGTCGCGACCGTGTTGTGCGCATAACGGTGAACTCTTCTCAGTTAGGCGATGCCGTTTTAAACCCAGAAGGCGATGTATTGTACTACCAAGCTGCCTTTGAAGGAGGTTACGACCTTTGGAAACACGATTTGAAAGAGGGCAAGACGCAAATCGTAATGAAAGAAGTGGGTGGCGGTTCGCTGGAAGCCGACAAGGATTTCAAGAACCTTTACCTTTGTGTTCGCAATGGTATCAAGAAGGTAGACCTTGCCAAGCAGTCAAGCTCAAACATCAGCTTTGAAGCTCGTTTCGACTACAAGCCTTACCAAGAACGAGAATACATCTTCAACCACGTATGGCAACAGGTGAAGGATAAGTTCTACGTGGAAGACCTTCACGGTGTAGACTGGGAAGGCTATCGCAAGATTTACCAACGCTTTCTACCTTATATTAATAATGAATACGACTTCCGCGACATGCTTGGCGAGTTGCTCGGCGAGTTGAACGCATCGCATACGGGCGCACGATACTATGGCGAAAGTCCTTCGCTATATACGGCGACACTGGGTCTTTTCTTCGATAACACTTACGACGGCGACGGTTTGAAAGTGGAAGAAGTGATTAAACGTGGACCATTTGCAGTGCGCAAGACTGGTGTAACAGCAGGCTGCATCATCGAAAAGATTGACGGCGAGCCTATCCTTAAAGGCAAAGACTACAACCACATGCTTGATGGCAAAGCTGGAAAGCGTGTCATAGTATCGGTTTACAACCCTGATAGCAAAAAGCGTTTCGATGTTACCGTGAAGGCAATAAGCAAAGGACAGCAAGACGAACTGCTTTACAAGCGTTGGGTAGACCGTAACCGTGCTTTCGTTGATAGCATTTCAGGAGGTCGCATAGCCTACGTTCACGTCAAGGGTATGAACAGTCCAAGCTTCCGTACCGTGTACAGCGAATTGCTAAGTGCTGAAAATCGTGTGAAAGATGCCGTAATCGTGGACGAACGCCACAACGGTGGCGGGTGGTTGCACGACGACCTTTGCACCCTTCTCAGCGGTAAAGAATATCAGAAATTCATACCACACGGAAAGCATATCGGTAACGACCCGTTCAACAAATGGAACAAGCCATCGTGCGTTCTGATTTGCGAAGACGATTACAGCAATGGTATGGGATTCCCACAAATCTACAAATACCTCGGCATTGGCAAACTCATTGGTGCGCCAATTGCAGGAACAATGACTGCCGTTTGGTGGGAAACGCTCATCAATGGTATGGTATTCGGTATTCCGCAAGTAGGTTGCCAAGATATGAGTGGCAGATTTGCAGAGAACTTACAGCTTAATCCAGACATCGAAGTGTACAACACGCCAGCCGATTACATTAATGGTTACGACCGACAATTGGAAAGAGCAGTACGCGAAATGATGAAAAAATAAATAAGATAATCAACAATAAAAGGTTTTGGAAACTTCTCCAAAACCTTTTATTATTTCACCTTATAAAGAATATAAACCGTATAAACATACCGAAATGTTAAAATTTAAAATATTTAAAAGGGTTAAGTAAGAATAAAGCTACTATTAGTTAATTATTGTATAATAAAAATCTAATAATACCCTCTTCTGTTATTTAATGATAAAAACGCACTCTTACCTTTTTAAAAACACACTCGAATTTATAAAAAAGCCGTAACTTTACACCAAACGCTATAAACCAAAACCTACCTAAGAGCAGTTACATATGAAAAAAAAGTTACTTATTGTATTGTCAATTCTATTTGGCATAAACACCCTTTGTTATGCACAACCTTTTAAAACAGGCATTCACAAAAACAGAATACCTATATACAACGTGCCTGACGGAGAAGCAGAAATCTGTGGCTATCTGCGCTATGATATGAAATACCGCACCCACGGACTAACCAGTTTCAGAACAGACTTTCCCAGCAAATACACTTTGATAAAAGATTATGGCAATGTGTATGGAAAAACGCCTATCTTTACAGCTGGAACATACGTTGGGAATCAATATCTTGCTTATGAAACCACATTGTATTCGAATGTGCTTATGCCAAGAGGAATAAGTGTCATAAACCCTACAACAGGTGAATACGAAAGAAAAACTACTTTCCCAGAAAACACACCAATACTGATTTTGGACGAAATGACCTACGACCCAAAGACCGAAAGGATTTTTGGAATGCACTATGATACTGATAAATTTACCACAGACTTGTATGAAATCAACAACAAAACCTTCGCATTGGCTAAGGTTGCAACCATCAACAAGCCTTTCTTCACCCTCTCTGCAAACAACGGTTTCCTATATGCCGTAACCACGGACAGAGATATTAAGAAATCTTTCCTCGTAAAAATCAAACAAAGCTCCATAGATGCAGGAAAACAAACCTGCACAGTAGAAACTATAAGTCCTACAACAGGCACAGGTATCAACATTGGCAACTACAGCCAGTCTATGGAATTTGACAAGACTACACACCGTTTATGGTGGGTTGCTCAAGCGGCTGACGACCAGGCATACTTGGTAGAATTAAATCATGAAACAGGAACTTCAATAAGTCAAAAACTCATAAAAGATGGGTTGCAATTGCTTTCAATGGCTATTCCATACCAGTATGTGGCAGACGAAGCACCGTCGTATGTGAGAGGTCTTGCCATAAAAGCAGGAGAACAAGGAGCAAACAACGCCACCTTGTCTTGGACAACTCCGACTTTGAATTATCGCAATAAGAGTTTATCAACCATTGACGGAATAAAGATTTATCGTAACAACGAACTCGTCAAAACTTTAAATACGACAGCTAAAGGCGAGAATATGACTTGGAAAGACACCGAACTTTCTGAAGGCTACTATATATATAAGGTGGTACCTTACAATACAAATGGAGATGGCGTTTATAAGGAAACAGCTGCATTTGTCGGCGAAGACGTCCCAGGTGCACCCTTAAATGTCAAGCTCGTAGCAAACGGAACGGAAGGTACTATTACTTGGAACGAACCGACAACAGGTGCACATAATGGGTATTTTGATAATTCAACCCTTACCTACGACGTGATGCGCTTGCCTGATAACGTAAAGATAGTAACAGGAACTGCCGAACGTTCAGTAAAAGACAACGTAAAAAGCCATGCTGGCTACAGCTATGTGGTTACAGCTTACAACAAGAAAGGGAAAGGACTTTCTGCTACTTCCAACATCGTTGCTTATGGTTCGATAGAGTCTATTCCTTTTATCTCTGGTCTTGAAACCAAGAACGAGTTTGACAAATGGACTATCATTGACAACAATCAAGATGGTATGTCTTGGAGTTTCAACGAAAACACTTCACGCACATTGTATGACCGCAGTGAAAAGAGTGCTGACGATTGGTTGGTATCTCCACCTTTGACATTCTCTAAAGACAAGAAGTACCAATTGAGATATACTTACTCTACTGCAAACTGGGTAGACCCTTCAACGCACAAACCCGTAATGGAGAAGATGAAGGTATTCTATGGTACACAGCCAACACCCGATAAACTATCAACACTGATTAAGGATTTGGGAGAGTTCCACACTTCTTCAGAACATTATTACTATGGCAAAGATGTTTTCACCCCTAACGAAACTTCCAACGGTTACATAGCTTTCCAAGCATGTTCGGAAGCTCTTAAAGGACAAATATACCTGAAAGATGTTTCTTTGCGCGAATATAGTGAGAAGGATTTAAGCGTAAAAGAGCTAAAAGGTTCGGTTACGGCTAATTGCAATATAGAGCAATCTTTCATTGTTACCGTAGGCAACGAAGGTTCAGCAGCTGCCAATGATTATACAGTAGAATTGTTCAATACCGATAATCAAGAAGTTTTGGGAACTGCAAAAGGAATTTCCATTAATCCCGATGCTACAACTACAATTACAGTAACTTGGGTTCCAAAGGCTGAAGGCGAAGTGAACGTTTCTGCACGTGTCGTTCTTGCAGGTGATACTTATCCAGCAGACAATGCTCTGGCTACTCCTTTGAAGATAAAAGTTGCTTCCGCTGATGCTGAGAAATGGATTACGCTGAACGCTATCGATAATTATGGTTGGGTAATGCCGTTCTACTTGACTTCACCATACGCGCAATCTCAGTGCTTGTATCTTGAGAACGAAATTCGGAAAAAGAACATTGACTTAATTGCCATACAAGTCAAATACAACGGAAGGAATGATTCGCCTTATACGTTCCCAACCAGAATCTCTATGAAAATGACAGAACGCACCAATATGAAAGCCCCAGACTCTGGCTATCTTGGGTTCTTTGACCAAACGGATTGGACGAAAGTGTATGATGGAAACATCACTATTCAAGGAAAAGGCGACAACAAGGAGTTGAAAGTAACATTCGACAAACCGTTTAAATACACAGGAGGAAATATCATTTTCAAGTTCGAAACGCTTCCAGGTGATAACACCTTAGAAGGTTCACAACACCCTGAATGGCTTTTTGATATGCCTAAGGGCGATGCTCGTTCAGCAAAATATGATGGTGAAACAGAAACCATAGACGAGAGTAAGACTTTCATTTCTGAATACATTCCTTTCTTAATGCTGGAGTATAAGGACAATAATTCAAGTGGTATCCTCGCAGTTGGCAACGATCCATTTAGAGTTATCCAAAGCGATAACATACTATCTGCATCTTCTGTATGCGAGCATTTGGAAATAATGAACATCTTAGGTGCTACCATCATCGCTGATAAGAATACTGACAAACTCAACTTGGAGATGATTCCGTCTGGTATCTATTTAGTGAAAGCGATTAAAGACGGAGTTACACACACGTCGAAAATCTTAAAGAAATAAAGATATTATTATTAAATAAAAAACAATTTTTACTTTAAATCATTTTAAACATGAAACATTTTATTTATGCATCAGGCCTTCTGCTCGCAAGTTTGGCAGCCACGCCAGCTTTCGGACAGATGACAGCCAAGAGTTTCCCGAAATTCGGAGAAAAGCATTTTTCACCGGCTATGATGGCTCCCCGTCAGACACCACAGGCGATTGACGACAAAGCAAAAGGAATTACCATGTATGCTGGACAGTTGGTAAGTCAGAACAAAAAGCGTGGTTGGATTAAGTTCCGCACAGCCAAAGCATCAGAGTATGAAACTTTAAAGAACTTCACACCTGAAACTGACCAGCACCAAGCTCATGGAGTATATTGCTCTGCATACGACGGAACAGACTGTTACACAATCTTCTGCCAGTCTTATACTTATGGTGTACAGCCTTTATACTTCGCAAAGCTGAACGTAGCTACAGGCGATACCACAACTATCTACACGTTTAATGAAACTGAGAAGAATAAATGGTATACTGGCTACGATGTCTACGCAATGAGTTATAATCCTGCTACAAAAGAGATTTACGGTCTTGGCAAAGATTATGAAACTCAAATTGTTAATGGAGAAGAACAAATCGTAAAAGCTTTTTCAACTGTTTATACCATTGATAAAGCAACTGGTAAATTCGAAAAAGTTAAAAGTTTAGACCGTATCTACTATAACTTCACCTTCAATTATGACGGTAGCTGCTATATGTTGCGTCCAAAAGCAAGAAGCAAAGAAGATGAAACAGTCGTAGGAACTGAACTTGTTAAGTTCGATAAGGATTTAAATGAACTCAATACTGTTGAATGTAAGAGCCAATGGGGTGAAACTTATATCCAAAGATACTTTGGTACTATGAGCTTCGACTTTACTACCGGAAGCCTTTGGTGGATACCAGTCGGAGACCATGGAGCAACTACACTTTATACCATCAACACAGAAACAGGACTTTATGAAGGCAAATCATGGTTCAGTGTTGGTAACTCTTTTGTAGGTCTTACTATTCCATACATGACCGCTGATAGCCGTACTGCACCTGCACAGGTATCAAATATTGACGCGCAAGCTGATGTTAACGGCGCAATGGTTGATACCATCAAATGGGTAAACCCAACCAAAGCTTGGAACAATACCGACCTTACAGAACTCAAGGAAGTATTAGTTTATCGTAAAAAGCAGAATGTAGCAACAACCGAACTTACACCAACAGAAACTCTGCTCTCTGCTACCAATGCTGAACTCATAGGCACTGTACCTGCTAATAATATGATGGGTAAGTCTATGAAGTTCATTGACAACAAACCACATTCAGGTATTAACACTTACTATGTTGTTGCTTCACGCGTAACAGGTGAGAAGGGTGTGCCTGACAGCGTACGTTGCTACATGGGCATTGATGTTCCTGGAGCTGTTCAGAACATTCAATTAAAGAAGAAAGGAACAGGCATTGAAATATCTTGGGAGGCTCCTACTAAGGGCTTGAACAATGGTTATATCAAAGAAGCAGAGCTTACTTATACTTTGACACGTATGCCAGACAACGTTGTTGTAGCAAAAGACTTATCTGGAACAACATACGAAGATAAAACTTTGGGCGAACAACAAAAGTATTCTTATAAGATTATGGCAAAGAGCAATGCTGGCGAAGGAGCTGTCGCAGAATCTGATGGCATTATGGCTGGTAGCGCATTAGCAACTCCTATCAACTTGAAATTTGAAACTCAAGATGATGCCAACCGCTGGAATTGTCCAAGCAATCAATCTATTTACTTCTACTATTGCGGCGGATACGACGAAGATTCTAAATGCTTGATTGGTTACAGCAACAACCAAGAAGCTCAAGGATATGTAACTTCACCTCCTCTCAAGCTCGAAGGCGGCAAGACTTACCGTATCACAACTGATTTCTACGCACACCAAAAAGAGGCTCCATTCGATTTGAAGCTGACAATGGGTACAGACGGAGAAGACCTTTCTGGAGCAAAAGTTATCAGAGAAGCTAAGGATTTCTCTTATGACAATATGTACACTCGCGAGAAATTCGAGGATATGTTCACAGCACCAGCTGATGGAACCTATTACTTTGGAATGTCTATTGCCACACACAACCAGTACAATAGCTTCAGATTGTTTGGTCTCAATGTAGACTATGTTGCAGAAAATGACTTGAAGGCATTCTCTATCGATGGCATTTTGGAAGCAGTTGTTGGCTACGATAACAAGTGCACCGTTAAGGTTCGCAATGTCGGTTCTAAGACTCAGAGCAAGTATGGCATCAAGATATACTGCGACGACGAAGGCACCAAGACACTTGTTGGCGAAACTAAGAACGTTCCCGAATTAAAGGCTGGCGAAATGGCAAATGTTCCTGTAACATTCAATCCAACCAAAGACGGTATGTTCAAATTCTACGCTGTGGTAGAACTCGAAGGTGACCATGACCCAAGCAACAACACTACTTCAACTATAAACATCAAGGTTACACCTGCTGGCACAACTCCTTGGACCAACATCGTTACAAGCGGTCAGGACGAGGGAGAAGATACACACGGTCCTTCTATGAACAGCGAAAGATACGAGAAGACACAATCTGTTTACCTTGCTTCAGAAATCAAGGCAGACAAAGATGGAGAAATCAAGCGTTTAGGATACATCTACAACTCTAACGATAACCTGAAGGACAGAACAGACCCATTCAATGTGAAGATTTATCTTGCACATACAGACAAGGAAAGCTTCACTTCTCGTTCACAATGGATGTCAGAGAACGAACTCACTCTCGTTTATGATGGTCAGTTCACACTTGAACCAGGACGCAACAACATCTTGGCATTCGACCTTCAAACTCCATTCAAATACGACAAGACAAAGAACCTTATGGTAGTATTCGATAAAGATGGTGCAGTAGCATCTGACCTTATGTTCTGTGCAGTGTATAAGGTGTTCAATGCAACATCTTCTAACATCTATCGTATGTTGGAGTATTCAGAGCCAGCACCATTCGATATGTCTAAGTCGCATGCTTACAATTCAGCTCCAGTTCTCTACCTTGGTTTCGACGTTGCCAATAATATCGGTAATGCACACGTAGCAGGCGAAACATTCTTCTACGATGCCAACAGCCATATGATGACTTTCGGAAAGAATATCAAGGCAGCAAACTTCTACTCAGTAGATGGTAAGCTCGTCAAGACTGTTAATGTTGCAGGCAACGAACAGATAAGACTCAACTTGCCTACTGGTCTGTACATTGTTCGCACAATTGACAATAATGGCGCTGCTACAAGTGTTAAACTTAATGTAAAATAAACATGAACTCTATCAGAAAGTATATTTTTCTGTTATCGCTTGCAAGTCTCCCCTTTACGGGGGGAGGCTTGTTTGCTCAAACAGCAAACGAAAATCAGTTTAAATTAGGTCCGCTTACTTCTTCAAACCAGAGTCTTACAGCACCGACCTCTAACAATGAAATGCGTATAGGCTACTGCACCACAGATTGGAGCAGTGGACTTATTGCAAAAATAACGGGCTCACATACTTATCATGCAGCAGTCTATTTCCCCTCAGAACTGCTCGACAAATATGTTGGCGACAAGATTGAGTACATCGAATTTGCCATTAAACCTAAACGTGGAACCAGAGTAGAATACTTTGTTTGTACGGATTTGAAGGATATGACGGGCAGCACATTAACCCAAGGATTCTCTACTACTTACGTAGAGGGTTGGAATAAGTTGAAATTCAGCAAGCCTGTTACCATTAAGAAAGATATGAACCTCTATATTGGCTATATCCTCTATCTTAATGATGGTGAAGACTACGACTGCCTCATGTTCGACAAGAGTCCTTATTCTTTAGTTGGAAAGAACTGGTATGGTTATGATGGAAGCTGGTTCAGCAACACAGCTGCCATTGGAAAGAACATCTGTATCCGTGCCATTCTATCGGGCAACAATGCTCCTAACAATGATATTTCTTTGATGAAGCTTACAGCCGAAGATGGCAGCGAATATGTTGAGCAGAACACCCCCAACACCTATATGGCTTATATTCAGAACAACGGTGTAACCCCTATAAAGTCGCTCACACTCACTGTTTCTGCAAAGGGCGTTCAAGGTCAAGAGATTACACTCGACGGCTTCAATGTACCCAACAACATTCCGCAGTTGGTAAAACTTGAAAATATCCCAATTCCCGTAGAAGGAAACTACACAGCGACATTTACAGTAACAAAAGTAAATGGAGTAGCTGACCCAGATACAAAGGACAATTCAGCAGAAAGCAAAGGTTTCTCTTTCAAGAAAGGAACAAGCCCTGTTGAACGCACAGTGCTTTTTGAAGAATTTACTTCTGAAGGCTACAACGAATGTGCCGTTGCAGACGGTATTTACAACAACGTTTTAGATACTCATAAAAATGTTATCCGTGTAAAGCATCATTTGGATTACAAGCAACATAAAGACCAATTCAAAATTGCTGAAGACACAGATTACGAACAGCTATACGGCAAATCTAAGACTTTCGTTCCTGCAATCGCCGTTGACCGCATTATCGTAGCAGGTCTTGAAGACCCAGGACCAGCTTACTTCATTGCAAGCGAGGAGGAAGTAGTTAAGTTCGTTGAGTTAGCTAAAGCTCAATTCTCTTTCGTTACATTGCATGTAGACCCTAAGACCGATGCGAATGGTAAGCAGATTGATGTGAAAGTTACTGGCCATGCCGGAACAAACGAAATGCCGCTGCAAACCGACTTGCGATTGACAACTTGGCTTGTAGAAGATAGCATAAAGAGTACACAGCAGCAAGGCAAGGAGGTATTTGTGCAGAATGGTGTAATACGTGCCGTGCTCAGCAACAACGCATGGGGCGACGCCTTGGACATTTCGGGCTACGACTTCGAAAAGACCTATTCTGTAACAATAAAGCCAGAATGGAATGTAAACAATATGCGTGTTGTTTCGTTTGTAAACAACTATAACGAGAATGTTGCAAAACGTAACATTTACAATACTGCACAAGCATTCTGCTCTAACCCATCGGGAATAACTTCACGTACTTACGATGCCAACGGCAAGGCTTTCAGCGTTGTAAATGGCAACATACTTATGTTGCAAGGCTATCATCTTGTAGGTATTTACGATATATCGGGCAGAAACGTTGGCACAAGCCAATTAGGAAACGGCCTTTATATCGTGAAGGCAACCAATGGTAAAAACGTGATTACACAGAAAATCAATATAAACCGTTAAAAGTAATTGTATGAAAAAAATATTATTTCTTTTCTCATTGCTTCTCTGTCTCATCTCTATCGAGACGAAAGCAACCCCAACCCATTGCTACTGGGGATACTGCAACGGCAAGGTAATAGGCGAATTTGGCTCTAAAACAAAAGCCAAAGGTGCAATCTACATACCGGCCGAAGTTGCCGAACTTTACAAAGGAAAGACCATTTCTGTAATCAAAGTAGGACTGGCAGCTATGTCGGAAAACATTAAGGTCTTCATTACAAAAAACCTTAACGGCGAAAGTGCTACCACCAAGACAGTAGGAAAGCTGTACAATGGTTGGAATGAGGTCAAGCTAAGTTCTACTTATACAATAGACGGAGAGGGTTTCTACATCGGTTATAGCTACGAAGGAAATAATAAGTCTATGGGGCATTCAGCGATGTATTCGCCAAACGGCTGCTGGGCTGACTTAGGCGACGGTTGGAAAAACTATGCTACCGACAGCAAGTACAATGCGCTCGCCCTTACCCTTCAGGCACAGATTGCTGGCGAAGATATGCCAAAAGACTTGTGGCTCTACACAAAACGAAACGTTATCGTAAAGAAGAACGCGTCTTGCAAGTTCAATTTTGGCGTAATAAACTTGAGTCCACGCATTGCAAGAACCTTGCAAGTGGGCTACACGATAGACGATGCTGAAGAAAAGGTAGCAGAGTTCAAGACAACGATGGGCTCTAACGTTGAGAAAGAGTTTTCTATCGACTATTCTGGATTCAGCAAGAATGGTGTCCATACCGTTAAGTTCAGACTAATCAGTGTTGATGGCGAAGCTGACGCTTATACTGGCAACAACACCGATTATACGAACGTAAAAGTGATGGACGCTATTCCTCAGCAGCGATTTGTTGTAGAAGAAGGAACAGGTACATGGTGTGGCAACTGTCCAAGAGGTATTGTAGCCTTCAGACATATGTCTGAAAAATATCCAGAAACCTTCATCGGCATTGCCGTTCATAAAGGAGATGGTTTGGAAACAAACTCTTATCACAAACTCAAATTTTCAAGCTATCCAACTTGTTATATCAACCGCAACCTGAAAAATCCTACTTCTCCAGAAGCAGGAACCTTGGAAGTGATGCACAACAAGTATATAGCTACCCCACCGCATATAGGAGTAGAAATCGAGGCAAACTTTACTGACGACACCAAGAAGAAAATCAACGCAAAGGCTCTTACCACATTCTTCGCTGACGAACAAAACGTAAACTATAAGGTTTCTTTCGTTCTTATAGAGAATGGCATCAAGGGGTACAAGCAAGCCAACTATTATGCAGGTGGCAAATTGGGTGAAATGGGAGGCTTTGAAAACCTTCCAGGTGCAGCCGCTGTCGATATGGACCACGTAGCACGTATGAACTACAGCTTCTACGGTGTAGACAGCAGTATCCCTACCAGCGTAAAAGCAGATGAAACTGTAGAGTATGCAGCTCAGCTCGATGTACCTAAGAACATTCAGAATGCCGACAATCTGTACCTCGTCGCACTGCTGATTAACGGCAAAGGCGAAATAGAGAATGCGGCTGAAACAAAGGTAGAGCCCGACCCATCTATGTCTATCACCGACAACCGTACACTTCTTGTACCCGAATTTACTTTCGCTAATGGTACACTGAATGTAAATGGTTTCTCAGGAAAGGTTTTCATCTACAACGTATATGGTGTTGAAGTACCTAACCAGTCTATTCCAAGCGGCATCTACATCATCAAGTGTGTAGACGGTAACAAGTCTTTTGTAAAGAAGATTATATTGAAATAAAACGAGAAACTTCTGCAGAAGTTTGCTCTTAAAAGTATTATAATTTAAGCGGGTGTGCCGAATAGAACTTCTGGCACACCCGCTTTTCGTTTTCAACATACTTCAATGTGCCTAACTTTCACGCTCCCAGACCTCACCCGCATACAGGTTTCGGAGTGCTTTTCGCCCCATTCCCCTGCTTCTACCGATGCCCTGCATTCGTTTAAAAAGCAAGCCTGCCAAATTATTTACGTGTAAATAAATATTTTTCTACACGTAAGTAAGAATTTACTTACACGTAAATAAATATTTCTTTACGTGTAAGTAAATTGTCGAACAAGGCTACAAACACGCATAAGTAACTTTATATCAGACAAGAAGAATAGAATAACAGGTTGTAAAGTAACGAAGTTGTACAGCTGAACGATGCTACAAGGCTGCGAAAAGACTTGCTTACATATTTTTAAAGCGTATTTTTAGCTTCTAATTTCAACAGGTATTCCTTTCGCCAAATGCCGCCTGCATAGCCCGTCAGTGTTCCGTCGGCACCAACAACGCGGTGGCACGGAACGATGATTGATATAGGATTGTGCCCCACTGCCCCACCAATGGCTTGTGCCGACATCTTGCTTTTGCCCAAACGATGCGCCATTTGCTGAGCCAACGCACCGTAAGTTGTGGTTTCGCCATAGGGAATGAGCAGTAAGTCGTTCCATACTTGTTGGCGAAAATCTGTACCTACGAGGTGCAACGGTGGCGTAAAGTCTGGCTCTCGCCCGTCGAAATAGAGGTCAAACCAACGCCTTGTTTCATCAAAAACTGGCAGATTGCACGTTTCGTATGGCGATTGCAAGAGTTGTTCCAAAAGTTCTTGCTTATCGTACCACACGCCCAACAGAGCTGTTCCGTCGCTTACGAAAGTCAATTGACCCAAAGGCGACTCGTATGTTTGTATATGTTGCATTATGTGAAAATAATTTATTTATAACGCAAAGATACTAAATAAAGTATTGCTGAAAGAAAAAAACACTACCTTTGCAGCAGTTTCTATCTATTATTCAACCTTTAAAAATATGGAAATACGGGAATACAGACAACTCATTTTGGACGAGCTTTTGGCACGAAAAAATGCTAAAGGAGAACCTGTTATCGACGAGAAAACGGCAAAAGACTTGTTGAACGAACTTACCGATGAGGAATTGGAAGAGGGAATGCTTTTCAACGAGCCAACAGATGTGGCAGATATAATTATTCAATCAAAATAACTATGCAAACAAGAAAAAGATACAACACAAAGAAGAATTGGCGAAACGTACTCTCAGGAGGCGTATTTGCAACAGTAGTGGTGTTTGCTGCATCGTGTGCAAGCAGCAGAATCAGCAGCGAAGGAGAAACCTTTAGAGACAACAATGTAAAGATGCAGAGTGCTTACCACTTCAAAGACCTACATGGCGAACAGCTGTATGCCGCACAGAAATATGGAGTTACGCCCATTGACACAAGGGAGAAGTTGGAAGATAACCATAGAAGATTGAAGAAGATAGAGTCTAACGAATATTATCTGATAGACCCATTGACACACTCTGCACCTTATCTTACAAATGGTGCCAAAAGCGTTTTAAAGGAGATTGCCCAAAAGTTTCAGGAGGAATTGGAACGTGCAGGCTATCGTGAGCATCGCATCATCATAACTTCGATATTCCGAACCCGCGAAGACGTAAAGGCACTTCGAGAAACCAACAGTGCCGCAAGCAAAAACTCTGCACACATGTATGGCACTACCTTCGACATCAGCTTTACCCGCTTCAACCGCACAAGTATGAATGGCGAAGCTGTAAGCAACGAGGTTATGTGCAACA
The DNA here is from genome assembly GCF_001953955.1 of Prevotella intermedia ATCC 25611 = DSM 20706. NCBI lineage: Bacteria > Pseudomonadati > Bacteroidota > Bacteroidia > Bacteroidales > Prevotellaceae > Prevotella > Prevotella intermedia. The sequence goes on from NZ_CP019300.1 coordinate 23,231, forward strand.
TCTTGGGCAAAATAGTTTACGACTTGCGCGAAAAGGGCGAATGTTGGGCTATTTTTGAGCCTAACCAACATTGCATTCACATTACAGCAAGAAAGATTTAAAGTAGACTTTTAAATCAATCATTCCAACTGCAGCGTGGCATCGTTGGTAAACAATGCTGTAACAAGCGTGATATATTGGGGCAGGCGACCGTGCTTGCCCCATTTCATTTCTATGCCCAAAAGGTCTTGCGTGGTTTTGCTAAGGTCGAAGCCAACCGCTTCCAACGATACACGAACATCGTTGGGGTGGCGGCAAGGTTCGCCATTCAGACGTGTGCAAGGCTTGTTTCCACAAAGCAAACACATCGAGCCAAGAAAGCAAAGGCTGTCGGGCGACTTGCGTTCGTAGCTGCGCAGATATGCCGAAGCCTTCGTCAGTCCGTAGCGCATCGCTTCCTTACACACTCTGTCTACCGCTTCGGGAGTCGTTGTTTCGGCAAGCGTAGCCTCATCGAAAGTCATCTTTGAACCAAGAATATGAGCGTACTTAAACCTATCTACAAACGCCTTTACGTCAAATTCGCAAGGCGGACAAGTCCACGATTTGCCAAACTTAGAACATTGTTGGCATAATCCGAGAAACTTTTCCACATTACGATAGCCTGTCGCATAGTCGCTGACGGGTATCATTGTCGTAACGTGTGCAAGTTCAAAACCTTTGCCTTCAGCGGTTCCCACACTTGTTAAAGGGCGTACTTCCATAGTTCTTCTGTAATGATAATTATCTTCGCAATGCGTTCTGCACCTTTTTCAGCGATGCACACATTGCCTTTAATCTTGTTCGTAGTTGCTTACAAAAATACAATTCTTTACTGTAAACAGAGAAAAAACATTACGGTTTTTGCACCGTTCCAACTAAATAACATCGCAATACCTGCAATGCCGTGCCACAACAACAAGGAAATGAAGCCGTAATTCTGCTGCAATGGCAGTTTCCAACACCCCTTAGTCTCCCGCTTTTGCTACTCAAACATTGCTTTTTATTTGTTTTTACATTAAATAACAAATAACCTTTCCTAAAGTTGCGGTTATCTATTTCTTTTTCTGTAAATTTGCGGTACAAATTCAATGAGGATAATTCAAAGTTTCATTTCATTAAATACAAATAAAATATTATGTCATTTTTAACAAACGAGAAACTCGTTATCGTCGGTGCCGGCGGTATGATTGGTTCAAACATGGCGCAGAGTGTTCTGACGCTGGGTCTTACTCCTAACGTATGTCTTTACGACATCTTTGAACCGGGTCTGCACGGTGTAGCAGACGAAATAGCTCATTGCGGCTTCCCCGGCGCAAATGTTACTTGGACCACTGACCCTAAAGAAGCTTTCACAGGTGCTAAGTACATCATCTCTTCTGGTGGTGCACCTCGTAAGGAAGGTATGACACGCGAAGACTTATTGAAGGGAAACTGCCAGATTGCAGCAGAGTTTGGCGACCACATCAAGCAGTACTGCCCAGACGTTAAGCACGTTGTGGTAATCTTCAACCCAGCTGACGTTACTGCACTTACAGCACTTATCCACTCTGGTTTGAAACCAAACCAACTTACTTCGTTGGCTGCTCTCGACTCAACTCGTTTGCAACAGGCTTTAGCTTTGGAATTTGGCGTACAGCAAGACAAGGTTACTGGCGCACACACTTATGGCGGACACGGCGAGCAAATGGCAGTATTCGCTTCTAAAGTGAAGATTGACGGCAAGCCATTGTCAGAGATGAATCTCAGCGACGAGCGTTGGGCAGCAATCAAGCACGACACCATTCAAGGTGGCTCACGCATCATTAAGCTCCGCGGTCGCAGCTCTTTCCAAAGCCCAGCACACAATGCTGTCAAGATGATTGAGGCTGCAATGGGTGGCGAAAAGTTCACACTACCTGCTGGTTGCTATGTAAACGACGAGCGTCTTGGCTTCAAGAACGTAATGATGGCTATGCCAACAACTATCGACAGCACTGGTGTTCACTACGAATTGCCAACTGGTACCGATGAAGAAATGGCAGCATTGAAGGCTTCATACGAACATCTCTGCAAGATGCGCGAAGAGATTGTAGGCCTCGGCATTATTCCAGCAGTATCAGATTGGAAAAACGACAATGCAAATCTCTAATTGAAAGATAGCTTCCGCTAAGCGGTGGGAAGTATAAAAAACGGTGGGTATACCAAAGTAAGTTCCTAATATGTGGTTCAGACTTTGATATACCCATCTTATTTTTCAGTAATTAACCAACAAAAACTTAGATACCTTAATACATTATTTATTTTTTTTATTATCTTTGTATTCAGAAAGTAACACTGATAGTGAACTATTCTTTAGGTAACTATTTTAATATCTGTTGAATTTTATAACAACTTAAAATAATAATAAGATTATGGCATACTGTCCTAATTGCGGTTCTCCGCTCAATGAAAATTCAGAAATCTGTCCTCAATGCGGTGGTTCAAGCGAACAACCAGTTCAACAAAACGATATCGAAGAACCTCAGGAAGGCGGCATGTTCAATATTTCTAAGAAAGTATGGCGCATTATTATCCCAGCAGCAATACTTCTTGTGTTAGCTTTTACATGCCCTAACAAGGATAAACATGTCGAAGCAATCCACACAGAACTGATAGATTATGTTGAAGAAAAGAGTGGAAGCGGAGAAGCAAAGTTAGCTTCTTTGGGTGCAGATATTATTGATAAGGTAATCGTTTCAAAGTTAGACGTAAGCAATTACCTGCTTTTTAGCACAGGTTCTCTTAAAGAAAGAGGCAAAAGAAAGATGGTCTCGTTGGGCATTTTGGGTAATGTTTTCATATTTGGACTCGAAAAAGATACTCTTGAAAAAATGTATTAAGAAAGATAGGGCACCTGCTCTTTAGGAACTAACATTACCAAATTAGAATGAAATATAAGCTGTTTGCAGTATTATCTGCCACAGTTTTCCTATTTACTTCCTGTTATAGGCAGCATGAAAAGAAACTTCTTGCTGCCTATATTGATACGATGTCGTTACGCAATGGCGACCTTATCTTTCGGGAAGGACGCAGTGTCGAAAGTACGTTTGTTACGACGTTAGACAGCAGCAACTACTCCCATGTGGGTTTGCTCTGTAAATATGATGGTGCGTGGAAGGTTGTTCATGCTGTCCCTGGAGAGTCTGACAACAATGTAGATACTGTGAAATCCGAGCCTATCAGTGCGTTTCTTCAACCTGATAGGTGTGCTAACATAAAGATTGTTCGTGTATCTTGTGAATCCCATATTGCACAAAAGGCAGTTCAATATGCCTTAAAGAAGGTAGGAATCCCATTCGATGATGATTTCAATATGGCTGATACTACAAAATTTTACTGCACTGAACTTGTGTGGAAAGCCTATCTTCATGTTGGAATTGACATATCTGAAGGCAGAAGACACAACGTCAATGTGTTCAGCTTTCATAAACCTTGCCTCTTACCTTCAGATGTTATGATGGGAAATACAATAATAAACACCAAACTGGAATAGTTTGGTGTTATTTTTTTCTTATATTTCTTACGGCATTTTTAAACCTGCCTTACCCCTTTTTTTATCTCTATCAGCTTTACTTCCGTTCCGCCTGAGATAGTCGTATCCGTCTCACTTACATCTTTATTTCCAAACGTAAGGAAGGTTTTCATATAGGTTACGATGCCCTCTTTATTAAACTTATAGTCCTCAACCGATGTGGCAGTAAAGCGAGAATCGAAACCTTCGTCGATAAAATCTTCATCGTCGTTGGTGTTTTCTTCGAGAAGACCCTCTTCAGGATTAGTTCCAACCACATCTTCCTCGCCGTTCATAAGGTCGATATTGGCTTTCACCCACGTTGTTCCGTCGTCCATACGTGCCACAGCATACTTTGTTGTAACAGAATCGACCGTTTCCGACTTACCCTCCATCAGTGGCTGACCATAGTATTTAAACAAGGCGGGGATTTCTTCGAGCATCTCCGTAATATCGAACTCTGACTTTAAGACTTCCTTTGCTTCCTCTATTTCCTTAGCGGTTAACTTATGTTTCATCTCTCCTCTTATGATTTCAAGAAGCACAGGTTGCATTCTTTTGATAAAAAGCTCGTTCACCTCGTCTTTATTATCAACCTTCAAAAGACGCCCAGCCCTATCAAGGGTGAGTTGGATTGGAGTTTTCACAATGTCTTCCTTGAAGAATTTATCTACTTCCTCAATATTTGGAAGGTCCTTTATCACTTCGGTTTTATCCTCCATCTTCGCCTCTTTCAGCAAATAATCTACCTTCAAGTTCCCTTCCCTATCCTTTTCTTTTACGATTAAATAGAACTTTCGGCTACCAAGATTTGCACTCGGAAGTACATCTTTCATTGTTATACCACTCGTGGTTACAGCTTCATATACAAGCGTATCGCCTACTTGGAACTTAGGTAAAATAGTAAAAGTAGACTGACTCCACGTCGACAAGACTGCTACAAAGAGCAGTGAGAAAAGCAAAGTTATTTTCTTCATATTCATTACATCAATTTTTTATTGCTCCAAAGTTAATACTTTTCGGCTATTTCAGCAAGCCAAACGAAATATTTTTGTACTAATAAAGTAAAAATAATATACGGAAGAAACTGCATAAGTTTTTGTTCTAATCGTCATATAATTACACATTTAAAGAAAAAATGTGCAAATAAATTTGGTAGAATAGAACAATAGATATAACTTTGCGGTCAATTTTGCAAATATTTATATAACAACAGTTAAAGAATGAGACAAAAGTTATTACCCCTTGTGTTTGCTTTGCTTGCCTTTTCATCAAGCATTAAAGCAGGCGGATTACTTACAAATACAAATCAAAGCATTGCATTTTTGCGTAGCCTTGCACGTAATGGTGCCATCGGTATAGACGGTGTGTACTCGAATCCAGCAGGTGTGGCATTCTTGCCAAATGGTCTTCACATTTCGTTCAACGTGCAAAACGTTTATCAAACCCGTATCATCAACTCAGGATTGACCATTCCTGCACTGCAAGGCACACCTTACTATCAGCCTTTCAAACTGAACGGAGGCGACAAAAATGGTATCAAGGAATTTAAAGGAGAGGCTTCCGCACCCATTATTCCATCGTTCCAAATTGCCAAGAACTACGACAAGTGGGGCTTCCAAATGGGTTTCGGAATCGTAGGTGGTGGCGGTAAAGCTACTTTCAATGGAGGTTTGCCATCGTTCGAACGCCAAATAGCGATGCTCCCCGGTATGCTTGCAAGTCAAGGCTTTACCACAACAGAACCCGCTTACGGCGTAAACAGCTATATGCACGGACAGCAATACGACTTCGGTTTGCAGCTGGGTGCAACCTATAAGATTAACGAAAAGCTTGCTGTTTACGGTGGTGCGCGTTTCAACTATATATACAATAAGTACGAAGGCAACATTGTGAACATCTCTGCCAACATAGGTGGCAAGATGGTAAACCTGCACGACTTCTTCAGTACAAAGGCTAACGCAATGACACAATCTGCCAATCAGTACAAGCAGATGGCAGAACAGACTGCCGACCCTGCAGCAAAAGCAAAGTACGAAGCTGCTGCAAAGCAATACCAAGCAGGTGCAGAGAAGTTGAATGCAGCCAAGGAGCAGGTTGCCGACAAGTACTTAGACTGTACACAACGTGGCTGGGGTATTACTCCTATCATCGGTATCGACTATAAGACAGGCCGTTGGAACCTTGCTGCACGCTACGAATTTACAACCAAATTCAACATTGAGAACAACACAAAGCGCGATGACACCGGACAGTTTCAGAATGGTGTAAACACTCCTAACGACCTTCCGGGTCTGTTGTCATTAGGTGCACAGTACGAAGTATTAGACAATCTTCGCCTTTTGGCAGGCTATCACTACTACTTCGACAAGGACGCACGCATGGCAAACAACAAGCAACGCCTGCTCTCAAGCAACACCCGTGAGTATCTCGCAGGTGTGGAATGGGACATTAAACCGGGCATTACGGTAAGTATGGGTGGACAACGCACACAGTACGGACTCGGCGACGGCAGCTATCTGTCTGACCTTAGCTTCGTAACAAGCAGCTACAGCTTTGGCTTCGGTGCTAAAATCAAGGTGGCAAAGAATGCCCATCTGAATATCGCATACTTCTTTACAGACTACGAGAAGTTCAACAAGAAGTATGAAACAAGCACCAAAGCTGGTGGAACAGACATTAAAATGCAAAATACTGATGAATTTACACGCACCAACAAGGTGTTCGGTGTAGGACTTGATATAGACCTTTAATCAATCATACTTCTACTACTAATAATATAAACGGGGCTGTAGGATTTTTCCTACAACCCCGTTTTGCTTTCTGTAAAAATGGATTGGAAAAAGCGGGAAACAATTTCCGTTTTGTAAAGATAATTCTGTTAAAAACTGATAACTGCGCTTTGGCATTGCAAAAGCGGCTCTTTTGCGATGCAAAACCTACGTTTTTACCGTGCAAAACAGCCGCTTTTGGAACGCAAAACAATAGGTTTTGCAATACATTGAAAACGAAGCAGTTACACAACAACCACGCTTATGAAAAATATTTACACGTTTCCTAACGTTTTCTTGCTCCTATAATTCGGTTTACAATGGGTCTATATCGTAATAGACAGTGAGTGCGCCATAACGTTTTTCCTTCATCATAGCGTCCTTCATCGTGCGCAAATATTGCTTCGCCAGCTTATAGTCGATTCCGTTTTCAAGCTTTAGGATTATCTTTCTTATATGCAATGTCTTTACTCGGGCTACCGATGGTTTGTCGGGACCGAGCACACGGTCGCCAAAAATCTCACGAAGTCGGGAGCCAAGTTCAAGACTTGCCGAGTTCACCGTATCGTCGTTGCGATGTTTCAAGTATATATATATAAGGTGGAAGAAGGGCGGATAACGGAAGGCGGCACGCTCTTCGAGCAACGATGCGTAGAAAGCAGCATAGTCGTGCTTCACTACTTGGTGTATTACGGGTAGTTCGGGGCTCTTTGTCTGCAAAATAACCCGCCCTTGCTTGCCTTTTCTGCCAGCCCTTCCGCTCACTTGCGCCATCATCGTGAAGGCGTGCTCGTAAGCCCTAAAGTCGGGATAGTTCAGCATATTGTCAGCATCGAGTATGCCTACAACCGACACACGGTCGAAGTCCAAACCCTTTGAAACCATCTGTGTGCCTATGAGAAGGTTTGTTTTGCCTGCCGAAAAATCGGTTATCAGACGTTCATAGGCGTTCTTCGTGCGTGTCGTGTCTAAGTCCATACGTGCCACGCGCGCATCGGGAAACAGGTTCATTATCTCGTCTTCTATCTTTTCGGTTCCGTAGCCACGCCCTTTTATGTCTTTGCTCTCGCAACTTGGACACTGTTCGGGCACCCGTTCGGTGTAGCCGCAATAGTGGCAGGTAAGCAAGTTCATATTCTTATGGTGTGTCAGCGACACGTCGCAGTTGGGACATCGTGGCACCCACCCACAGACATGGCACTCTACCATAGGGGCAAACCCACGCCTGTTCTGAAACAAGATGGCTTGTTCGCCACGCTGCAACGCTTCGCGGACGGCGGCAAGCAGGTGCGGAGAGAACAGCCCCGACATCATTTTGCGATGCCGAAGGTCTTTCACGTCCACCACTTCAATGGCAGGCAGCTGAATATCCTTGTACCGTTGCGACAAGGTAACGAGTCCATACTTGCCCAACTGTGCGTTTCGGTAGCTTTCGGCAGACGGTGTGGCAGTGCCCAACAGCGTTTTTGCCCCATACATCTGCGCAAGAACAATGGCTGCCGAGCGTGCGTGGTAGCGTGGCGCAGGGTCTTGTTGCTTGAAACTTGTCTCGTGTTCTTCATCGATAATCACCAATCCAAGCCGTTGGAAAGGCAGGAACACGGCACTTCGTGCACCCAATACGACATCGTAGGGCGTGCTGGAAAGTTGCTTTTTCCATATTTCCACACGCTCGTCGTCGTTGTATCGGCTATGATAAATGCCGAGCTTGTTGCCAAACACACGACGCAGGCGGTCGGTCATCTGCACCGTCAGCGCAATTTCGGGCAACAAATACAACACCTGCTTGTGCTCTTGCAGGGCTTTCAGAATAAGATGTATGTAGATTTCGGTCTTACCAGACGAGGTAACACCGTGAAGGAGGGTTACATTGTACGACATCATTTGCAACAGCAACTTGTCGTAGGCGGTGCTTTGGGCTTCGTTCAGAGGGTGTATAGCGTTAGGCTGCACCTCGCCATAGCTGTTGTTCAACCGTCCCACTTCCTTACGATAGGTTTGCAAGATGCCCTTTTCAATGAGTCCACGCAATACCGCTGCCGTGCAATGGCTCTCGTTCATAAGTTCTTCTTGCGACACGGTTTTCAGCTTACAGTCCGAGTTGTCAGTACTCTGCGTTACATCGATGGTTGCCAACTCGGGGGCATCGGCAATGCCACTTAGCTGCAAATAGGTTGTCAGCACGTTCTGTTGCTTTGCCGCACGAGAAAGACTGCCGAGCGCAATGTGCAGTTCGCGCTCGCCACGGAACTGTTTTCCCAAGCAAACATATACTTCGGTGCGGGGCTTGTAAGCATCTTCAGCCTTCAGTCCGGAGGGTAATGCCGCCTTGTAGACATCGCCGAGGGGCGACATGTAGTAGTCGGCTATCCAGTGCCAGAGTCGCAATTGCTGCGGAAACAATACGGGCGTATCATCGAGAACGGAGAGAATGGATTTGTACTCCACCACTCCATCGGTGTCGCCCTTGTAAGGTTGGTCGGTAGGAGCGGCATTGCAAATGCCGATATACGTCTTTATCTTGCCAAACGGAACAAGCAAACGCACGCCCGGCACGACCTTTTCGAGCAGCGTATCGGGCACGCCATAAGTGAAAGTTCCCTCAAGTGGAAGCGGCAAAATTACTTCAACGTATTTCACTACGACTTCAATTCAGGATATTGGATACGTGTATGGTAAATTGATTTCAAACGTTCGATAAGCACTTGCTTCGCTATGTTTACATCGCGGAATGTGATTGGGCAGTCGGTAAAGTAGCCTTCAGCCATCTGCGAGTCGATAAGTTTGTTCACCAAGTTGCTTATGCTTTCCTCCGTATACTCTGGAAGCGAGCGCGAAGCTGCCTCAACGGTGTCGCACATCATCAGTATGGCTTGCTCACGTGTCCACGGATTGGGGCCTGGATAACGGAATGGTGCTTCGTCTACTTCCTCGTCGAGGTGCGCATTCTTATAGTTGATATAGAAATACTTCACCAATCCCATTCCGTGGTGGGTGGTAATGAAGGCTTTGATAATGTTGGGCAGGTTGTGTTTCTCTGCCAATCGGAGTCCTTCCGTAACGTGTCCGATAATGATTTGTGCACTTTCCAAGTCGGAAATCTTATCGTGTGGGTTCACGCCAACTTGGTTTTCGGTAAAGAAAACAGGATTAGCCATCTTGCCAATATCGTGGTAAAGCGCACCTGTACGGACGAGTTGTCCCTTTGCGTGTATCTTGCTGGCAATCTCGACGCCAAGGTTTCCCACCGTGATGGAATGTTGGAAAGTACCCGGAGCCACTTCGCTCAGTCGGCGCAGCAACTCGTTGTTGGTGTTGGAAAGCTCGAACATCGTTACCGTAGATATGAAACCGAAGAGCTTTTCAATAATCAACATAAACAGATAAGTAAAGAGAAGTGAGAAGCCATTGATGCCTATGTGGTAGTACATAGTACCGTCGAGCTTCGAGAAGTCGTCCGTCTGTATGAGCTGGAGTGCCAAATAGACGGCTGCCGAGCCCAACGTAACGAGCAAAGCTGTAAGGAATATCTGACTGCGCTTCGACAATTCGCGTAGCGAGAATATGGCAATAAGACCTGCAACCAACTGAACAACGATGAATTCGTATTGATAACGCACGGCAACGGCAGAAAGCAAAATCATGATAACATAGGCATTGAACGCCGTTCGAGAGTCCATAAACACACGAACGAAGACAGCTGCCATTGCGAAAGGTACGATATAAACACTCAAAATGTTGTACTTCATCATCAAAGAGGTTATTGTGGGGAAGATGATGAACAAGGCATACAGGAACGAAATAGAGCGTGGCTTCTCAAAATAGTCCTTGCGGAAGAGAGCCATGTAAAGCGTAAACAACAAGATAAGTATGAAAACGTAAAGCGATTGCCCAAGGAAAGTAGACGTAACTTGGTCTTTCGTTTCGTTACGCTTCTCGTTTGCCTGTTCAAACGAATAAAGAACACGATAGGTTTTCGCATCTACAATATCGCCACGGTCGATAATCCGCTGTCCTTCAAGCACCATACCGGAAGCCTGCGGAATAAGACTGAGCATATCGTTCATTTCGCTTTCGTTGCGTTCCTTGTCGTAAATAAGGTTAGGTTCTATATATTCGTTCAGATTACACTGCTGCAACACGGAACGTTTGGCACTCAACAGCTGTGTGGCGAAAAGGTTTTCGTAAGCCCCAAGTGTTGTGAAGAGTTGTCCGACAGGCTTGCTTATCGCTTGTTTGCCCACTACAACGTGCACAACATTGCTGCTGTCTTTCATCAAAGAGGTGAAATTGGCAGAATTGACAATACCTGTTTCATAGAGTTCGTGCAGTCTTTGTGCCACAATATCAACATACTCAAGTGGCAAACCTGGTATGCCGTCCTTGTAATCTTTGCGGAATTGCGCTATTTTCGCCTTTCCGATATTTTCGTTTAGATTGAAATAAGGAACAAAACTCTTCATTAACGAGTCGCGTTCGCTCTTCAAAGTCTCTTCACTTTTAAAGATTGGGAAGTCGAACTTGGCAATAAGCTGCTCATACAGCCACGGTTTTCCTTCATCGTAGTGGTACATTTTGCCCTGTGTACGTGGCAACACGGCAATAATAATCGCTGTGGTAATCAGCACCAATATAATTCTTGCAGCATAACTACGCCACACAAGGTTGTCAGGATTGGTAAATTTTATCATCTCTATTCTTCGTTTTGTGGATACATTGCAATGCTTATGCGAGGCATTTCGTCCTCTATCGTAATTTCATTCTTATTGAATTGAAAAAGCATAGCAGTGCTATAAAATCTTCCACATTTATCACTTGGGAAACAAGACCTATCCTTGCTCCATTCTTCTATCAATATGCGAAAATACAAAAAAAAAGCCTTATAGTCGAAAAAAATCAGTAATTTTGCACAAAATTTTGATTTAAGCAATGGCAGAAAGAAAAGTAAGAGTACGCTTTGCACCCAGTCCTACTGGGCCGTTGCATATTGGTGGCGTACGTACAGCATTGTATAACTACCTCTTTGCACATCAGCATGGAGGCGAAATGGTATTCAGAATCGAGGATACAGACTCAAATCGTTTTGTTCCCGGTGCTGAAGAATACATCATAGAGGCATTCAATTGGCTGGGAATAAAGTTCGACGAGGGTGTAACCTTCGGCGGCAAGCATGGCCCATACCGTCAAAGTGAACGCCGCGACATCTATAAGACGTATGTAAACCAGCTTTTAGACGAAGGCAAAGCATACATTGCATTCGACACACCTGAAGAATTGGAAGCTAAACGCAACGAGATTGCAAACTTCCAGTACGATGCCCGCACCCGTATGCAGATGCGCAACTCGCTCACACTTGCAAAAGAAGAAGTTGAAAAGCTGATAGAAGACGGCGAACAGTATGTTGTTCGTTTCAAGATAGAACCAGGAACAGATGTTCACGTAGACGATATGATTCGTGGAGATGTGTGCATCAAGACCGACATACTCGACGACAAGGTACTTTATAAGAGTGCCGACGAGTTGCCAACCTACCATCTTGCCAACATCGTGGACGACCATTTAATGGAGATAAGCCACGTTATCCGTGGCGAAGAGTGGTTGCCAAGCGCACCCTTGCACGTTCTGTTGTATCGTGCTTTCGGCTGGGAAGACACCATGCCACGCTTTGCTCACCTTCCGTTATTGCTGAAACCAGAAGGCAAAGGCAAACTCAGCAAGCGCGATGGCGACCGTTTGGGCTTCCCCGTATTCCCATTGGAGTGGCAAGACCCTAAGACCGAAGAGGTTAGTTCTGGCTACAGAGAAAGCGGATACTTCCCCGAGGCTGTTGTAAACTTCCTCGCTCTCTTGGGCTGGAACCCAGGAACAGAGCAGGAACTCTTCACACTCGACGAACTCGTGCAGGCTTTCGACATCACGAAATGTTCAAAGAGCGGTGCCAAATTCGACTATCAGAAAGGCATTTGGTTCAACCACGAGTACATATTGCACAAGAACGACGAGGAAATAGCACACCTTTTTGCACCTATCGTGGCAAATAACGGAGTGGACGCAACGATGCAACAGGTTACACAGGTGGTTCACATGATGAAAGACCGTGTAAACTTCGTACACGAACTTTGGGACCTTTGCTCGTTCTTCTTCATTCCTCCAACCGAATACGATGCCAAGACAGCAAAGAAACGCTGGAAGGAATACTCTGCAAAACAGATGGGTGAGCTTTCTCAAGTGTTAGCCGACATCGACGACTTCAGCGTAGAAGGACAAGAACCCATCGTCATGAAGTGGGTAGAAGAGAAAGGCTACAACCTCGGCGATATAATGAACGCCTTCCGTCTTGCCCTTGTTGGCATCGGCAAAGGCCCTGGAATGTTCGACATTTCTGCTTTCCTTGGCAAAGAAGAAACCTTGCATCGTTTGCACAAAGCCATCGAAGTGTTAGGATAAAACGCACCATGCACTAATTCGCAAATAAGGAAAGCCATGTTATACAATATAATAATGTATGCGTATCAGGCTGGCATTGCCCTCTACAGCCACTTCAACGAAAAGGTGAAGAAGATGTGGACGGGCGAGCGTGCTGCCTTTGGCGTGCTCCAAAAGCAGGTAGACCCGAACGCAAAATACATTTGGTTTCACGCTGCTTCCTTAGGCGAATTCGAACAGGGACGCCCGCTTATCGAGAAGATAAAGAAGGAACACCCCGACTACAAGATACTCCTAACATTCTTTTCGCCCTCCGGATATGAGGTGAGAAAGAACTACGAACAGGCGGACATCGTAACTTATCTGCCCATCGACACGGTGGCGAACGCACGAAAGTTCCTGCGCACGGTGCGACCTGTTATGGCTTTCTTCATTAAATACGAGTTTTGGTATAACTATTTGCACATATTGCGCCACCGCAACATACCCGTTTACAGCGTCTCGAGCATTTTCCGCCCCGACCAAATCTTCTTCAGACCTTACGGAAAGAAGTATGCTGCCGTGCTGAAATGCTTCTCCCACTTCTTCGTACAAAACGATTTAAGCAAAGAACTCTTGGCTAAAATCGGCATAAACAGCGTTACGGTGGTGGGCGATACACGCTTCGACCGTGTATTGCAGATTAAAGAAGCCAGCAAGCACCTACCCTTGGTAGAGAAGTTTATAGGTTACGGAGAAACAAAGTCTGACGAAGGCAACACCGAAAAGCACCGTCCAGTGTTCGTGGCAGGGTCTTCGTGGTTGCCCGACGAAGAGATTTTCATTAAATACTTCAACGAACACAACGACTGGAAGCTCATTATTGCGCCCCACGTTATCGCTGAAAGCCATTTGCAACAGATATTGCAGCTGCTGAAAGGAAAGAAAACAGTGCTCTATACAGAGGCAACCGAAACGGACATTGCCGATGCCGACGTGCTCATTATCAACTGCTTCGGGCTGCTATCGTCTATTTACCATTACGGCGATGTAGCCTACGTGGGCGGAGGTTTCGGCGTTGGCATTCACAACGTGTTGGAAGCGGCAGTCTGGGGTATGCCCGTCGTCTTCGGTCCAAACAACAAACGCTTTGCCGAAGCACAAGGCTTGCTTGCTTCAGGAGGCGGTTTCGAGGTGAGCGACTACGAAACTTTTGCACAGACTATGGAGAAATTCAGTTCCGACAAAGTGCATCTGCAACAAAGCAAAGAAGCTGCCAACAACTATGTAAAGAAGCTATCGGGCGCAACCGATAAAGTTTTTTCAAGCATTAAGTTATGAAATATCAAATAACGTGCGACAACTGCGGCACACAGTTCATTGTAGAGGCTGGCGAAGGACAGGTTATTGAATGCCAATGCCCTCATTGCAACGGCATCATAGAGGTTACACTGCCCATCGTTTCAGGCACTGTTCCAACCGACGAACAGCCGTTTGAACAACCCAACGACAACATTCAGGAAACCATAGAGGGCATCTCGCTGAAAGCCGACAACCGAATCATACTCATAGGAATTATTATTGGCTTGCTCGTCATTGCACTCGGAATAGGTGCTTACTTCCTTTGGCTGCGTCCGAACCCTACCGCACCCGACCCAACGCCTACAACGGTAGACACCATTCCATACGAAATGGAACAAGAACCGACAATGGAAATGCCCATCGACACGGTGGCTACACCAAGTTTCGATATAGAGGAAGAAGTGCGCGACACAGTGGTTCCCCATCGTCGCGAGCAAAAACGGAACAACGACACAACGTTTGTAGACCGATAAACAACGACTTTAAAAAAGTACACAACAAGCAAACTAAATAGCAAGATACGGCTGCGTAGCTTGCAAAGAAAGGATAAAAAAGAAATGGGAAAAATAATTTTGACAGGCGACCGCCCCACAGGTAAGCTGCATCTGGGGCATTATGTCGGTTCGTTGCGCCGCCGTGTGGAACTCCAGAACGCTGGCGACTTCGACAAGATGTTTGTATTTATGGCAGACGTACAGGCACTTACCGATAACGCAGAAAACCCAGAAAAAATTCGTCAGAACATCATAGAAGTAGCATTAGACTACCTTTCGGCTGGTCTTGACCCTACGAAGTGCACGCTTTTCATACAAAGTCAGATACCCGAAATATCGGAACTTACAACCTTCTTTATGAATCTTGTAAGTGTTAGCCGCGTGCAGCGCAACCCAACAGTGAAGACCGAAATCAAGATGCGCAACTTCGAGGCAAACATTCCGATGGGTTTCTTCAGCTATCCAGTATCGCAAGCAGCCGACATTGCAGCCTTCAAGGCTACCACCGTGCCTGCTGGCGAAGACCAAGAACCGATGTTGGAGGTGGCACGCGAAATTGTTCGCCGTTTCAATCAGATATATGCGCCAGTGCTGGTAGAGCCTACTATTATGCTCCCCGAAAAGGCAACGGCGCGCCGCTTGCCTGGAACCGATGGCAAGGAAAAGATGAGCAAGAGTCTTGGCAACTGCATTTACCTTTCCGACGATGCCGACACGGTATGGGCAAAGGTGAAAGGTATGTACACCGACCCTACGCACTTGAATGTTTCCGACCCCGGACACGTAGAGGGAAACGCCGTGTTTACCTATCTCGATGCATTCTCTACCGACGACGATTTTGCCGAATTTTGGCCAGAATTCAAGACACTCGACGAGCTGAAAGCTGCCTACACAGCAGGCGGAATT
This sequence comes from Prevotella intermedia ATCC 25611 = DSM 20706, assembly GCF_001953955.1. Taxonomy (NCBI): domain Bacteria; kingdom Pseudomonadati; phylum Bacteroidota; class Bacteroidia; order Bacteroidales; family Prevotellaceae; genus Prevotella; species Prevotella intermedia. Next base: position 38,719 of record NZ_CP019300.1, read on the forward strand.
GGCGATATGAAGTGCAAAAAACTGCTCAACAGCGTGTTGAACAAGATGTTAGCCCCTATTCGCAAACGTCGTCAGGAATTTGAACAAGACATTCCCGAAATCTACAACATCTTGAAAAAAGGTTCTGAGGCAGCACGCGAGACGGCAGCACAGACCCTCTCGGAGGTGAAAGCAGCAATGCAGATAAACTATTTCGACGATACGGAACTTATCCGTAGCCAAGCCGAAAAGTTCAAGCAAAAGGCAAATCAGTAAAACCGCTGCAGAGGATTAATTTCCTCTTTATAATGCAAGGCAAAGACCGAAAATTTGCTTTGGTTTTGTAAAGATAATTCTGAAGAAAAATAATAATTTCGATTTGACATTGCGAAAGCGGCTCTTTTGGACGGCAAAAGAGCCGCTTTTACCGTGTAAAACCTACGCTTTTGCAACGCAAAACAATAGGTTTTATAACGCATTGATAATTAATAAGTTAAGCAAGAGTTGTTCTTTGGAAAAATATTTACAGTTCTGTAGCCTTTTCCCCACACATAAAACAATGCAGAAAAGGCAAAGTAACACATAAGAAACTCAGACCTTTCAGAGCATCTAAACAATAGAGTTATCTCTCCACACAGCTTTGTTTGTTCCCCAAAAACACAGGTCTGACCTTTACTAAAAACAGCTCCCAAACTTTATATAGGAAGTTTGAGAGCTGTTTTTATTATTTCATAACTGCTTCTGCGTTACTCGCAGGCTTTCAACACGCTTACGATGCGTTTCAATCCTTCTTGCAATGTAGCCCGTGGGCAAGCAAGGTTAATTCTGATATAGCCTTCGCCATCGTTCTTACTGTATATAACACCGCTGTTTACTTGCACTTTACCTTCACGAAGCAGCTTTTCGGTCAGTGCGTTGGCTGTTAAACCACTCTTCCGAATGTCTACCCAAGCCAAGTAAGTGCCCTCCAATTTCAGTACTTCATAGTTTGGTACTTCCTTTGCGAAGGTATCTTTGAGCAGCGCATAGTTGTCCGCAATGTAAGGCATAAGCTCGTCTATCCAGTCCTCGCTCTCGTTGTAAGCCGCCTCAAGAGCCAACGGACCAAACGGATTTACATCGCATACCTCGAAGATATTGATAGCACGGTCAATGCGTCGGTACCATTCTTTATCGGCACAGATGATGTTGGCAATCTGCAAACCCGCGATGTTGAAGTTCTTGGTAGGCGAATTGAAGACGACACTATTGCGTTGGCAGTCGGCGTTCACGGTGGCAAACGGTGTGAAAACATAGCCAGGCATTATCAGCTCGCAATGAATTTCGTCGCTTATCACTTTCACATCGTGGCGCATACAAATCTCGTTCATACGTGCCAACTCGTCCTTTGACCACACACGACCTGCGGGATTGTGGGGGTTGCAAAGCAGAAACAGCGTGGTTTTCTTGTCAGCACACTTCGCTTCGAAGTCGTCCCAATCTACCACATACGTGTTGCCTTCACGTTTCAGCGGACTTTCCAAAACCCGCAAGCCCTGATTACGAATGCAAGAATAGAAACAATTGTAGACTGGTGTCTGTATAAGTACCTTCTCGCCAGGCATTGCCAAGGCGTGTATGGTTGCACTGATGGCTGGTATTACGCCTGTAGTGTAGATTATCCAGTCGCGTTCTATCGCCCAATTGTGGCGACGCTTGAACCAGTTTGTTATAGCATCGTAATAGCTGTCGCCCACAATGGCATAGCCAAAGACACCGTGCTTGGCGCGTTCTTCCACTGCCCGACGAATGGCAGGAGCAGCCAAAAAGTCCATATCTGCCACCCAAAGCGGAATAATTCCGTCTTCCTTTTCCTCGTCCCACTTCACAGAGTTCGTGCCACGGCGGTTTACAAACTCGTCGAAATTATATTTTCCCATAAGTCCTCCTACATTATTCTACTTCTCTTCGATTATGCAATCCTTGCCTTTCGCATATTCGTCGTAAGTTATTTTGCCTACCTTTTCAGCTACAATCTTGCCCGAAATAGGGTTCTTTATTTCGCTGATGGTTCCTTTTATCTGTGCATTTATGTTGCGACTGTCTTCGAATGCACGGTCGCAAGCAGCATCGAAAGTGCAATCTTCCAATGTTATGCCATCGAGATAGCACAACGGTTGCTCGCCGCTGATATGGCAACGCACAAGTTTTACATTCTTACTGTGCCATGCAAGGTATTCTCCGTCGAGGTCAGAGTCGTACACCGTAACGTTCTCGCACTCCCAGAAAGAATCCTTTGTTACAATCTTTGCATTGTGTACTTCCACATTCTTGCAATATTGGAATACGTATTTGGCGTCCGAAACAAGTCCGTCTACATACACATTGTTGCAGAACATAAAAGGATAAGTGCCTTCGTGCAACTCCACATTCTTTATTTTCAGACCATCAACCTTCCAAAATGTCTCATCGGCATCGTTTATCTTAACGTTCTCCAACTCAAGGTTCTTCATTTCACGGAAGAATTTTGGGCCATCAATGACGCTGTCTTTCATCACCATATCGTTGGCATACCAAATCGCAGAGCGCGAACCAGGGGCAAAATAGCAGTTGGTTATAAGGCTCTTGTCTACGTGCCACCAAGGGTATTTGCCATAAAAGCGAGAGTTATGGCACTCTAAATTCTCGCAACACTTGATGCCTGACTCGCCATCTACTATCTCAATATTCTCCATGCGTAAGTTCTTTACGCCAAACAGAGGGCGTTCGCCCCCATATTTCTTATCTTTTACTATTTCCATATCTTGATTTTTTCCTTTTTGAAACTATTAGTTTGTTTTATGTATGCAAATATACAAAGAAATAAAATATTATCCATTGGAAAACATCGAAATAATTTCAGCACAATAATAAATCATGTTAATAAACAGTGAAAAAACAATAGGGGTTTTTAAGTTTACGCTGTTTTAAAAGTGAAAAACAAAGGAAAAATATTTTATAACATAAAAAAGAATGGAAATAAAAGTATTTGCAGTATCTTTGTACTGCCGTTTAGGAGTGGTTAAGACATAGCTGTCGAACTCCTTCAAGTACAATGAGTGAGAACAGAAAAGAACAATTTAAGCTGCGATTCAAGAAATATTACCCGATGCTATGCAAGATAGCAAACGGTTATATTGCTGACAGAGACGACTGCGAAGACATCGTTCAGGCTCTTTTCATAAGCGTGTGGGATAAACAGAAAGACTGTTTGCCCGAAGAGGAAATGCTCGCTTACATGAAAGTAGCTATACGCAACAATTGCTTAACGTTCTTGAACGCCAACAAAACATACGAAAAAATATCGCATAACGATAGCACACTGACACTCGTTGCAGAAGATTCGGAAAGCGTTGCCACTACCGACTACAAGCAATTGCTGGAGAAAGTGTTGCAGGAAATGCCACCAAAATGCAGAGAAGTATTCACAATGAGCAAGCTACAAAAGATGAAATACAAAGAAATTGCTGCACATTTGAACATCTCTGAAAAGACAGTAGAGAACCATATAGGCAAAGCTATTAAAATAATCAGAGCTTACATTGCCGCTAATCCTGTTGTTACAACAGTAATACTATTTATATCTATCGCAACAAACTTATGAAAAACTTAATTGAAATAGACGAAATACTGGGTAAATACTTTGCAGGAGAACCACTTGCAGAGCGAGAAAAGATGGCTTTGATGGCATACCAAAATGCCAACAGAGCAGAATTTGACATACTACAAAACACAATGGTGCAGGTAGAAACAGCACCGACAAACGAATTCGACGCAGAAGCAGCGTGGAAAAAGATAGAAAACCAATTGTCTGAAAGCACTACACAGCGTGCAAGAACGCTGCCTTTACGACAGGTATTCAGCATCGCAGCATCGCTCTTACTGCTCATTGGTATAGGCATATTTGCCTATCAACAATTCGTAAACGCAGCAACAGCACAGTTTGCGAACAACTCTACAATCGAAAATACAGTTACTTTGCCCGACGGTTCGAGTGTAACGCTTGCCCCAAGAGCATCATTGACATTTAAAGAACAAGACGAGAAACGCCTTGCAGCACTTGAAGGACAAGCCTTCTTCGATGTTAAGCACGGTGAAAACACTTTCGCTGTTGAGGCAGGCAACTTAAAAGTAGAGGTATTGGGTACATCTTTTACCGTAAATGCTGAACGGGAAGGAGCTGAAAGCGTAGCCGTAGCAACAGGACGCGTGCGCGTTACCGCTGACTCGCAAGCTGTTACGCTTACCAAAGGTGAAACTGCTGTACACAAGAATGGCAAGTTAATCGCAAAAAAGCAAAACAACACAAAGGACAATATAAAGGAATTTGTATTCAACAACACTCCTTTGGAAACAGCAATAAAGGAGATAGAGAAAGGAATGGACGTGCGAATAGAAATGGGCAAGGGACTTGTAGGCAACAGAATCACAACCAAGCTTAGCACCAAGAGTCCCGAAGAAGCAGTAGCCGAGCTTGCAATGCTTTGCAACTGCCAATATGAAATCGTGTCATCTATCCATTTCCGCATGCACAAATAACAACTAATATGAGATAAATGCCAAGATTGCTTTTATCAATCGTGTTCCTACTTGCCACGATGGTGGCACATGGACAAAATACAGTGGCAGGAGAAGTCATCAGAATAGATGCTTCTTCTGCCACTGTGCATATGTGGTTTCAACACATTGAACGACAAGCAAAGGTTACACTCTCATACAATGCCGCATTAATTGATTTACAGCAGAAAGTTAATATCAAAACTTCGGGAAAGATAAAGGTATCGCAACTGCTCGACATTGTGCTGGCAGAATACGACTACAACCTTGTACCGTTAGCCAATCGCAAGCTGCTTATCCAGATAAAAGGAAAGAAAAGCCCTCCAGAACTCAAGCACGAAACGCCCATCGAGGACTTTATACTCTCCATCGACACGCAACCTGCAACGGTGGAACAATGGTTCAACCTTATCAAACAACAGGGACGAATAGCCCTCTCCTATCCTTCAAAGCAAATCGACCTTACAAGGACGGTGAAGTTTCAACGTTATGGAAAGATAACGGTGAAGCAACTCATCGCTACTTTGCTGAAAGATTACGAGTATAAGCTCATCGCTGGCGCAGACAGACATTTGAAAATCGACATTCAGAAGGCGAAAAACGTTTTCCTTACAGGCGTCGTAGAGGAAGAAGGAACAGGCGAAAAGCTACTCGGTGCCACTGTCAAGATAGTCGATGAACAGGGCGTAAAAGCCATAACAGCGACCGACAAGAATGGCGTTTTCTGCCTTATGCTCAACAAAGGAATAAACCAATTGGTTGTTTCCTATATGGGTTATTCGTCTTACGAGCAAACGCTCGATATGCAAGACAACACAAGGAAAACCATCACACTGAAGGCTATACCGTATCAGATAAAAACTGTGCAGATACAACGGCGCAAGAGCAAGGAGGAAATGAGCGATGTTGCACCCTCTAATATGCTATCGTTCAGCAATTCCGACCTATTCTCGCAGATACAAATACTGCCAAGTGTATCGCTCGCAAGTGCCAACACGGGCTACAATGTTGCAGGAGGCGGAACCGATGAGAACCTTACATTACTCGAAGGATTTCCGCTTTACAGCCCTAACCACCTCAATACCTTGCTCCCAATCTTCAATGGCGATGCCATCAAGTCGGTGTCGTTCTACAATGGCTATATACCCACGCAATACGAAGGACGCCTCTCGTCAGTAATGGACGTGAAGCTCCGCAACGGCAACAAGAACAAGTTTGAACACACAGCATCGTTCGACGTAACAGCAGCATCGGCAGTTTCAGAAGGTCCAATCGTCAAGAACAAACTGTCGTACTTGGTGGGGGCAAGGCGAAGCTGGCTCGATTTGTTCGACAAGTATTTCAATTCAAACAAGTATTCTACGCACATCTTCAACGATTTCAATGCGAAACTATCGTGGGATTTGGACTCGGTTACGATGCTGAAACTGTCTGTCTACAACTCCAACGACCAATATAAAGAACCCAACAATGAATACAAGAATGCGGTTTTGAAGTGGAATACGCAACTGTACACCCTGCAATTCAACACCATTATCAATCGCCGACTCACCAATTCTTCAGCAATAGCATACAGTTACAACAGCAGCAGTGCCGATGCAAAAGCGTTCATACTCCGTGCAGACAAGTCTGTTACCAGCGGTTCGAAGCATTTCTATGCCAACACGGAGTTTACCTACCAGTTGAGTCAGAACTATAAGATGGACTGGGGAGTAAAAACCAACTTGGAACAATACCAACTTGCAGGCTTCGGAAAAGGCTTATATAACGTCAAAGAACCCATAAAACAGCTGTCGGCATTCTTTGATAACCGCGTATCCTTTACGAAGTGGCTGTATGCACAAGTAGGTTTGCACTATGTGCTGTACGCTCCCAAACACTACCGCAACTATCAAAGCCTGCAACCACGCCTTACAGTGAAGGCAATAGCAGGCAATAAAAACCTGTTCTACCTTACGTTCCTGCGTATGGAACAATACTTCCACCACGTACTTGTTTCCAATATTTCGGCTCCGTTCGACTTCATTATGCCAAGCATAAAGGGCTTCAGGCCTTTGACGGCAACACATTACGAAGTAGGTTGGAAATACTATTTGCCCGCAGGAATCATCGAACTGTCGGCTTACTACAAGCGTCGCAACAATCTGCTGGCACTCCGTCCAAACTCGTTTATAGAGGACAGCCAGTGGGATAAATATATGATGGTGGGCAACGGAGAAAGCTATGGCATAAACATTTATATGTACAACCGTTGGCATCGCTTCAACTGGCAGCTTTCATACGGTTTCTCCAAAAGCCGAGAATGGTATGCCGAACTGCCCAAACTAGGCAAGATACCATCGCTGTTCGACCTTCCTCACGAGGTGAATGCCTTCGTTTCATACGATTTTTGCAAGCATTCCACCTTCACGGTCGGCGGTACAGTCTATTCAGGCAAGTTCCCTTACGATTCGTTTTACGGCGACGAAAACAACAAACTCGAAACTTTCCGCACGCAAAGAGAGCCTACACGCCACCGAATAGATGCCAGCTATGCATTCAGAAAGGAGTTTAAGAATTCTAAACTCTTCCTCCGCTTCGGACTTTACAACCTCATCGGTAATCCATCGAAAAAGGAACTGTCGTTCAACTTCTCTTATAAACTGAACGGTGGCTGCATTCCTTTTGGTGCGATAACCTATAAATTCTAAGTCCTTAGCGTTCCTTTTTCTCTTGTTATAACCATCGCTCAATCAAGAAAATACGCAATCGCACGAATTATTTACACGTAAATAAATATTTCTTTACGTGTAGAGAAATATTTACTTACACGTAGAAAAGAAATTACTTACACGTAAATAATTCAGCAAACTTACTTCCAAACGGTTGCAAACCATTGTCAGGTGCAAGGAAAAGGGTTGGAAAAACACTCTCAAACCTATATGCGTACGGGGGTTGAAAGCACGGAGGAAAGGGAATCTTAAATATATTGGAAACGAAAAGCGGGTGTGCCAGAAATTCTATTCGGCACACCCGCTTATTTCGTTATACAATAAAACAGTGCTTAGAAGAAGTAAGCAACAGCTATTTGCCAAGAGTTAGTGCGGCTCTTTGCTTTTTCTGTAAGGTCTGTCATTACGTCACGAGCCTTCACATCAGCAGTCTTACCCATAGCAATGTTGTAGTTTGCACTGATTTGCAAATGGTCCATAAGGGTTACACCAAGACCTGCATTCACACTGAAGTTGCTGTCTTTGAAAGAATAGCTGCTGCCCTTTGTCCATTCAAAATCTTTATCGCCAATGTTGATGCTCCACTGTGGACCAGCAAAGAGGAAAGCACTGGCTGTTGAACCTAAACCAATAGAGTAGCGAGCGTTCACAGGGATAGACAATTGCTCTTGCTTCACTGATTTTTCCTGATTTGCACGGTCGGTAACCTTTGCCTCACGGAAGTCGTAGAGAGCCGAAGCATCGATGCCCAAACCGATAACTGGGAGCGTAAACTTGATGGTTGGACCTATGAAACCGCCCATACAGTTTGACTTATCGAGCAGTTTACTGTCAAGATTCATGTCGGTAACGTTCAAGCCACCTTTAACACCGAACTTAACGCCTTGCGCGTTTGCTGAGGTTGAAACAAACAATCCTAAAGTAAGGAGTGTTAATAATACTACTTTCTTCATAACTTAAAAGATTAAAAAAATGCCTGAGCAACTCCAAAATAGAAGCTGCAAAGGCATACAACAATTAATTATTTATAGTCTCTCGTTTTCATTATCTTTTAATGTCGTTGGCGACGCACGCTGACGCGAGCCGCATTGTTAGACGTTCCGCTCGAAGAACTTGAACGGCGAGACGGACGGGCAGTGGTGGTTTCAGCACTGCGACGTGTGCGCCGATTGGTTTTCTTCACAGCCTTTGCATCTTCCTTCGAGGCAGCAATACTGTTTACACTATCACGTTTCTGAGCATCGCCAAAGATGTTCTTTTCGAACGCAAGTAGTTCATTTTCTATCTTTCGTTGCTCCTTTATCATAGCAGAATCAGTAGTGCAATACTGCGAAAGCGTTCTGCCGAGCATATTGTTGGTCTTGTAAATCTTACCTTGGTAACGGTTCATCGTGAAGTAGTCTTCCACGCTCATGGTAGCAGCATTGTTCAGATTGCTCGTCATAATGGTCTGCTTTGAGAGGAATGGTGCCAAGTCGTCGTACTTCACCCAGAACAAAGGATACTTTACTTCGCCATCGCCAAAGTCATCGGCACGGTACATGATAGGGCAAAGCGCAATGACTTTGCGGTGGAATGTCGATGTTCCTTGGTCGTAATAGGCACTTTCCTTCAAGTAGTAGCCTTTCACCTCAGCCGATGGAATGTCGCTATTGTCAAGTCGAATGCCACGGTCGGTACGTTCGTAGTAAACATGATAGTTATCCAAGAACTGCAAAGGCTTTATGCGTGCCGAGTCGGTAAAGACTTCGTTGCCGTCCATACGATACTCATATGCGCTGATACCACCATTGCGAGGACCCATCATCATGAGTTTGAAGATGTAGCAGAACAGGTTCATCTGCGAGCCAACAGGCTCTGTTGGATAATACAAGCCCGCATTGGCATCTTCTACGAGATTGAGTTCACGATAGATGTCGCGACGCCAAACCACATCTTCCTCCATCGGAGCAGAGGTGGGGAATGATATTTGCGCACGCGTTGTTATGGTGTTCGCATTCGAGCGAGTGCCTTTTTGTTGCTCTGCTCTACGGCGAGCAGGCTGAGCAAAGGTGCTTATTGCAACTGCGGCAACACATACTATCAAGAATATTCGTTTCATTTTCTGTATCTTAAATAATTGTTCTAACTACGGTTGCTATGCCGAAGCAGAACTAATAATTAATCTTCGTTTTATTATTACTGCACTATCACTTCCATGTTTCGTCCATTGAGCGTACGGGTAGTGCCATCAGGGCCGTGAACAACAACGTTGGTAATGTAGAAACGCTTGTTTCGGCTAAGGTGGCGGAACTGTTCTTTCTGCTGTGCAGAGAACTGTGAGCCATTGCTTGCCAACGGTACAGCATTACCCATGTTGTCGAAGAACACCGTGCGGAAACTTGTTACGCTGAACGGAATGTCGAGCAAGCCATCGTCGATAGCAGCATGTATGCCTGAAGCCGACATCAAAGCAGCCTTCGACAATGCACCACTCTTGAAACGGTCAGCCCCCATGGCAATGTAAGGAGCTGGGTCAGGCAACTTGCGCACACGGAACTTGTACTCTCCTATCTTTCTTCCCTTCGCTGAGACAGATATGGTTACAGGATTTCCGACTGACGTTGGACGTGCAATAAACTTACCACCGCCACGAGAAACTAAGGAGCCACCCGACATAGAGGCTTGAACATCGTTCTGACCTGTATTTGGAATACTGATGGTTATAGGGTTGTCGAAACCTGCGTAAAGCACATTCATCAAGTCGGCAGCTATCGTTGCCACACCTTCAAAGGCTGGTACCTGCTGCATTCCGTCAGGACTAATGTAGCGTTCAGGTTTTGGACCGCCCGTAACCCAATAGTCTTGCTTGAAGTTTCGGCGTATTACGTTGCCTGCAAGGTCTTTTATCAACATATAGCCACTGATGGTATGCTTGCCTGGTGCACCTGCTCTCAGCGTGATTTTGTTGCCTCGAATGAGTTGTCCGTTCACATAAACCTGTGGCTGTTGGGTAGAATCGACAGCACCCATCAGCATCTGTGCCGTAAGTGTTTCGCCAGGATAAAGGCGTGTCTGGCTTGGCACGACAAACGCTTGCAGCTTATTCACACGCAAATCTTTCAGCCCCACGTTGGCAACAAGGGTGTGAAGAACTTCGCCTTCAGCATAACGAATATCGCTTTGCAGTTTTGAAAGCAACGTTACGGCAGCCGATGTAGGCATATTCTCGAACATATATTCCTCCCAATTCTTGTTTAATGAATGGTGTGGAACAGCAGTTGAAAGGTTGCTTGCTATGATTTTCTTCTGCAATGGGTCGGTTACAAAATTGAGAATGCGCTCACGATAGCTGTTTATAGCATCGTAGAGCTTGTGCCCTTGTCCTGTTCCAGGTGCCAACATAACAATTCCTGCAGCTTCAAGGTTCTCTTTGTTCCTAATGTTTAATGGGTCGCCATCTTGCCCATCGGCTTCTTTTACGATGTCTATCTTTAATTGCTGCGCATAATTGAAGAGCGAATCGCTCATGTTACGCACTGTTGAAGCCATTGCAAACCATGCTTTCACCTTCTCAGGATTCTTCTGCATCATCTGCTCAAGCTCATCAAAGATGGCTTTATTCTCCATAGAAGAGTTTCCCGTAGTACGATTCAAGCTCTCCTCGACAATGGAAAAGCCGTTGAGAACCTCCGTCGAGATGTTCAACGCAAGCATTGCCATGAGGACGACGTACATCAAGTTAATCATCTTCTGGCGTGGGGAAACCTTTCTCTTTATGATTGCCATGTAATATCTTTCTATTATTATGCCGCGCGTCTGCTGTGTTTACATAACCTGTTTGCTATGTTTATATAGCCTATTTGCTATATTTTGGGACAGACGAACGCACGTTAGATTTATTCCTCTGTTGTAGGTTGCGTTGGAACGGCAGGCGATGCAACACGCATATTCACAGTCATTGCCTCTATCATTCGGGCATAAACCTTGTTGAGTTGCTCTATCTGTTGCGCCATCTTGCGGGTTTGTTCGTTTATTTGGTCGATGGTTCCAATCTGCTGACTCGCACCCTTCAACTGCATTTCGTAAACCTTGGTGATGCCCGTAAGCGTACGGTTGAGGTTTTCCATCTCCTCGCTGTCGCGTGTAAGACGTTGGCTTTGGTCGTTCACCTTACCCAACATCTCGGTCAAACTCTTCAGCGCATCAACATAATTGGTCTGTGCTTCTACCATTTCAGGCGTCTGCTGCTCGGCATTAGCAATAACTTGACTTTGCTGATTAACCACTGCAGCCGCTATTTGGTCAGCCAATGGCATAGTTTGGCGAGCTACTTCTTCGGCTGTTGCATCAGTAGCAACAACTGTTTGGCGTACAGAAGCAACGTTGCCCTTTGTATTTATGCCAACAGTTTCTATCTCCTCATCGTCCTCTTGGAAGTGTGTTGGAATTTCTTTACCGTCGTCTGTCTTGTCGAAAGGTCGGTCGAAAGCAGACAAGAAGAACACCACGACTTCTGTTCCCATACCCAAGAACAGCCAAATGTTAGCTCCTGGGAGGTGGGTGAGCTTGAACAATGCACCCAAAATAACGATTGAGGCACCCCAACTATAACCATAGTTCAGGAAAGTCTGTCCCGGAACGGTATCAATCCACTTCTGCAGACGATATATAATGTTGTATTTGCTGTATCGTGTCATTACTTTCTATTCTTTTTTCTTTTCTTACTACTTTTCTTTGCCTCTTTTGCTGCCTCGCTCGAAGAGCTTGCCAAGCTACGCACACAACGGAAACCGATGTAGCTGCGTGGCTGATTTTGGTATTCCCAAGTACGCCATGCGCTGCGAATGTAGCTTTCAGGGTCTTTCCAACTACCGCCACGCACACTCTTTTTCTTCAGTCGGTAGGGGTCTTCCTTAGCCGCCTTGTACTCCAACTGTGGGTTCAAGTCGTTCATAGACTTTACTCCTGCCTCGGTGTAAACGGTGCTTGTCCATTCGGCTACATTGCCCGCCATATCGTAAAGACCATTCGAATTGGCACTGTAAATACCTGTTCTGCTGGTTATAAGGTTGCCGTCCTTGGTATAGTTGCCTCGGTCGGGCTTAAAGTTAGCATAGAAGCAGCCGTTTCCGCTCTTCACATCTTGGTTCTCCCAAGGGAACTCGTCCTGATTCTTTCCACGTGCAGCGTATTCCCATTCTGCTTCGGTCGGCAAGCGATAGCGTTGAACAAAACGTGCCTCCCTGCCTAAACCTTTCAGCAAATAATCGGTACGCCAAGCGCAGAAAGCATTGGCTTGTTCCCATGTAACGCCCACAACAGGATAGCTATTATAGGTGGCGTTGCTGAAATAATTGCGCAAATAGGTTTCGTTATCAGAGTTACGGAAGTCGTTCACCCAACAAGTTGTATCGGGATATATATTTACAATATAGGTATTCAAGAAGTCCCAAGGGCCTGACAATGGGCGATTGATGGTTTCTTGATGTATATTACCCTCATCGTCGATGTAGGCAGTATCCTTTGAAATCATCACAACCTCTTCTGGGTCTACCTCTATATCGGTGTTCAAATTGCGCTCTGCTGGATTCAAACGGTTGCGACGAAGTGCAGCCGTAGTATAGTCATAGATTTCGTAACGATAGTTCAACTGCTTGGCATCAAGACTCTTCTCGCCCGTAACAGGGTTTGTTGTATACAAACTCTCGAAAGCTCGCTGCTCGTCCTCGTTGGGTTTACGTGGTAATCGTTTGTTCCAATCCAAGTGCGGAGTAACAGGATTGCCACTCTTATCTTCGGTTATCATATAGGTTTCGTCGCCTCCGTACGCTGGATCGGCAAGGCGTGTGCGAAGGATAGAGTCGCGTACCCATTCTACAAATTGTTTATATTCAGAGTTCGTAACTTCTGTTTCGTCCATCCAGAAACCGTCTACCGAGATGTCTTTTACCGGTGTGTTCTTGCCCCAAAGGCTATCTTGGTCTGAAAGACCCATTTTCAGCCAACCTCTCTTTACCAAGGTCATACCGTAAGGAGTAGGCTCGCGGAAAGGTTTACCGCCGCCAACGCCAGTTACTTCGCCTCCCCTGCCCGACATTGAAGCCGATTTCCCAGCAAAACAGCCAGAGAGTGTGCCAAGCATAACAATGCCAAGGCAAAGAACTAATATATTTTTTTTCATCTTCATATTTTGTTTCTATAGAAATCTTACGCTTTTATGTTTGTTCCGTCCTTTCTTCTGCAGGTTTATATCAGTTTGATAACTCACCATCAACTCGTGGCTTCCATTGCCCACGTCGGCTGTACCTGTGTACATTTCGTAACTGTAGCCAACGTTGATGTTGTGGAAACTTCCTCCGACGTATGCCGTTACAGAGTTTTTTGGACTGTAAGACACACCACCGTACAGCACTTTCTTCTCGTTTGTATAGACCAGTCGTGCAGTCATATCTGCCCGATAACCGTTACCGTCGTAACGTGCCATAACAGAGGTTGGTATAGTAAGAAACGGATTTCTTAGTTTTATATTGTATCCACCTGTCAAATAATAGGTTTTATCTATTTGCAGTTCGTTCTTCTCGCCCAATTCTACAAGGGGCGCATTCAGATGCTGCACAGATGCACCAACATACCAATTATTGCGTATATAGTAAAGTCCGACGCCCAAATCTATGCTCTGTCCGTTCACTTCGGCGCGTGCAAAGGCAGGGTCGTTGGCATCTTCTGGGTCAAGCTTAGAACCGTTGAACTTCTCCAATAGCAGTCCTAACTGAACGCCAGCTGCCAACATTCCGCCAAAAAGATTCTTGCGGAAAGCGTACTGTCCAGCGATGCGCTGATGCGTAAAAAGTCCGATTTGGTCGTTCAGAATCGACACGCCCGCACCGTGGTATTGCCTCATGAAATAGAGCGGCATACTGGCACCGACGTACATTACACGCGGATTGTTCTTGTAGCCTGCAAAGTCCAAGGCGTATGCTCCAACAACATTGAGATGATTTTCCTTTCCCACGGAAGCAGGGTTGTAGTAAGGTTCCATTTCCCAATAATGACTGAAAGACACGTCGTACTGCGCCAATGCGGTGGCACTGACGAGCACATACAGGCTGATTATGGATATTAAGCGTTTAAACACGTATGTATAACGACTGTTTGTGTGTATTATTGCATTAATCGCTAAAATAAGATTGCAAAAGAAAATAAACAAAAACAACTCACCAAGGGCATTGCAATGGTGAGTTGTCCGCATTATTTTAAATTCAATAACTTAATATTCATCTTCGTTCCACAAGAAGTCGTCCTTAGAAGGATAGTCGGGCCAGATGTCTTCAATGCTATCGTAAACATCGCCTTCGTCTTCAATTTCCTGAAGGTTTTCCAATACTTCTAATGGCGAACCTGAACGAATTGCGTAGTCGATAAGCTCTTCTTTAGTTGCTGGCCATGGTGCGTCTTCCAGCTTCGATGCTAATTCCAGTGTCCAATACATAGGCTTAAAATATTTGCTTTAGTTTATTTTGCGTGCAAAAATACTATTTTATTTCTTATTTGCAAGGATTTTGCCATATTTTTTCATCTACTTTCTCGATATTGTTTAAATAACGTGAAAGCACGAAGAAGTAGTCCGACAAGCGGTTTACATACGCCATCAGATTCCTGTCTACCTCTGAACTCTCGTCTAAAGCTATGATAAGACGCTCGGCACGCCTACAAACCGTGCGGCAAACATGGGCGGTTGAAGCCGAACGACTGCCACCGGGAATAACGAAACTCTTCAGTTCGGGAATGGCAGATTGCATTCTGTCGATGGCTTTTTCTACGTGTTCGATGAGCACATCGGCAACTACCGACTCTTTTATCTCCTTTTTAAAACTCTCGCCCATAGCCAAATTGCAGCCAACATTGAAGAGTACGTTCTGTATTTCGGCTAAAAGGTCGGCGGTTTCCTTTTCGTCTACATAGGTTGCAAGTAATCCGATAAACGAGTTCAGCTCGTCTACCGTTCCATAGGATTCAATGCGAATATCGCTCTTCTTTACTCTTGTTCCTCCTATCAGACTGGTTGTTCCCTTGTCGCCTGTCTTTGTGTACACTTTGCTCATTGCGCTTTGTTTATTAGAAATTTATTATATAGTTTTGTTTAGGTCGCTTGTCGAAAAAGGCTATGCCTATATGATATAGGTCGAACGAGAAACTCACGCGCTCGTCGTCCAGTATTTGCTGCCAAAATGCCCGTGTTTCTGCATTACGCTTTATGTCGTCTACGATAACGAAACTTTCCGCATTGATGCTTGTCCGCAACCTTTCGTAAAACGTTTGGCAGTGATCGCCGACCGTCAGGAAATATATGGCAAACTCGTCAGATGCAGTGCCTTCGCCCTCCTCGCCTAACGTTTTCGCCTCTTCCACCAATGTTTTCTCGCACGCAGCCTTGATGTAGCTTTCGTAAGCAGGCAACTTCGTGGGATAGAAGCAAAACCTATCGGCTTCGGCAAAGCGATTTATCCGATACAACAGTCGTGCTTTCTTGCGCTCTACTGCCGTCAGGGTGTTGCCCACTCGCTTCAGTTCAGCATAAATGGGATAGGGAGTGTGGTCGTTTATCACCTTCCTATCAAACGAAAAAGCCGATGGCGACTGAATGCCAAACCCCTGAATATGCTTCATTCGTTGCAGCCACACCACCAAAGCCTTTATCTTATATGGTAAAATATTTCGTTGTGTCATTACAATAGCAATGCAAACTTACACAAAAAATAATGAAAACAGAAAAGTTAAACTGCTTTTTTGTGAAAGACTAACAATTCGAGCGGTTGCTTCTGAATATTGATAAAATGGAGTTTAGAATTGGTTCAACAGAATATTATCAGAGGAAACGCTTTCTATCTCGTTACTTATGGCGGGAACTAAAATACACGAAAAAGAGCGTATTGTAGATGAATCATACCCCTACGAAACAGCAGCAGTTTTTGGATAAAACCGCCTCCATTTTGTAAATATAATTCGTTAGAAAAATGATAATTTCGATTTGGCATTGCGAAAGCGGCTCTTTTGCAACGCAAAACATACGCTTTTACCGTGCAAAACCTACGCTTTTGGAACGCCAAACAATAGGTTTTGCAACACGCTGATAAATAATAAGTTACACAACAAATATTCTTGCAAAAAATATTTACACCATTATCATCTTCTTTTCACCAATTTTCAAGAGTTCCAAAGCCTATCGTATCCTTCGTGCAAATGCAACTCGTGCTAAATTTTCCAATGCAGTTGCACTTCCACATCGGTCAGTTCTGAACGGTTCACTTGCTGCAAGCCCGACGAAATATGCTTGCGGTCGAAATAGTGTGTAGTACCTACCTTCAGCAATACAGACAGTTTCTTGCGCAAATTGGCACGGGCAAACACCGACCAACGAATACCCTCGCCATAGAAAGCAGGGAAACTAAAGCTGTAAAGCATACTGCGTTCGTAGATATACAGGCGAGAAGCGAAGTCGGCAGTGTGGAAATAACCGATATTTGCTGAGGTTTGAAGCCACGAAAGAGGTTGCCAAGCAACAAATTCGCTTAGCATATAGCCGAAACTACTGCTTTTATGGTGGTTGTAGGCAAGGTCTGCCTGCGTTTTGCAATCCCAGTTCAACCCCGAATAGGTGAATGCAAAACATGCTCGCTGCGTATGTTCATTGATTAATTTTGTGTGGTCGGCATTGTCTTTTTGCCGAATTTTAAGTCGATAACGAGCTAAAAACGAAAGGTTTCCGCGGGTGTAAACAGCCGAAATATAGTTGTCCCACGCACTGCTTGCTGCCGATGCCCGATAGCGTGGCTTACGAAAATAGGCGTAGTCGGTATAAGCCGCAAGGGTGAGGAAGCGGTTTACAGTCCAATTCGCACCTATCAGCATACCCATCTCGTTGCGCATCTGTCCGCCCTCGCTGAAAGCATTGGCGTGGAGTGCCCAATACCGAGAACCGTAATATCGCTGAATGGCAGTCAGCGACAACCGTTTTGAGGGCTGAAACGACACACTGTTTAAAGTGGCAACAGCTCCGTTGCCTCCCATTGCCGTTTCGCCGTTCGCACTCCATCGTGGATTCACGTAGCCGTAATTCACGCCCACATTCCAGAAATCGTAGCCCTGTGGATAATCGGCACGGTAGATTTGCGCAGTATTGGGCATCAGTGGGCGGTCGAAATGTGTGTACAGTGCCGTCAGACCTGCACGAAAACCATAGTTTCCCCATTGCAAATTGCCACCGAAAGTTGTTTGCGAAATGTTGTTTTTCTTCTCCATCTCGGTGGGCGTGCGGTGATAACCCGACTTCAGCAGCGTGCGGATTGTGCCATCGTCGTTAAGTATAGCATCGTTCTTGCGGTAAGATGCAAACGCCGACAAGTCGATATGGCGTGTCAAAGCCACTGTTGCAGCCCCGCCTTGCAGATAATTGGCTTGAGAACGCGATGAGTGTGGACGAACAGCCGTGTAGGAACGCCCTTGCGAAAGAAGGCTCATTGTTTTGCCAAAACTGAAATCGTTGTTGATAACAAGACCCTGCCCGAACCGTACCTTATAGCGTCCTGCAACGGCAGACTTTATACGTCCCAACTTGCGCACCGCTACATAAAAGCTGTAATGGTCGTAACCAAGCGTGTTTCGGTTGGCAAAGAAAGGCTCGCCAGCATCTTGTGCTCCGACAAGACCAACTTGAAAATAGTCGGAATAAGAAAATTTATAGCGCAACGAGTGCGTATAAGGGTAGCCCAAGTAGCCGTTTTTATCGCCTTTCCGCTCGTAAAAAGGTACTTTCATCGTAAGGGTAACATCGTGTTTTCCACGTTTTAAAATCGTAGCAAGCGTAGGAAAATGCCGCTGTTCGTCTACTTTTATTGTTACAAAATAGCTCAGCAGCTCGCTCCTTGCAGCATCGAGCGACTCTATCATCAGCAGTTCGCCCACCGACCGCATACCACGATACTGATAAATATAAGCCAAAATGTCTTCCACCTGTGTAGCCGTAAGAAACGGAAGCTGCTCCAACTCCTCGCGTGTTGCCTTATTCAAGTCAATGGAGTGCTCGGCCAAGCTGCACAGCAAATCGTAATTTTCCTCATTCATCAGTCCCTCCTGCTCCTCCGTAACCATCAACTCGTCATACAGCCGCTGCCAATCGCGCTGCTCTTGCGCATTCACAACAAAGAAAAACAAGGCAAACACACACACCAAAACACAGTTTCTCATTTCATAAAAGTAAAAGATTATTATGTTCAACACCTACGCGCCATCAAGCAAATAATGGATATTACTGCACAAAAGTACACGATATGGCTCCGCCTGCTAATTATCGACTTCCCCTACTCTATGTTTTTAACTTGGTAACTTTCAGAACCAGGCTTAATCGAAAGCATAGATTTCTGCATTATAGTTTAGTTCTCTAATAAAGTCTAATCCCCTATTAACACAAAAACCATATTTGTATACCAGTAATGTGAAAATATGGCAGTACTCATTATATATATTGGTAGCAAATATTCCTGCATCATCTGTACCAAGCACAATGGGAGGAATGGCTTTTCCTTCGTCTTCCCATTTGAGCCAATTATACAGATGGTAGGTACAAAATTGGCGATGATTTCCAATAAGTACATTGCTTGTAGGTAGTGTTTCTATCACAATTTCTTTCTTGTGCATCAACTTTAGTATCGCTAATTGTGCTTCATGCAAGGCAGCTTCATCAAGAACTTCATAGATGTCTACCTCTATTTTCTCATTATACTTCTTAACGCAATTTTTCTTGTGATATTCTTTCAATAAAGGGTACTCTATTAATTTATTTTGCTTGTCCAACTCTACAATATCAAGCTGCCGGTTTTTCCATGCAGATATATAAGCCTCAATATTCTCATTACCTGGATATATTTCCCCCGCAAGTTGCATAACACGCATTGAAATCTGTGGCATAAGTGGTCGTAAAGCACTTCCCTCCTCAGTACTAGCCAAATAATATGCAAAAAGGAGATCGTCCATATATGCACCTTTAGGAACAATAATCTTATCGCCAACATTTTTATGCCAAACTTTAGGACTTACACCAGCAGCTGTTGCATGTCCTATTCTGTCTCCTCGTTGTAGATCTAAGAAATCTATGGCTTCGTATATGGCGCGCAGTCCACCAAGCAAGTGGTAGAAGTCCTCTCCTGCATGATACGTGAAATGCCGAAATCCTTTTTCACGGAATCTCCTAAAAACAGGTGCAAAAACTTCAGGTGGAGTATCAAACTCGCTTGCGGCAGCATCAATACCAACAATGGATTTCCCATTCTTACTTCCACTCATACACATTGACATTAGCACTTCACCTCTTTTTTTCATGTCGGCACGCAATGCCTGAAAGCGAATATCCCCCTTTTGTTTATCTTTCTTCTTTATAAAGTGTGCAACAAGGCGAAGTTCTGAGTTGGAAATCTCTAAGTTCTTTTGTGCTGTATTCAGCTTTTCCCAGCCTCTTCGTATTTTATCTATCAAGTTATTGTTTTTATCCTTTGTATCTTTAGGAGAAAATCTTCCTTCAATAGTTCTAAGGTTATTAAGTTCATTTCCTGCCAACTGAAAAAAACGTTGTTCGTATTCTTGTTCACTGAAGTCTCGCAACTTATTCGAAGTGTACTTTTGAAATTGCTCAAAACCAAAACATTCTGGTTGCTGTACAAGTATAGAATTAGTAAGACCCAAAATGAGAAGATAGTGATGAAATTTCTTTGCCACCTCTTCGTTAGCAGGATATAAACACAAGTAGTGAAGGACAGTAATATAGAAAATACTTTCCGATTGGCGAGTAAAATCCATAAAAATAGGAATTTTCTTCCATAACTCATAGAAAAGTTCCTCTCTGAGTTTAATCGCTTTCTCTATCAGTTCTTTAAATCTATCTGGGCGTGACCAATTATCAAACTGTTCATATTGTTCCTTAACTAATTCCTCTTTTTCAGCACAATACATCTCGTAAATAACATTGTCAGGATGGTTCAGAACATCAAGCCAAACCGAATCGGTTTCTATAGTTCCATTTAGATGGATATGAAGATCGCAGAAGCCATTATACTTCCTTTTTAAATCTTCCATCTGCCGAATATATGGTGACACAAAACTCGTATAACGCAAATTGGGTGCTATAGACTGGTTATAGAAAGAGCTCGATGTAAGTTCCAGACTTGAGAATTGACCCTTTTTGAAAATATAAGCACAAACCAACAACATAGGAGGTATATATGCTATCAGATATTGCCATTCATTAAACTTTTCAGCTTTGACGTACACTCGATTATATCGGTACTCTAAGAAAGCATCTGCAAGTTCAGTAAGACCTATCGTGAAAATTTGACTTTTCTCTTCTATGTTCTGAAATGAATAGTATGCATCAAGCCTTAGATAATGGTCAGGAATCGTTGTATCATGTTTTCGTGCAATTAGCATCAAACGACGCCTAATATCACCGACACTAACCTCCCCTCCTTCTTGATACGAAGAAAGGGAAAGTAAGTCTGTCAGTAGATACGCAAAATATGAATGGTATTTCATTGCTTAATTATCATTCTTGATTATCATTTTCTACTCAACCAAAATATCTTTCTTTAAATAAATCTATGAGTTTCTTTGTTACTCCCTCAGCTATTGATTTAATTTTAATATAAGGATTTTTAAGTAACCAACTTCTTACTTTTCTTGTATCGTTATTTTGAATAAATTTTGCAAATTCTTGAACTGGAATTTTATTAAAGATATTGTCGAATTCTCTTTCATAATTATCACCATTTATTTCAAGTTTTTTATTAATTGCATTTTTTTTATCTCGCACTTTTAAGTTTACTTCCTCTAGAACATTGTATAAAAGGAAAGAATCCATAATATTTAACGAAAAAGCCTTCTTGATAGCTTCTAATACATTCGCTTGTAAAAAGCAATAAAGTAATGGACAGGAAATAAGCCATCGAGTCAGTTGGAGTTTTTTCCCATCCTCATCCTTTATCTTAGACAAATTATTCTCAAAGATATCTGTTTTTCTTGTAGGATTATTATTACTCATTCCTGTTACATCTAAGTTCTCTTTTGCTTCTTCCACCAAGCATGCATTTAGAAATAGTATAACAGCTTGTTGCATACTATAGCTAAGTTTTTCAGAATACACAACGCTCTTTATAGCAGAAGTAAACCGAGTCATAATGCGACCAAGTAGATAAGGTGGAAATGTAGAGGTATTTCCTTCTTCTTTTATAGACACTCTCCACTTTTCCAAAGCATCAACTAACTGTTTGATTTCACTACTTGATTCAAATATATCTTCATTCTCCACACTATCTTCTTTTTTTACCTTTATTTCGAGAACTTGCGACAATTCTTCATTCTCCTCTATATCTTCTTCTGGATTTTTAATTTTCCCTTGTAGCGTTGAAGGCATCGGATAGATTCTGTGTAGACTCATATCTTTTAAACAACGTTTAATATCATCCCTCTCCTTTCCCCATCGTGTTAAATAACATATTGTTGACAACAAGATAGGTACAGAGTAATACAATTCTGTACTTTGCTTCTTACTACTGCTTAAAGAAAATAATGGCAATAATGCTAATACTTTTTGAGCCATATTTACAGTATCTCTTTTTAGAACACTATCTAATAAGTTTTCTATTTCATCTTGACCTTTCTTAGACTTTGAACCTAAGCCCTTTATTCGAATCAATTCTGGCATATTTAAACCGTTTGCCTTACCTACAGCAATCATCAGTGCAACAATATTCTTTATAGACATGTCTTGCTGCATTCCTGCATAGGACAGCATCAAATTAAAGCTTCCCTTTTCCAATGAAATATTAAAAGCTCTTGCATAACCAACCCTCAGCATATAGCCAAGTAAGATCCATGGGTGTACCTTAGCTTGGTTAACAAATATAGTCGTAAGTCCCATAAAACACCCATTAGCATCATGATCTTCAGTATTGGGTATCAATAAATACGAATGTGAGAAAAAATTATTCTTTGATAAGTATTGTACAATGTTGGTTATTGCTAAAGTTTCACTCTTAATAGCTGCGTCTACATCTATCTTTGCAGCCATCATTCGAGAAACAAATGCATCTATTTGGCTATAGACACCATTGTTTCCCAAATTTGAAAGTATACTAATCTGACTTCGTATAGACAACCCTAGAAGATACTCCATAAATTGTTTTTTTGTATTATTGATACCCAAGAGACTCAATTTCTCAGTATACTTATCTTCTATTTGAATTTCTTCACATTGGTCTTCCTTTGTATTCTTGAAATAATAGGAAACGTCATATTGTTGCTTGGATTCTTGTAACGACATCAAATGAATTCGATTTTCTGGCTTGAGTATCTTTAACAAATACTGTCCCTCTAATTGATTTACTTGTTTGAAGAAATCGAACCTATCAAATTTTCTCAATTCACTGAGTTGTTTCCATTGATGTAATCGAACATTGTATGAATAAAGTGTCAGATTGCCACTTAATAGGATAATCAACTTAGGCGTTGTCAGATACTTTCGAATAATTTCAAGCACTGGCCAACCTTTTGACATATTCACATCAATATCGTCGAAAGCTAGAACAAAAAAGTCCTTACCTATAATTTCCAATGCCAAGTCTACTAATTTATGGAAATTATCTTCAAGATTATATGCAGCAGATACACTCTCTAAACCACGATCTATAATATAGTTATCGTCATCCCAATTCTCATAAAGTTTTGTATCTATTTTTTCAAGTGTGGGCAACCCCTTTGCTAACTTACTCAAATTCTTCTTCCAATCACGTTTATAACAACATATAAAACTTGACGAACAGCTTTCCATCTTCTCTATTTTATCAGTTACCTTTTTATTGATTAATGACAAAACAACCAAGAAGACGTGTTCTTTTTCTTCCATTTGTGTTGGGTCGATAATTCCCAATATTTCCTCTTTCTCCTTTTTAGCATTTATATATTTAAGAATATTAAGGATAAACGTGGTCTTCCCCGAACCTCTTCCTCCAAAAATAGAAATTGTATTATATTGGTGTAATATACCTAATTTAGGTTTAGGTTTTTCTCCTTCCTTATCATTGTCTTTTTTTGGGGGGGGGATTCGGGTAATTTGGGTAATTTGATTGTCAATAAGTTTTGTAACACGATCGTACTCGACAATGTGTATGTTCTGGTTCTTATCAAAGTCATGAGCATACTTACTTTCTTCTAAGACAATTGTAACTTTCTTTCCTTCCATATTTCAATGTTAGTTATTTAATATTAGATAATATTTAGTGTGCGACTAAAAACAACCAATTTAAATAAAAGTATATTTACAAAATGGTTATAGATGTATAGATTACTACTTTTAACACTTATTCTTTATCAATTGCAAAGATAGTGTTTTTTATGTAATTATAATAAAATAATCAAAGAAATATTACTACTCATTTTTTTGGGGGTGTAAGAAAGTAGGGTACTGTCCTATAGAAGTGTGTAAGTTCCATTGTTTCTTATCTTTGTATTTGAAAACTATAAAAGAAACAATGGAACTTACACACTTCTATAGGACAGTACCAAGAATTGCATCAGCTTATATGAGCAGAGGTTATGAAAGAAAAAGTCCTCCTAATTAAATAACAAGAGCATTTCTAAAAAAATGCACTCGCCCTATTCCATATTCGATGAAAGGGCTCCATCTTACCTTACACCAGCTTTCGCTGAAACCCATATATACGCACGAAGCCCCGACCACTCATCGCAGTCGGGGCTTCAATACAAAAAAAGGCAGCTACCTACTCTCCCACATTGCATTGCAGTACCATCGGCGCAATCGGGCTTAACTTCTCTGTTCGGAATGGGAAGAGGTGGAACCCCGACGCAATAACCACCTGATAAAAACCATCAGTGTGCTCCTCAGCACACAGTAAGGGTGACCATGCCACAAGCAAGGATATGTAAAACAAGCCATACAAGACACGCGTACAGCAAAAAGAATAAACACCGGAATGAAAGCTTCGGGCAATTAGTAGTGCTCGGCTTTGACATCGCTGTCTTTACACCTGCACCCTATCAACGTCATCGTCTGTGACGACCCTAATGAGGAGTTCTAATCTTGCGGAAGGCTTCGCACTTAGATGCTTTCAGCGCTTATCCATACCAGACTCAGATACCCAGCGGTGCACCTGGCGGCACAACTGGCAAACCGGAGGTCTGTCCACCACGGTCCTCTCGTACTAGTGGCGGAACCACGCAAAACTCCAACGCCCACGATAGATAGAGACCGAACTGTCTCACGACGTTCTGAACCCAGCTCGCGTGCCACTTTAATGGGCGAACAGCCCAACCCTTGGGACCTTCTCCAGCCCCAGGATGTGACGAGCCGACATCGAGGTGCCAAACCACCCCGTCGATATGAGCTCTTGGGGGGGATCAGCCTGTTATCCCCGGAGTACCTTTTATCCTTTGAGCGATGCAGTTTCCATACACTTGCACCGGATCACTATGCCCCAGTTTCCTGCCTGCTCGGCATGTCTGCCTCCCAGTCAAGCGCCCTTATGCCATTACACTCTGTGAGGTCGGTTACCAATCGACCCGAGGGCACCTTTGGAAGCCTCCGTTACGCTTTTGGAGGCGACCACCCCAGTCAAACTACCCACCAAGCAATGTCCGCGCAACAAGCGCGTTAGACCTCAGACAGCCAAAGGGCCGTATTTCAAGGATGGCTCCACGCACACTGGCGTGCGCGCCTCAAAGCCTCCGGCCTATCCTACACATCGGATGACCAAGGTCAATGCTAAGCTGTAGTAAAGGTTCACGGGGTCTTTTCGTCCCATCGCGGGTAATCGGCATCTTCACCGATACTACAATTTCACTGAGATCATGATTGAGACAGCGTCCGGATCATTACACCATTCGTGCAGGTCGGAACTTACCCGACAAGGAATTTCGCTACCTTAGGACCGTTATAGTTACGGCCGCCGTTTACTGGGGCTTCAATTCAAGCCTTCGACAAAAGTCTGAGCTCTCCTCTTAACCTTCCAGCACCGGGCAGGTGTCAGGCTGTATACATCATCTCTCGAGTTGGCACAGCCCTGTGTTTTTGTTAAACAGTTGCCTGGACCTATTCTCTGCGCCTCGTAAAAAACGAGGACCCCTTATCCCGAAGTTACGGGGTCAGTTTGCCTAGTTCCTTAACCATGAATCTCTCAACGCCTTAGTATGTTCTACCCGACTACGTGTGTCCGTTTGCGGTACGGGTTGCCCAAACATTGAGCTTAGCGGATTTTCTTGGAAGTATGATTACCTGTGCTATCGGTTCGCCCCGAGGGGAAAACCGTACTATCGGCCATCAGCTCAGGGTGTGGATTTGCCTGCACCCATCATAGCCTAAAGCCTTCAACGCCCATATCCGTAAGGGCGCGACAGTGTCACTGCTCCGTCTCCACATCGCTGAATGGGCAAGTCACGGAATATTGACCGTGTCTGCCATCGCCATCGCCGTTCGGCTGAGACTTAGGACCCGACTAACCCCGGGATGATTGGCATCGCCCGGGAAACCTTAGTCTTACGGCGAGGGGGAATCTTACCCCCTTTATCGTTACTTATACCTACATTTGCTTTTCCATACGCTCCAGGATCAATCACCATCACCATTCAACGCATATGGAATGCTCCCCTACCGATACTTTTAATATACATTGCTATCCCGCGCCTTCGGTATCTGACTTCATACCCGATTATTATCCACGCCCGGACCCTCGACTAGTGAGCTGTTACGCACTCTTTGAATGAATGGCTGCTTCCAAGCCAACATCCTAGCTGTCACCGGGACCAGACTTCGTTAGACTAACTTAGACAGAATTTGGGGACCTTAGACGACGGTCAGGATTCTTCTCCTCTCGGGGACGGACCTTAGCACCCGCCCCCTTACTGCACGACTACGGTCCGTGAGCATTCGGAGTTCGTCAGGTCTCGATAGGCGGTGAAGCCCTCTTGACCTATCGGTCGCTCTACCTCTCACGGAGAACATCGCACGCGGCACCTAAATGCCTTTCGGGGAGTACGAGCTATCTCCAAGTTTGATTGGCCTTTCACTCCTACACTCAACTCATCGGGAAGCTTTTCAACGCTTATCCGTGCGGTCCTCCATTCCGTGTTACCGGAACTTCAACCTGGTCAAGTGTAGATCACTTGGTTTCGCGTCTACCCCACCCAACTGAACGCCCTGTTCAGGCTCGCTTTCACTGCGGATACGGGGCTGAACCCCTTAACCTCGCTGGGCATGGTAACTCGTAGGTTCATTATGCAAAAGGCACGCCGTCACATAAAAAAATATGCTCCGACCGCTTGTAGGCGTATGGTTTCAGGAACTATTTCACTCTCCTAATAGGAGTGCTTTTCACCTTTCCCTCACGGTACTAACTTCACTATCGGTCTCACGGGAGTATTTAGCCTTACCGGATGGGCCCGGCAGATTCACGCAGAATTACTCGTGTTCCGCGCTACTCAGGATGACACTACGCCTCATCATGCTTCGGATACGGGACTGTCACCCGCTACGGTCGAACTTTCCAGAACGTTCTCCTCACAATCAGAGTACGACAACGTGGTCCTACAACCCCCACGGCGCATTGCCACGTCGTGGGTTTGGGCTGTTCCCCGTTCGCTCGCCACTACTGGGGGAATCATTAAGTTATTTTCTTTTCCTGCAGGTACTAAGATGTTTCAGTTCCCTGCGTTAGCCTCCTGAACGAAAATCAGGATAGCACTCCTTCAGAGTGCTGGGTTGTCCCATTCGGAAATCCCCGGATCAAAGGTCATTTGCACCTACCCGGAGCTTATCGCAGCTTATCACGTCCTTCATCGCCTCCGTGAGCCTAGGCATCCGCCATACGCCCTTAGTTACTTTCTATTCGCCAAGTGGCACATATATGAAATACGCGCCACAGGGTTGCTCATACTTTCAGCTGTATCTTGAAATCTATAACCACTCCACAAAAAAGCGGAATGAAATGTCTTACTTTACAGTCTTGCTTGTGTCAATAAGTCAAAGAACGATGTCAATGCAACAAAACGCATGAAGCATGAGATGCATCGAAAAGTGAAGATGGCGGACTTGAACCGTTGCCGTGCAGGCCTTGAACCTTGTCTTCCATTCAATATATGAAACATATCAGAGTGTGTAGCCAAGAAGGGAAACTCCATATCCCTCTCTCAAAAAAGTGTATCGAACAATTAAGATACTAACAAACAAAAGCCCAATCCAGAAAGGAGGTGTTCCAGCCGCACCTTCCGGTACGGCTACCTTGTTACGACTTAGCCCCAATCACCAGTTTTGCCCTAGGTCGCTCCTCGCGGTTACGAACTTCAGGCACCCCCGGCTTTCATGGCTTGACGGGCGGTGTGTACAAGGCCCGGGAACGTATTCACCGCGCCATGGCTGATGCGCGATTACTAGCGAATCCAGCTTCGTGAGGTCGGGTTGCAGACCTCAGTCCGAACTGGGACCGGCTTTCAAGATTGGATGCTATTTACATTACACCGTCCCTCTGTACCGGCCATTGTAACACGTGTGTAGCCCCGGACGTAAGGGCCGTGCTGATTTGACGTCATCCCCACCTTCCTCACACCTTGCGGTGGCAGTGTCCCCAGAGTGCCCAGCATGACCTGATGGCAACTAAGGAAAGGGGTTGCGCTCGTTATGGCACTTAAGCCGACACCTCACGGCACGAGCTGACGACAACCATGCAGCACCTTCACAGACGCCCCGAAGGGAGTCAACATCTCTGTATCCTGCGTCTGCAATTCAAGCCCGGGTAAGGTTCCTCGCGTATCATCGAATTAAACCACATGTTCCTCCGCTTGTGCGGGCCCCCGTCAATTCCTTTGAGTTTCACCGTTGCCGGCGTACTCCCCAGGTGGGATGCTTAATGCTTTCGCTTAGCCGCTAACGCCAGGCGCTAACAGCGGGCATCCATCGTTTACCGTGCGGACTACCAGGGTATCTAATCCTGTTCGATACCCGCACCTTCGAGCTTAAGCGTCAGTAACACTCCCGTACGCTGCCTTCGCAATCGGAGTTCGTCATGATATCTAAGCATTTCACCGCTACACCATGAATTCCGCATACGTTGCGTGCACTCAAGTCCGCCAGTTCGCGCTGCAAGGTAGATGTTGAGCACCTAAATTTCACAACACGCTTAACAGACCGCCTACACTCCCTTTAAACCCAATAAATCCGGATAACGCCTGGACCTTCCGTATTACCGCGGCTGCTGGCACGGAATTAGCCGGTCCTTATTCGAAGGGTAAATGCAAAGGGGCACACGTGCCCCGCTTTACTCCCCAACAAAAGCAGTTTACAACCCATAGGGCCGTCAATCCTGCACGCTACTTGGCTGGTTCAGACTTACGTCCATTGACCAATATTCCTCACTGCTGCCTCCCGTAGGAGTTTGGACCGTGTCTCAGTTCCAATGTGGGGGACCTTCCTCTCAGAACCCCTACTGATCGTAGCCTTGGTGGGCCGTTACCCGCACCAACAAGCTAATCAGACGCATCCCCATCCTCCACCGATGAATCTTTGGTCCACGTCAGATGCCATATGTGGACAACATCGGGTATTAGGCCGTCTTTCAACGGGGTATCCCCGAGTGGAGGGAAGGTTGGATACGCGATACTCACCCGTGCGCCGGTCGACGTCCAGAATGTGCAAGCACATAATGCCGTTTCCCCTCGACTTGCATGTGTTAAGCCTATAGCTAGCGTTCATCCTGAGCCAGGATCAAACTCTCCATTGTAAAAAATCATATAAAAAAATGCAATCACAAACACTTGTAAGGAACAACAAGGAAAAACCCATTGCCTTACCAGCGAGGCGACGCACTCCATTTGTCTCTGCTCAGAACCTTCATCCGAAGTATCAAGTTCAAAACACCAAAATCAAGAAAAATGATAGGACGTTTCTTTTACCCATCTGCCAACATCAAAGACGCGGCAGACGCTTCTTGTACTACTTCTCTGTATATGTAAATCTTTTCAAAGAACGAATTATTTTAAGCGACGGAATTTCTTCCGAACTTCGCTCGGCTTATCTTTAAAACAAAATATTATTGTATTTCGGAAAAGCGTTTGCAAAGGTATAACTTTTTTCGATACGCTCCAAATGTTTTTGAAAGTTTTTAAAAATATTTTTTATTCTATCTAAAAATTGTTTCTTTATACACCTTATTATATATAAGAAGATTACACAAGTATTTTGAAAGACTTACATTTGGATAGCCTATAAAACAACAAGCAAAAGGAAGATTTTGCAATGAATATCGTTTACAAACATTAAAAAGTAGCCAATAAGTTCTAAAAAACAGGTTAAAAGGTCGCCAAGTATTTGGTTCAACTATTGCAATAGAGTACTTTTGCAAAAGATTGAATATACTCAGCAAATAAAAATATAATAACAAGGATATGAAAATAGGTGTGTTTTGTTCGGCAAACAACAACATAGACCCCGTTTTTTTTGAACGAACAAAGGAATTTGGGCACTGGATAGGCACAAACCACCATACCGTAACTTACGGTGGGTGCAACATCGGACTGATGGAATGTATCGGAAAATCGGTGCACGAAGCTGGAGGAACAACCATTGGCGTCGTACCTCGCCTCGTAGAAGAAGGTGGAAAGAAAAGTAAATACATCGACATAGAGTTTCCTTGCGACAACCTATCCGACCGCAAAGACTTGCTAATGATGCAAAGCGACATTACCGTGGCACTCCCTGGTGGCATCGGCACGCTCGACGAAATATTCACCGTTGCCTCTTCTGCCTCCATAGGTTACCACGACAAGCGTGTCATATTATATAATGTGGAAGGCTTTTGGAACTCGCTCATCGCCTTGTTAGATGATTTACAAGCGCACGGTTTCATACGTGGCGACTATCATCAACGTATTGACGTCGCCAATAGTTTCGAGGAACTGAAAGAGAAGATTATGCAAAAATAAGCAATGCAACAGTAAAATAATATCCGTATATTTGTAACTATAAAATATTAACAAAAACTTTATTCATTATGAAAAGAAAAGGAATTAAAACGGCAATATGCCTTATAGCAGGCACTATGTTAGCAACTTCTTGCGTTGGTTCGTTTACAATGTTCAACAAGTTGGCAAAATGGAACAGACGTGCTACCGACTCTAAGTTCTTAAACGAACTTATTTTCCTTGTTATTTCACCAGCCTACGCTATTGCTGCTACAATAGACGCACTCATACTGAACTCTATCGAGTTCTGGACAGGCGATAACCCAATGGCAAAAAACATTGGTAAGACCAAGAACATCAAGGGAGACGACGGTTTAATGTATGCTGTAAAGTACCTTGAAAACGGTTACGAAATCACCCGTCCTAACGGCAGTGTTTTACTTCTGACTTACAACAAGGAAGAAAACAACTGGTATATGAATGAGAATGGTAAGGAAAACAAGCTCATACACTTCAACGAAAACGGTACAATAAAGGCATTCTTAAATAACGGAATGACTATGGACGTTACTCCAGATGCTACCGGTTTGTACGAACTTCGCCAAGCACTAGCAGGCACAAGCTACTTTATGGCAACACGCTAAAAACAACAATAAGCCTAAAGAATGCTATTCTAAAAAGCATCTTTTAGGCTTATTTCTTTTTTATTGCTGTTCGGTAGCAGCTTTAATATTAACGTGAGTTCGATACAAGCTCTATCAATTATTCTGCTTTTATCAATTATTTCTATGTTCATTTCTGGCTTCTTTGCAACAGATTGTATGCAATGAATCCTGCTATCAGATTTGTTGCAAAGTTATCAAAAAAGCGATGTCTGGCGTATTCTATCTTACACACATTCTTTAGTTCATCATTTACCGTCTCAATCACAGAACGCTTTCTGGTATGTTTTTTCTACTCAGGAGTAAAATACTTGCAAAAATCGTCGAATATACAGATTTTTTCTATTAAATCTGCATCGGTCATTGGAGTGGATAACTCTTTAATTTACAGGCGCAAAGACACGAAAAGACATTCCACTCCTGCAACTTTTCAAACAACTTTCTTATATCGAACTCACGTATTAAATAATCATTATGGGTAGTATTGAGCAATTAAAGGATCTGATGTCTCTTAATTCTTGCATTGAGATAGCTGATTTTGAGAAACATTCTGGGCAAATAGCAAAACTACTATTTGGGGAATTAGCTATTCGGAAAGGAAATACACTTTACCTATTTAAGGAAAATGAACTTGAGAAGTATGGATTTGAAGTAATAGAGATGAGATTCAATAATAAAGTGAATTTTCCTAGTTCAGAACTCTATTGGGCTTATATCAATTTCCTTCAAGTAAGAAAGCATATTGTTATGCCAGTATTCAATATTGAAGAGGATTCTATCGCTTATAACTATATAGCAGAAGCGTTCCCTGATTGCAATATCCATCAGATAGAAATGAAAGAAATTGCAAAAGAAGGAGGAGTACTTCATTGTATAAGTTGGAATATATTCCAAAACTATTGAGAGATAACTATAATAATAAAAAAATAATTAAAGACGATTAAAAACATGACTCCTGAAGAATATGAAAAGTATGTAGCCTCTTTGTATCAGGCAAGAGGATATAAAATAATAGTAACTCCACTTTCTGGCGACTGGGGTATTGATGTAATTGCTACCAAAGGCACTGAAAAAATAGCAATTCAAGCCAAGATGTATGGTCGTACTTATAGAAAAGTTAATCGAAGTAATATAATGGAACTTTATGGTGCAATGGCATTTCAAGATTGTACTAAAGCCGTTCTTGCTACAGATGGAGAACTCCTTGATGATGCAAAAATTGTTGCAGAGAAACTTAATATTGAGATACTCCAGACAAGAACTAACAATACTGATACTAGCATGAAAGGTAATTTGTATAAAGAAGAAAAGCCTAAACTCTTTAATAGTTATCCAACTTTCGATGAAGCATGGCAAAAGTATATTATGCCATTGAAAGGAAGTACTTTGAAAAACTCAAGAGGTAATAACAAGATTATAGATGTCAATTGGGGCGGCATTAAAAGAATAACATCTAAGGATAAAGAAGGTGAGATTGGTATTGAAGGATTTCGCTTGGCATACAACAAACTTATTAAAGAGGATAAGGTTACGAGAAGCTATATCAATCAACAAGTAAATAAACGATGTTCATCTGGAATAGTACTTATACTGGGACAACTGCCTTTTGTAGAAATGATTAACAGACCGAAATCATTGATACTAAAGCAATGATTTTTCTAAATAAGTATCAATTGTGTACGTTGTCAAACAAAACTACACAACTGCAAATGTAGTTATTTATTCTGATATTTCATTCTTTTATTATCAAAAATTCTTTTGTTGATTGAACTTTGTTTTTGATAACATATATCTATAAATTATTTATACTGAATCTTGGCGAATACGCATAAATGCCTTGAGATTATGGTTGGTTTTGTAAAAATAATTCCAACGAAAAACGAGAATTTCAATTTGGCATTGCGAAAGCGTAGGTTTTGCGATGCAAAAGAGCCGCTTTTACCGTGCAAAACCTACGCTTTGGGAATGCAAAACAATAGGTTTTATAATACGTTGATAACAAAGGAGTTAAGTAATAGCTATGTTTATGAAAAATATTTATAGCCTTATTGATTTCTTTTCGCTCATAAAACAAGTTGTTGCGATAAATTTATGCTGCGTTGTAACGATGCTTGCATTGTTACGGCAAAACCGTTGCAAGGTTCTATAAAGGGGGAGTTTGGGTAATTGTTCCTATCTGCCACCGCAATAAATAGATAGTATTCGTGGAGCGATTTTACTGAGCAACTGATATAAAGCCACACCAATGACGAGCATTACGAGTGGACTGAGCAAATAGATGGTGAAGGCTTCGAGTGCATTGTGAGGAACTATTATGCCACGCTTGAGCAGGAAAAGTATGCCGCCTTGCACAATGGTATGGTAAGCAAATACGAAGAAAACGGCATCGGTTAAGAATGTAGGCAGTGGAAAGCCAAGCTTATTCTGCTGTTTGCGACGTTCTAAGAATCGTGTTGCAGTCGAAACCGTGAAGACAATCAAGCCTGCATACATTAAATTTGCACTGTCTATTTGCCACGAAAATATGGCAAAGAACAGTCCGCCCCACTTCAATGGGCGCATAACATCGACAAACTTTACTTGCTTAATGCTGAAGAATGCACCGAAAGAGAAAAATAGTAATCCTTGAAAGCTAAGTCCAGGCACGTTTTCTACCCAACGTGAGGCATAAAGCAAGGCAACAAAGAGCAATATGGGCACTTCTTTTCGCATACTGGAAAGCCAGCGTAGCACCCTATATATAATAGGTGTAAAAAGGCAAAGCACCATTAAGTCGCGAAGAAACCAAAACGGAATCACCAAAGGGGCAGCTATTCCGCCCTGCGAACCTATCTTGCTGATGTCCCAAAAACACAGCAACCAGTCGGAAAAAGTAAAGTTCTTGATGGGTTTATGCACTATGGCTGTCCAGTTTGGCAACAGACTTTCGGCAACGGACAAGAGAAAGAGAAACGTGAAAATCCAAAGAACATAAGGCAGGAGCAGCGAAAACGAACGCCTCAACAGCTTCTGCAAGTACAATTCTTTAGAGAATGTGCCTTCGCGAAAGAACAATACGCCGCTGATGAAAAAGAAAAACGGGTTCGCCAGCAGTGCCAACGAACCCGATATAAAGTCTATGACGGCACCGAGAGATGGAAGTTGCGGACCTATTCCCGTTGATTCGGTCGTCCAAAACACGTCCCAATCGGCACTGACACCACGAAAATTAGAGTGAACAAAGAGCACCAACACCACCAGAAGCAATCGCAAGAAGTTAATAACTTGCGACTGAACGTCGGCGGTGTTCATACTTATGCGCATACGTTTAAGCCTCGTCAGCCAACAATTTTGCTGCCATTTCGCGGCCTAATCGCCAGCATTCGGCTTTCACCTCTTCGGTAAGGGCTTGTCGCATCTCGACAGGCTCGCCCACTTTCTCGAAGTGTCCGCGTGTTTCGTTCCATTCGCCGATGGCTGTAACGGCTCTGCTTGCCCAACCGTAAGAGCCAAACCAACCGATATAGTGGTTCTTTATGTCGTGGTTGGCTATCTCTGAGAGCAGCACTTCCATTTCGTGGTACAAGCCGTTGTTGTAGGTTGGTGCACCCACGATTAATCCCTTGTAGCGGAAAATATCGCGAAGGATATAACTGTGTGGCGTTTTCGATATGTTGTACATCACGATGTTCTTCACGCCTTCAGCCGAAGCGGCACGTGCAATCTGCTCGGCTACTCGTTCGGTGTTGCCGTACATCGTTCCGTAACAGATAACAAGACCCGGTTCGGTTTCGTATTTCGACATCTTATCGTACAGTGAAACCACCTTTTCCACGTTGTCGTGCCATACAGGACCGTGTGTAGAGCAGATGTAATCGAACTTAACGCCAGCGAGTTTCTTCAATGCGTTCTGTACAGGTGTGCCGTACTTGCCAACGATGTTTGAATAGTAGCGCACCATTTCGAGCCAGTAAGGTTCCGGATTGATATCTTTATCGCTGATACCGCCGTTCAATGCGCCGAAGCAACCGAAGCCGTCGCCAGAGAAAAGCACCGACTCATCGCCTTTATACAACGTCATCATCGTTTCGGGCCAGTGCACCATAGGCGTCATAAAGAACTGAAGCGAGTGGTTTCCAAACTCCATAACTTCGCCGTTCTTCACTTCTACGGTGTTTTCCTTTATGCCATAAAAGCCCGACATAAGGTCGAATGTTTTCTTGTTTCCAATTACTTTAATATCGGGATAATACTGCTTCAAGAGTGCCAAGCCGCCCGAATGGTCGGGTTCCATGTGATGGATAACAAGATAGTCAATCTTTCTGTCGCCAATTACTTCTCTGATGTTCTCGATGAATTGCACGAAGAAGTCTACTTCTACTGTGTCTATCAGTACAACTTTCTCGTCGTCGATGAGGTAAGAGTTATAGCTTACTCCATCAGGCAATGGCCACAAGCCTTCGAAAAGCTGCTTGTTGCGGTCGTTTACGCCTACATAGTAGAGCTTATTTGTTATTTCTATCATAATGTTTATTGGGTTTTTGCTGTGCAAATGTACCACAAATTAGGCATATTTCAAAAAGAAAATCAGTAATTTTGCAGCCATAATGAAATATAACACAACAAGGTTAGCAAACGGTTTGCGCGTCATTCACCTGCCTTCCACTTCGTCCGTGGTTTATTGCGGCTACGAAATCAACGCAGGAACAGCAAGCGAAACGGCAACGGAAGAGGGCATTGCCCACTTCTGCGAGCACGCTACGTTCAAGGGAACAGCGTGTCGGGACAGCTTGGACATTATCCGCTGCCTCGAAAATGTGGGTGGCGACCTGAATGCCTACACCACGAAGACGTCTACGGTTTACCACTCTGCCATTCTCCGCGAGCATTTTCCGTTAGCGGTAGACCTGCTTTCCGATATTGTTTTTCGGAGCGTTTATCCGCAAAAGGAGATTGAAAAAGAGGTGGAAGTAATATGCGATGAGATAGAATCGTACAACGACAGCCCTGCCGAACTTATCTACGACGAGTTCGAGAACCTTCTTTTCAAGAACCTCCCATTAGGGCACAGCATTCTCGGAACCGCCAAAACGGTGCGGCAGTTCACTTCGGAAGACGCGAAACGGTTTACAAGCAGATACTACCGCCCCGACAATTCCGTCTTCTTCGTCTATGGCAATGTAGATTTCAACCAAATCGTTGCACTCTTGCAGCAGCACACAGGCGACATCATACCGACCGAACCGCTACAACTCGACTATACCGAAGACGCTACGGCAACCATCGTAAAAGGTGCGGAAACGTATCGGGCATCGAACATCGTCGTACATAAAAAGACGCATCAAGCCCATGTGATGATAGGCACGCGCGGTTATTCGGTTCACGACAGCCGACGCATAGCCCTCTACCTGCTCAACAACATTCTGGGCGGACCCGGCATGAGTGCCCGCCTGAACCTTTCGTTGCGCGAACGGAACGGCTTGGTCTACACTGTCGAAAGCACCTTTGCATCGTTCAGTGCCACAGGAATGTGGAGCACCTACTTCGGTTGCGACCCACAAGACACCGCCCGCTGCATAGCGTTGGTGCACGAAGAGCTTGAAAACATGATGCAACAACCACTTTCCGACGAAGAACTCGACACGGCGAAGCGTCAGATTAAGGGACAAATAGGCATTGCCTGCGACAGTCGCGAAAGCTTTGCCCTCGACTTCGGAAAGAGTTTCCTGCACTACGGGTGGGAGAAAGATATAACAAACCTTTATGCACAGATAGACAAAGTTACGGCAGCCGACATTCAGAATGTAGCAAAAGACTTGTTTACGAAAGAAAAACTCACTACACTCATCTACAAATAACGACAGTTTCATCGGTTCAAAACCGGGCACTTTTCACTCCGAAAAATGCCCAAATCCACTCTGTTTTCACCTCAAAAAACCACTTTTTATAACTCATTGATAATTAACAAGATACAAAACCCATAAACTTTCGCTAAAAAACGATAGTACTTTTTGGGCAAAACGATAGTACTTTTTACCTAAAACGATAGTACTTTTTAGACGAAAAGTACTATCGTTTTTTCTGAAAGGTAATAACGTTCTTTTTAAAAGCTATATAGGAATAGAGAAAAACGATAGTACTTTCCAACTTTTATGAAGTCTTGATAAGCCATATCTATTTATTTCGTTGAAGCGAAATATGACAATGTGTCGCATATATTCAATATTTCAGAATTAATTGTTCTTCTTTTCTTAACTTTGCATTTTGGAACGGATATTGCATATTGGTACATAGGTAAATAGTTGCCCTAAGTTGTAACTTGAAATTCACTAATAAAGTTTTTTGCAATGAGTATCTTTGGAAAGAAAATAGGGGTTGCCTTATCGGGAGGAGGTTACAAAGGAGCGGCGTATCACATTGGTACGCTGCGTGCGCTTCATCGGCTTGGTGTATTAGACAAAGTAGATGTAATATCTTCGGCTTCAGGTGGTTCGATAACGGCAGCATACTATGCGTTGAACAAAGATGACTATGAAGAATTTGAGAGGGGATTTATAAAAAGTCTATCAAAAGGCGTCCTGTGGTCGTCTTACCTGTATCTTGGCATCGTCCTTTTCCTGCTGTTGGCTACGTCGGTGGCAATGGGACATCTTACAGCCAACCTCACGGGATACTTTTTCCCGTACCGCCCCATAGTCTCGGGTGTCTGTGCGGCGTTGGGCGGTGTCATCACCTTTTTCTTCTTACTCATTCTTTTCCTGAAGTATTCGTTTGTTACGATGCCGACAAGTAAATTCGCCTCACGCTTATACGATAAGATTTTCTTCAAGAAAAAGACTCTTTCCGACTTGCCCGACAGTCCGTTGCTGTGCATCAATTCCACGAACATCGCCACACAAGTGCCTTTCTATTTCTCGAAAACGGCAATGGGAGAATATGCCTACCGCGTTGGCGGAAGGTCAATCTTCAATGCAGACCACTTCCCGATAGCAAGTGCCGTTATGGCATCGACGTGTGTTCCGGGCTTTACGCCAATTACCATTGACAAGAAACATCTGATAGAGGAATACGGCAACTGCCCCAACAAGCCCGAACCACCGAAACTGATAGACGGAGGAACTTACGACAACCAAGGAACCCATAAGCTCTGCCATAAGAAAAGCAGGTTTCATACAGACTTCATCATCGTGAGCGACGCAGGCAACAATACTGTCTCGGCTTCTGGAACAACGAATATATTCAACCAGACGATGAACACCATAAACCTGATGATGGAAAGGATAAAGAAAATGCAAAGAGCCAACAATCTCTATGAAACGTATGCAGGCAAAGAGTATTTTGCGTATATTCCATTGGAATGGGAATGCAGCACAAGGCTTATTCAAGGCTTTGTAAACAACCTGAAAGATGGAAACGTCCACCCCGATGTATGGAAGGCTCACGCCATAACGGAAGAAGACATTGCCAAACTGGAGGGTTCGGAGAAGGAAGCAGCGAAGAAAGTCATTGTCGAGAAGGTAAAGAAAGCTATCAATTGGTCTGAATTAGAAAAGAAAATACCTCAGCAAGAGAGTGAGCAATTGGCACGAAGCGCACTTACCAACCTAACTGGGCTTTCCAAAAAACAAATCGAGAGCTTGGCAAAACATTCTTCTTGGCTCGCGGAAGTTCAAATCCGCCTTTATATGCCGATGCTAATAACAGAGAGAAATTAAGCTTTAAACAAACGCCCCTTGCAAGTCTTACCAGTTGCAAGGGGCGTTTTGGTATCTGTAAATGGCGGAACGGCATTGCGTTGTTCCGCCATTGTTAATAGTAATAGATGCTTATGTTAATGAACGAACTTCGTTGAAGTTCCGTTGAAGTTCACGATGTAGACACCGCGCGGCATATCGCCGAGGTCTATCACTGCAGGATTGTCGAGCAAACGCACCACTGCGCCTTGTGCATTGTAGAGCACAACCCGTCCGCAACTGCCGTTGAACAGTATCTTTCCATCGGTAACGACAAACCCTGCTGTGCTGCCGTCAGCCTCGATGCCCTGTACACCCGTTGGGTCATCAACGCCCTCGTAAGGCAAACCGGGATATCCTTCCGTGCCGCCAACATAGTCTATCACGTTCCACTGCTTTGCCTTTGCAATCGCCACAGCCGATTTCGTGCAGACATTGCCCTCTGTTCCCTTCGTATCGACGATGATTATTTCGGCAATGTCGCTCTCGTTACGCTGCGGAAGTCCCTCCATAAGCGACTTGCAAGCCTTGGCAGAAAGCTCATTTGAATAGCATACTACGGTTAAAATCATTTGGTTTTGCGACAAATCCAACGCTTTCAGCTTGTTGTTGTCTATCCAGATGTACTCCAACTCTTCGAGTGCCTTCATATTTACATCGGTCAGCAGGTTGTGGTGAAGCGAAAGCGTGTTCACGTTCTTCAGCTTCGACAAGTCGAGTTCTGCCATCTCGTTGTTGTAAGCACAGAGCAATTCCAGTTCAGGAAGGTCGAGCGTCATCGCCTTTAGTTTGTTGTCGTTGATATAAAGTTTCTTCAGCGTAGGCGAATTGAGCGAGAACGATGCGAAATTGTTCTTTGCCAACTGCAATTCCTGTATGTTGGTATTCTTCGTAAGATTGAGTTCGGAGAGTTTATTCTCGTTCGCAAACAGGTTCTGCAAATACGGATTGTTCATTACATTCAGCTTCTCTATGTCTGTACCGTTCAGCGAAAGCGTTTCAAGATACTTCTGCGTACTCACGTCGATGCTGCCAATCTTGTTCTTGTTTGCTGAAAGGAAGTTCAGAAGCAGGTTCTTGCTGACATCGAGTTTCGTAAGTTCGTTTTCGTCGCAATCCACGAAAACAAGCTTTCCGCACTGCGTAATATCCAATTCTTTCAGTCCGCAGTAGCTGCAATTCAAAGTGTCGAGGTCTTTGTTATTAGACAATTCCAACTTCTCCAACTTGCCGTTCTTACAGCTTAGCACCTTCAGCATAGGACAATGGCTTACGTCAAGGGCTTCCACTTCAAAGTTATCGACGCTCATATCCGTAATTCTGCCTTCTATTCTTACATCTTTCTTCGTAACCTGATAGTAGTCAAACTTCTCGCCCAATACATCTTCCGTCTTCAAGAACTTAATTCCGTCGAACGTCATATCCTCGCCGACAATATGGAAAACAACCTCGCTGCCAACTTTCTGGCTTGTCGTAAAGGTTACATAAGGCTTCTCTGCAGCCTCTTCGATATGCTTGAACGACGACCAAGGTGTAGATATTTTGTAAACACTCAGCTTTCCGTGAGGAACAAACAGCTTGCATTGATCGAAATCCACATTATAGAATGCCATCGAACCACAATAGGGAGGCGCAGCAGCAAGGGCGTGAACTTCGGTCAGTCCCGTACAATTCATAAACACGCCAAAGCCTATCTGCTCAAGATTTTCGGGCAAAGTAATGGTCGTTAATTGCTTTATGTGTGCAAATGCCGAGCTTGCTATCTCGGTGAGCGACTTCGGCAAGGTTACCTTCGTAAGCCCATAAACCTCATAGAACGAATATTTGTCAATCTTCTTCACCGTTTCGGGCACGACATACTCGCCGCTTCTGCCCTTCGGATACTTCAAAAGCGTTTCTATGTTCTTATCGAAAAGCACGCCGTCTACAGACGCAAAGGTATTATTATCCTTATGAACCTCAAACGCTTTCATAGCGTTGCAGATGTAGAAAGGCACCGAAGCGCTGCTGCCAATATCGTCGAGCGATGCAGGAAAAACAAGTTTCTCAAGCTTTTCTGTGTTCGAAAAAGCATCACCCAAAAGTTTTACCGTGCCTTCAGGAATGGTATACGTGCCCGTCTTTCCGTCGGGACACTTCATCAAGGTAGTCATATCCTTGTCGAAAAGCACACCCTCTGCCGTCTTAAAGTTCTTGTTTTCGGGCTTTGCAATAATTTCTGTAAGATTGTCGCAGAGCAAGAAAGCGTTCTTCTCAATAGTTGTAACGCTATTGGGCACCGTTATCTTACGCAACTGCTCGCACTTGCAAAACATATTAATCGAGAGGGTATTATCCTTTGTGCCATATTCCAAATCGTCATTGACGTAATAATAATTGTCTCCACCTGCCACAATGTTCGCCCCCGAAAGGTCGAGCACCTGCAGTTTTCCGTCGGTCTTTCCGCCCGCAATGGTGCTTCCACCCATCGCACGAATAAAGAGAATGTCCGTGCCGTTTAGGTTTCCTGTCAGTGTAAGTTCCGTAAGAGAAAGCATTTCCTCTTCCGTCAGTTTGTCTTTCAATGTTCCTGCTTCTTCTACGTGCACCGTTTTCTGTGCAAAAGCTACCGATGCCGATAGCAACATACATACTAATGCGATGAAACCCCTAAAGTTTCCGTTGGTAAATAGTTTTTGTTTCATAACACAATGATATTAGTGAATAAATGATTTAAGCGTCTTAGTGTGTCGCAAAAATAACGTTTATTTCGTTAATTTGCAAACTTTCTTGCACTTTTCTTTTACATTTTAGCTTACTTATTGCGCATATCGGCAACAAAAGAACACAAGACAAATGTTTTTCAAAAGCAAGAATAACTTTCATTTGGCGCACTGAAAATCGCTGCAAATGCCCCTGTACTGAAAGTGTAAACAGGCAAAAAGAAGGTAACAAATATGTAAATATTTTTCAGCAGCATATCTATTCCATAACCTACTCGTTACCAGCGCATTACAAAACCTATTGTTTTGCATTCCAAAAGCGTAGGTTTTACACGGTAAAAGCGGCTGTTTTGCCTTGCAAAAGAGCCGCTTTCGCAACGCCAAAGCGCAGTTATCACTTTTTAAGAGAATTATCTTTACAAAACCAAGGCACTTTCAGCATCTGCCTTAAGCAAGAAAAAGACAATCCTTCCCCCACTAAGCTTCTACTAAACCGAGATTTAATAACAGCTACAATTGAAAACTAAAAAGTAAATCCCAACACTATCGAAATGCCCATATAGGAGAAAAACAAAAGGAGAGAAGAACTTTCAATTTACTTTTATCAGATAACAAAAGTTTTATACCTGCTTTGCTATCTCCCTTAGCAAATCATTGCTAATAGCAAAAGACAATTGAGGAATCTTCTTACCATTCACGCTTGAGATAACTTTTGCACACCCAAATATAGCTCGAGTCAGCTTTGGGTCAGCTCTCAAAGCATCTGCATAAGGTCCACAAGCAAGAATAACGGTTTTAAAATGAGACCAAAATGAATTTGTAGCAATCATTAAGTCAAAACGATTTCTAATATTTTCTTCTATTTTTCTTCGTTCTTCGGCTGACAAGCGATGGTTATTAGGTCTACACAACTCATTCAATTCTGTTATAAAACAATCTTTATAGAAATCTATGTGAGTAGTATTTACTGGGCTGTCAAGCTTTCCACACTCTCTAATAAAATTGATTAGTTTCTGATATTTATACCACGTAGCAGATGTTCCACCCTTTCCTGAGATAACTTCTCCGTTTTTATTTCTTCTTTCAACTGCAAAACGTTGTCCGCTATAAGGCGCAAGAGGGTCAAATATTTTCCAATCCAAGATAGGATTATCTATCCAATTCTTAACATCTTCAACTTTAATTGACCAATCTCTGTTCTTCCATAAGTTGTAGTTCTGCGAATATTCGCACTTGTATGAATCGCTATTTTCATCAACAGCGCATTCTTTTCCGACAATCAATATCTCTGCATTTGGATTTCCCAAACCAACATAATGTTCGCCTTTTTTCCATAAAGGATTCTGCAAAAGGTCTTTAATCTTTTTTAAACATTCCATAGCTTATTCTTATTTGATGGTTATACTTTATTTTATCATTAAGGATTTTAGTTTCCTACAAAGATACAAAAAAAATGTGAAATTCAATAAAATAAATTCATCAATTATCCATTTATCATCGAAAAAAGCATCTTTTCAGGTTACTATTTTGATTTTCAGAACCGATATGGCAGAACTTACTATAAAGCCAGACAGCGATTTTGGCTGTCTGGCTTTATAGTTTCTATATATAATATATAAGGTGTAGCTTATCGGAGCCACTGCTCTGGATTCAGCTTTTGGGTTTCCTTATGGAGCTGGAACTGGAAAATGCCGCTGGAATCTACTGTTCCAAGCGTTTGTCCTGTTCCTACTTGCTGACCCTTGCTTACGCTAACGCTGCCTAAGTTAAGATAAACAGAGATGTAAGCACCGTGGCGAACCATAACAAGGGTAGAACCACCTACGTGAGAAACGCTGGTTACTTCGCCTTTGAAAACGCTGCGAACAGGAGAACCCGCTGAGGCTTTAATGGCAATACCATTGCTGCTTAGCTTGACGTGCGAGAGTCCTGACACGTTGTAAGTACCGAAACGCTTTACGATGCGACCCGACACAGGCATTGGCAATCGGCCTTTATTGTTGGCGAAACTACCTGTCATAGCACGGTCGGCAGACGAAAGGAGCGCACTGTTGTCGTTCGCCCTGTTGGCTGCAGCCTGCTCACGGTCGGCACGTTCTCTATCGGCAGCAGCCTTGCGTTCGGCTGCCATACGGTTGGCTTCTGCCTCACGTGCCTGCTGGTCGGCACGTGCGCGCTCTGCACTCTCCCTTGCTCGTGCTTGGTCTTCTGCACGTTTAGCAGCCTCAGCACGTTCTTCGGCACGTCTTAGTTCGCGCGCTTTCCTTGCCGATGCTTCGGCTTCAGCAGCACGACGCGCTTGTTCGGCTTCGCGGCGCGCCTGTTCTGCCCTTGCTTGCGCTTCCCTTCGTTCGCGTTCCAACTGTGCTGCTCGGGCTTCGGCTTCGGCTTTTGCCCTTGCTTCGCGCGCTTTGGCTTCGGCTATTCGGCGTGCATTCTCTTCTGCAGCACGTCGTGCAGCCTCTCGCTTGCGTGCCAATTCTTCGGCACGTTGCTTGGCTGCAGCAGCACGGGCAGCTGCCTGTGCGCGTGCTTCTTCCATAGCACGTTCACGTGCTTTCCGTATTTCGATGGCAATG
This sequence comes from Prevotella intermedia ATCC 25611 = DSM 20706, assembly GCF_001953955.1. Classification (NCBI taxonomy): domain Bacteria; kingdom Pseudomonadati; phylum Bacteroidota; class Bacteroidia; order Bacteroidales; family Prevotellaceae; genus Prevotella; species Prevotella intermedia. The sequence continues at coordinate 82,631 of NZ_CP019300.1, forward strand.
AGGCGGTCGATTTGTGCGTTAATAGCCTGCTGTTTCTTCTGTCGGTCGGAAATAACCGACTGCAAAACCTTTTGGTCGTTCTGCAACGATTCTACTACTTTCTGCTGCTCCACCTTCTTGCTTTCCATCTGAGAGTGAACCTGACGACCTTTCACCAACAAGTTGCTCTTGTGCCCACGCACTCGTGCCAATTGGTCGTGCTTCTCGTCTACTTGGTTCTGCTTCTGCTTCAAGAGTTCGCCCTGTGCACGCTGGTAAGCTGCATACTCGCGTACAAAACGGAGACGGCGATACATCTGCGTGAGCGTTTTGGCAGAGAAGACAAACATAAGCTTGTCTTGAATGCTGCGGTGGCGCGCCATGTAGCGCATAGAGTGGATAAAACGAGAGCGACGCTCGCCCAATTGGCTCTCCAAAGACTTCAATTGACCTTTCAGAATGTCGATATTGCCATCAATTCCCTTTATGTCTGTGGCGATATTGTCGATGGCTTTCTGCTGCTGTCCAATCTCCGTATCGAGCGTAAGAATCTTTTGGAGGCGGCTGTCTACGTCTTTCTGCTTTACTTTAAGTTCTTGCTCGTTCTCCGTAATTTCTTTTTGTATCTGCTGATTTTGTTGTTGCAAGCCTTTTATTTCTTCGGTAGTAACATACTTTACTTGCTGTTTACCGCCCTTCTGAAGCTTTTTCTGCGATGTTGCAGCCTTCTTTTGCTGCACATTCTTGCCTGCTTTTTGCTTGTCTGCCTGCTTCTTATTGGGCTGTTGCTTAGCAGTTTGTTGTTGTTCAGCCTGTTGTTTTGCAGACTTTTGCTTACCTGTCTGCTGCTTTTCCGCTTGTTTCTTGGTAGGCTGCTGCTTCTCTGTCTGTTGTTTTTCAGTCTGTTTCTTGCCAGACTTACGCTTGCCTACCTGCTGCTTTTCTGCTTGTTTCTTGGCAGATTGCTGCTTGGTAGCTTCTTTTGTTGTGGCTTGTTTCTTTGTAATTTGCTGTTTTGTTTCTTGCTTTCTTGTAGTCTTTTTCTGCTTTTGCGCATATGGACTCACAAGGCAAGTAGTCAGCATTAACAATATAAATAATATACGCTTCATTTAAAGTTGCATTAGTTTACCTAAGATTTCTTCTACTCCCACCTGCTCATACTTCGACGATGGTGTTGTAAAACTTTCCCAATCGGCTTTATCGCTCAACTTATCAAGCTCGAATGTAGCCGTGATTACTTTTTGTCCGTTTGCTGCTGGTGTCTTTATCTGCACTTTATGGTAGCAAGGAAACATTTTTGAGCCAAACTTCTTGAAGTCTGCATAGTCCCAATTCAGCATAGACACGCCGTGTGCAGCACTGCTGTATTTGGCTTCAGCCACACGAATAAAGCCTGTCAGCGATTCTGCCAACCACTTGTAATTCATCTTTCCATCGTTCAAAGTAAGGGGCACGCCTTGCTTGTTGGTTGTATTGAGGGAGGTTAAATCTACGTCGAACTGTGTCAAACTGCGTTCGCTGACACGTTGTTGCCCCGGAATAAAGAGCTGATTCCAAAACAAGGCTTGGAGCGAATAGAAGTTGATGCCGTTGCTTTTTAGGAAGGCTACGTCGGTGTACTTCGCCTTTACATACTGTTTGTGCATTCTGTCGATAAACAACACATAATCTCTTGTGAACTCGATGCGCCCTACTTCGCTGCGAATAATGGGAACAAGGAGTTGCAAACGAATGACTTCGTCCTTACGCATGTGGAGAATGCCTGGCACCGTAATTTCTTTTCTGCCTGTGTTTACCGTGAAAGTCAAGTCAGAAACAAGGTTCTTTTGATAGAGTGCACCATCGGAAACTCGCTGAATAAACTGCATTTTCTGCTGCTGTGCAGACGCCGATGACGATGCAGACGATGAACTTGACGTTCCCGACGGCTTTACAACAGACCTCTGTGTACCGCAGCTTGCCATAAGCACAGCTACGAAAACAGCCGTATATATATTCTTTATTTTCATTCTGCTATGTATTTCTGTAATTCTATTTTCTTTTTAAGCGTAGCACTTTTATCGCCCAACTTCAGTGCTTGTTGCCACGAAGCCAATGCTTCTGCCGTTTTTCCGACGTGATAGTAGATGTCGCCCGCATGCTCGAACAACACACCACTGGGAGTGGTATCGTTCTTTATGGCTTGGTCAATATAGATATTGGCTTCCTCGTATCGCTCTTGCAAGAAGAGAATCCAAGCATAAGTGTCGAGGAAAGTAGGGTTTGCAGGCTCTTTCTTTATCGTTTTGTAGCTCATCTGCTCTGCCTTCTTGAGGTCGTTCTTCGACAAACTCAGATAGTAGGCATAGTTATTCAGTGCTGCAAGGTTCTCCGGTCGCCAGTGCAAACAGCTGTCGTAAGCCTCAAAAGCTTCTTTATCAAGACCTTTCTCGTGAAGAATATCGCCCATAATGGCGTAAAAATCAGAAACGATATTGGGGTCGCTGTCTGGCTTTATCTGTGCTACGCCCTTCTTGAAAGTCTGCAATGCTGCATCGTTTTCTTTCTTCATATACTGCGCAAAGCCCTCAAAATAATAGAAAATCATTTCTTCGGGATTGTATTCTTGGGCAGGGCGCGAAATGGAAATCACCTTATCGTACTGTTCTTCCTTCCAAATGTTTTGTATGAGGGCTATACGAGCACGCGAATTATCGGGTTCTATGGCGATGGCTTGTTCGTAAACCTTGTTCACACTGTCCACTGGTGCATTCTTTAAAGTAAGGTAAGCCGCCTTCATCATTACGATGTCGGCATCTTCTTGTGGATAGGAAAGAACACGGTCGAAAAGCTTTATTACTTCAAGACTGTCCTTGGCGTCGCTTTGTTGATTATCGATGATGACCTGACGGAGCAGTGCCATCTTGGTTTCCTTCTCGGTTTTCTTCGACTCCAACAGCTTTTGGGTGAGTTCTTCTACCACCTTTGCGTTCTTCGCATCTCGATAATAATCCAACAAAGAGAGCTGGGCAGCTGCATTGTTGGGTTCTTCTTTCAGCACTGCCTGATACTCTTTAAAGGCTTCTTTCTTCTTATCGTTTTGGAAAAACCAATTGCCCAGCATTATTCGATAGTTCAAATCTAATGGGTTTTTCTGCACAAGGCGCATCAATTCTGCCTGTGCCTTTCGCTTATCGCCCATCTGTTCGAAGATTTGCATCTTTGTCAGCGACAGCTGCTCGCTGCTTCCTAAAAGCATTTCCATACGTTCTATCACCTCTATCATCTTCTTATAGTTGTTCTGCGAACCATAAAGCTGATAGAGAATCTGCAAAACGTCCTCGCGAGTCTTGTTGTTGGCATAGAGTCGTTCGTATGCTGCCAACGCTTGTTCATAATTTGCTTGCGAGATATAGAACTGCCCCAACTTTTCTAAATAAGCAGGGTTATCGGGCGCAAGTTCAGCCGCCTTTTCAAAATAGTAGCGTGCAGCCTTGCCGTTTTGCATATCAATGTAGTATCCTGCTATTTCGTAATAGACCTCAGGAGCATTCGGATTAATGTCGAGAGCGTGGCGCAACAAGTCGAATGCAGCAGCAAAGTTGCTCATTTCTTGTTGTCGAATAGCTTCCAAAAAGAAATAGTTATAGCGTGTGGATTGGCTATTCGTTTGTGCTTTTGCCTGCAAACCCATTGCAGCAAGCACTGCTACGAACGTTGTTTTTACTATGAATTGTTTAAAAGAAAATATCAATCTATTATCCCTCCTGCATTTATTAGACAGTTCTTACTTTACTCCAGTATGGCCATAGCCACCTGCACCACGTTCCGTTTCGTCGAGTACTTCCACTTCAACAAACTCTGCTTGCTCGTGGCGGGCTATCACCATCTGTGCAATACGTTCGCCAGCGTTGATAATAAAGTCTTCGGCAGAGAAGTTAATCAGCAATACCATCAACTCGCCACGGTAGTCTGCATCTACTGTTCCAGGCGTATTCAGCACCGTAATACCGTGTTTCAATGCCAAGCCGCTGCGTGGACGCACTTGCGCTTCGTAACCTTTGGGGAGCGCAATATACAAACCTGTGGGAATAAGGCGGCGTTCCATTGGTTTTAAAGTAATGGGACTGTCTATATTTGCGCGCAAATCCATGCCTGCACTCTGTGTTGTTGCGTATGTTGGTAAGGGCTGGCTGCCCTTATTTATTACTTTTACTTGAACCATAATATAATTATAATAATGTGCAAAAATAATGAATTATACGCATATAGATGAATTTTAAGCCCTAAAAAAGGCTGAAATTAGCCAAATTTAAGTACTTTTGCGTAAGCGAATCTTTTTGATAATTATGATGAACTGGCAAAATCTTATCTCCAACAAACGACTCGGGCAGGAAGACCGACACGCTTTACGACACGACGATAGGTCGGAGTTTAAACGCGACAGCGACAGACTTATCTATTCAGCACCTTTCAGACGACTGCAGAACAAGACACAAGTGTTTCCACTACCAGGTAGTGTTTTCGTCCATAACCGCCTCACCCACTCATTGGAAGTGGCATCGTTGGGCAAGTCTTTGGGCGACGACGTAGCACGAAAACTCATAAAGAAACACCCCGAACTGCAAGGAACGCTTTTTGAAGAAATTGGTACAATCGTGCAGACTGCTTGCTATGCCCACGACATGGGTAATCCGCCGTTTGGTCATAGCGGAGAGAAAGCCATACAAGCCTTCTTCACCGAAGGCGCAGGGGCGTATTTAAAGGACAAAGTAAGTCCACGTTTTTGGGACGATATTACCCATTTCGAGGGAAATGCCAACGCTTTCCGCTTGCTCACCCACAGGTTTTTAGGACGCCGTGAAGGCGGTTTTGTTATGACTTACTCTACTTTGGCAAGCATCGTGAAGTACCCCTTATCATCGTCTTTGGCAGGAAAGCACGGCAAATTCGGCTTTTTCGCATCGGAAGAAGAAATATACAAGAAGATTGCCAACGAACTTGGAATTATCAGCAAACAAGTTTCCGACAACGGAACAGCCTACGCTCGCCACCCATTGGTATATTTAGTGGAAGCCGCAGACGACATTTGCTACGAGATAATGGACATCGAAGATTCGCACAAACTTAAACTTCTGTCGTTTGAAGAAACCTCCGAACTGCTGTTAGGGTTCTTCGACGAAGAAACAAAGAAGAGCATTCGCAACCGCATAGTAGAAGAAGGAGTTACCGACAGAAACGAGCAAGTGGTCTATTTCCGTGCTCGTGTCGTTGGATTATTGGAGGCATTATGCGTCAATGTGTTCGTTGAGAACGAAGAATCTATACTTAACGGAACGTTTGAAGGTTCGCTAATCGACCATATTCCAACGCTCCAGCGCAACAACTACAAGCATTGTTCAAAGGTTTCTATCGAGAAAATATACAGCAGCAAGACCGTGCTCGATGTGGAATTATCGGGTTATAAGATTATGGAAACGCTGATGGAAGCACTCATCAGTGCTGCAGTCGAACCCGAAAAGTTCCACAGCAAGCAGCTTATCCGCCGTTTCTCAAGCCAGTACGATATACGCAACCCACATCTCGAAGACCGTATTATGGCAGTAATCGACTACATCAGCGGTATGACAGATATATATGCGCTCGACATTTATCAGAAAATAAACGGCATTAGCCTGCCGATAATCTAACCTTCCGCACAGCAATGGAAAATCAATACAGAAAGACTTTCCCTGACTTGATGGTGAACAAGAAACTTGTTTACGTGCATGGCTTTATGTCGTCAGGGGCTACACACACTGCCAAAATACTGCAAGAGTATATGCCACAGTGCACAGTCATCGCCCCCGACCTGCCTATTCACCCCGAAGAAGCAATGGAATTGCTGCGGAAAATACAGGCAGATGAACGCCCCGACATCATTATCGGCACGTCAATGGGTGGTATGTACACCGAGATGCTGTATGGTACAGACCGCATTTGTGTGAATCCAGCTTTCCAAATGGGCTCTACCATTAGCGAAAGCAACATGCTTGGCAAGCAAGTGTATCAAAATCCACGCAAAGACGGCGTACAGGAGGTTATCATAACAAAGGCATTGCAAAAGGAATACAAGGAAATGACGGAGCGTTGCTTCTCTGCCGTAACGCCCGAAGAGCAAGAAAGGGTGTACGGATTGTTTGGCGACGCCGACCCCATTGTACACACTTTCGACCTATTCCACCAGCATTACCCGCAAGCAATCTACTTCCACGGCGAGCACCGCCTCATCGAAAAAGCCATATTCCACTACATTATGCCTGTCATTAGATGGATTGACGACAAGCAAGAAGGGCGCGAACGAAAAACCGTATTCATTGATAGGGAAACGCTGAGCGACAGTTACGGCAAACCGAAGTCGTCGTTACACAAGGCATACGAGTTTCTACTCAACCACTACAATGTTTATTTCACCGTGCCAGCACCCACCAACAACCCAGCGGCTTTAACGGAAACGCAGGCGTGGATAAGCGATGTTTTCAGTGCTCCTGCGTGGAACCGCACGCTCTTTGTCAATCAACCACAATTCCTTCTTGGCGATTACCTCATCAGTACGCATAGCAACGAGGAATTTATGGGAACGGTATTGCCATTTGGCAGCGACGAGTTTAAAACGTGGGAAGAGGTCATTACCTACTTTGAACGATTGGGCGGACAATGACACAAGACTCTACAACTGCACAGGAACTATTCGCACGGATATTGGAAGTTATCGAATTTTCCGATAACCGCTCCGATGTGCAAAACCGTTTAATGCACGAAACGCTTGTGTTGGCTTGCCACGAAGGACTGAAAGGAACACGGCACGGATTTGGAAACTTATCTTCGCAAGTGGATTCGCTTTGCAAACAGCACCATATAAAGCCACAAGACACAGTCGCTATCCACTTGATGCGCCGCCACAGCAATTCCGTTGCCCCCATTTTGCACAACGATTTGCTCTACGATTGCAGGGCTTTGGCACTTTTTATCTCTGCCGTTTTCAACACGTCGATACCTTCTTTCCTTGTCGGAAAAATACCTAAGGAAGACCGCCGCACGGCAAATATACAGATTGCGAACTACAAATACATTCGCTGCACAGTGCAATCGTGGGACGACAAATACATAAAAGTAAACGTACTGAACCAAGAATGTGGCGAAGAAGAGGTGCTGATAGACTATATCAACACCCCTGAGCACATTGATTTGAGCTACATTCGCAAGATTTTGTGCGAGGGAATGCAGCTCAATCTCTTAGATTGCAATGTTACACGCAAACGCATCGTGCCACGCATCATTGTTGTAGAGCCCGACTTCCTTGTCGATATTTCGTCGATTGCGAACTGCTTCGAGGACTACGGACACCACCCTTTGCTGTTCACCGTAAATCGGTTGCAAGCCCGAACAGCCACCGCCGCCACCCTATTGGGTAATTTTGCAGGCACAGCACTCGACGACATCATCAACAACCCTAACTACAACATCAACGAAACCTTAAAGGCAAACTTCCGAAACAAGGCTTTGGACTTTGCCACGTGCACCGACTTCCGTTCAGATGTATTCAAAAAGGACGGCACAGAGCAGGCGCAAAACATTCAGGACATTGTCGAAGAACTCTTTAAAGACTACGACCGCAACAAGGCAATACTCGAACCGTCGTTCGTTTGCGAAAGTCTGGGCATTCAAGGGCGTGTCGATTTAATGACAACCGACTTCCGTTTGCTTGTGGAACAGAAGTCTGGAAAGAACTTCTATATTGCAAACAACCGACTCAACAACCACGGTTCAAAGCATTTGGAGAAGCATTACGTGCAGGTTTTGCTCTATTTCGGAATACTGCAATATAACTTCAACCGAAGCACACGAAGCACAAACATTCATTTGCTCTACTCCAAATACCCACTGCCCGATGGTCTTTTAGAAGTAGAATCGCTGCAATCGCTGATGATGGAAGCCATTAAGTTCCGCAATCAGGTGGTTGCTACCGAATATTGGATAGGCGACAACGATTTCGCAAAACTTATTCCGCACTTCACGCCCAGCACTTTGCAGCTGAACCACTGCAACCAGCACTTCTTCCAACAGTGGATTTTGCCACGCTTAACCGAAACTTTGGCACCGCTCCACACGCTGACGCCGTTGGAAAAGGCTTATTTCAGCCGAATGATGCGTTTTGTCGTGAAGGAGCAAATCATATCGAAAGTGGGCTATCAAGAGGGCGCAGGCAGCAGCAATGCCGACCTTTGGAATATGCCTTTAGCGGGTAAGATTGAATCGGGCAATATCTATACGGGCTTAACCATTACGCACAAAGAGCAAAGCACAGCGTATAGCGGCTACGACAGCATCACCCTCGCCGTACCAAAACAAAGCGAAGACTTCCTGCCCAACTTCCGGCGTGGCGATATGGTGTATCTCTATGCATACCGAAAGAACGAAACGCCCGACATACGGAAAGCTTTTCTGTTTCGTGGTACACTGCAAGAAATACATACCGACACGGTTGTGGTGCGCCTGAACGATGGGCAGCAGAACCCCGACTTGCTCGTTGGCGACCAGTTTGCCATCGAACACAGCGGTAGCGACATTGGTTGCACAACTGCCATTCAGGGTTTACACACCTTCGTTACAGCAACCAAAGAACGCAAGGAACTGCTTTTAGGACAACGCCCGCCACGGCGAAACGCAGAAACACAACTTTCCCGAAGTTACAATCCTACTTACGACGACGTGATTTTGCGCGCCAAGCAGGCTACCGATTATTTCCTTTTAATCGGCCCTCCAGGCACGGGAAAGACCTCGATGGCGTTGCAATACCTTGTAAAAGAGCACGAAAGAAAGAACATACTGCTGCTTTCCTACACCAACCGTGCCGTAGACGAAATATGCGGAATGCTTGCCGACAACGGCATTCCGTTTCTCAGACTGTCGAAAGAATATTCGTGCGACCCACGATTTACCGACAATCTACTCACCAATGCCGTAAAAACGAATCCCACACTCGAGCATATCAGGCAAACCATCGACTCGTCCCGCATCATTGTCAGTACAACAGCGAGCCTCGCAACCCACACGGCTATTTTCAGCATCAAGCATTTCGAACTTGCCATTATCGACGAAGCAAGTCAGATTCTTGAACCTAACATCGTTGGTTTGCTTGCTGCACACAACGGAGGGGAGCAGGTTATCGACAAGTTTATCTTGATTGGCGACCACAAGCAGCTGCCTGCCGTGGTTCAACAAGACAACAACGAATCGGCAGCCGACTCGTCTTTGCTCGAAGAGATACACCTTCCGAACTGCGCTAACTCGCTGTTCGAACGCCTCATACTTACCGAGTGGGCAGCAGGGCGCACCGACTTTGTGGGCACACTGCGCAAGCAAGGGCGTATGCACCCCGATATTGCAGCCTTCCCAAACACTTACTTCTACGAGCGCGAACAATTGGAATGTGTGCCTTTGGCGCATCAGACGGAACCCAATCTTCCTTACAACGAGCCGAGCGAAGACAAGACCGACGACTTTTTAAAGGCGCATCGAATGGTGTTTATTCCCTCTAAATCGTGCCGAAAACCCTATATTTCCGAGAAGGTGAATACGGAAGAGGCACGCATTGTAGCCGACCTTGTTCGCCGTCTGTACCGCCAAATGGACACGACGTTCGATGCACAGAAGTCGATTGGCATCATTGTGCCCTACCGAAACCAGATTGCGATGATACGAAAAGAGTTGGAACAGCTTCGTCTGCCCGCTATCGACAAGATAAGTATCGACACCGTGGAACGCTATCAAGGTAGCCAACGCGACGTCATTATCTATTCGTTCACCATTCAGAACCGCTTCCAGTTGGAATTTCTCACTGCCAATACGTTCGTCGAAGACGGCAAACCGATTGACCGCAAACTGAACGTTGCCATAACCCGAGCACGCAAACAGCTCATTCTTACAGGCAACGAAGCCACCTTGCGCCAAAACTTTCTCTTCAGCGAACTGATAGATTATATCGACCAAAGAGGCGGAAGAACAATCATTTAATTCTGTTTCCAACATTCATTTTTGCTTCTTGGGACAGATGCGAGAAACACCCTTGTTTTGTAAAGATAATTCTCTTAAAAAGTGATAACTGCGCTTTGGCATTGCGAAAGCGGCTCTTTTGCGTTGTAAAAGAGCCGCTTTTACCGTGCAAAACCTACGCTTTTGGAACGCAAAACAATAGGTTTTGCAAAGCATTGATAACGAGATAGTTATACAATAGACATATTTGCGAAAAATATTTACACGCATATTGCCTTCTTTTTGCTTATAAAATACGGTACGAAACAACGGCAGAGTAGAAATGGAAAGGGGACCTTCGCTTCGGAAAAATGAAGCTGTGTGCTTATCGAAAGTAAATGCCAGCAGGCTTGTTATAACAGTTCCCAACGGTGTTTACTTCACTTATGGGCATAAAAAAAGGAGTACCGCTGTACTCCAACCTTTGTTAACCTTAAATCTAATACTATGAAAAACACATTGCAAAGATAAGGGGTTTTATTGAATAATGAAAATAATATAGCGACAAAATTACCAATTTAACAGTTTTATTGATTTATATCAATTAAGAATAGTATCTTTTATCACCTGTTCCTATGATTTTGCAAGTTTTCCGTACCACTTGCTTACATAAGAGAAAAATGCACAATGTCAAAGTATTTTATATGCTACGATAACACATACATTTTAGTATAAAGGAGAAGTTGTGAAAAATATATTCTATTAATAAGGTGCAAAAAAGCAAGTTTAGTTTGGTATTATAGGTCGAAATTGCTATCTTTGCATCGCAAAATAGACATAAAACATTTTAAATATATAATATACTATGGATTTACTAAGCCAGATTATTGCACGTGCCAAAGCAAACAAGCAACGCATTGTGCTTCCTGAAGCAGAAGAAGAGAGGACTTTGAGAGCCGCAGACAAGGTATTAGCCGACGACATCGCAGAGCTAATCCTCATCGGTAACCCTGACAACATCAAGAAATTGGCTGCCGAATGGGGACTGAAAAACATTGATAAGGCTACTATCATAGACCCTGAGAACAACCCTCGCAGCGAGGAATATGCTGAAAAGCTGACCGAACTCCGCCAGAAGAAGGGTATGACGATAGAGAAAGCCCGCGAATTGGTAAAGAACAACCTCTACTTAGGTTGTATGATTATAAAGACGGAAGGTGCCGACGGACAAATTTCGGGTGCCCTTTCAACTACTGGCGACACCCTTCGCCCTGCATTGCAGATTATCAAATGTGCTCCCGGCGTCAGCGTTGTGAGTGGTGCAATGCTTGTATTGACACACGAGGCACAATACGGAGAGAACGGTGTCGTAGTGATGGGCGACGTTGCTGTAACACCAAACCCAACAGCCGAGCAGATGGCACAGATTGCCTACACCACCGCAGCAACTGCAAGAAGTGTTGCAGGCTTCAAGAATCCACACGTTGCTATGCTTAGCTTCTCAACAAAAGGCTCTGCAAGCGACGCTATCGACAAAGCTACTGGCAAGAGTGTGTACATCATCGACAAGGTTGTTGAAGCAACAAAGATTGCAAAGGAAAGATATCCAGACTTGAAAGTAGACGGCGAATTGCAAGCCGATGCAGCACTCGACCCAGCTGTGGCAGCCAAGAAGGCGAAGGATTCTGACATTGCAGGCAAGGCAAACGTACTTGTTGTGCCAAACCTCGAAGTAGGTAACATCGGCTACAAGTTAGTTCAACGCCTCGGCGGTGCTACTGCCATCGGTCCTATCCTCCAAGGTATTGCACGCCCAGTGAACGACCTTTCGCGTGGTTGTTCGGTAGACGACATCTACTATATGGTAGCAATTACAGCTTGTCAAGCACAAGACGCAAAGGCATAATTCAAGGAATCAGGAGGAGTTGGAGAGTGTAACGGTTCTTTAACTCCTGCATTTTTTCAAATCAGAAAACAAGAATTATATTATGAAGATATTAGTTTTAAATTGTGGTAGTAGCTCTATCAAGTACAAATTGTACGATATGGCTGACGAAAGTGTGCTTGCACAAGGTGGCGCAGAGCGTGTTGGTTTGGACGAAGCATTCGTAAAAGTTACGTTGAAAGACGGCAGCAAGGAAAAGATTATGCATGATATGCCCGACCATAAGGAAGGTGTGAAGTTCGTATTCCAACTCTTGCTCGACCCAAAATACGGCGCATTGAAGAGCTTGGACGAAATCGACGCTGTCGGACACCGCATCGTGCAGGGCGGCGACTTGTTTGAAAAGAGTTGCATTGTAACCGAAGAGGTTGAAAAAGGCATAGAAAGCCTCATCGACCTCGCACCTGTTCACAACTTAGGACACCTCCGTGGACTGAAGGCAGTAGACGCTTTGATGCCTCACACACCACAGGTAACCGTGTTCGACAATGCTTTCCACAGCACTATGCCGCCTCACGCATACCTCTATGCCGTACCTTACGAAATGTACGAGAAGTACCACGTTCGTCGCTATGGCTTCCACGGAACCAGCCACCGCTACGTTTCAAAGCGTGCCTGCGAGTTCCTTGGCGTAGATTATAAGAGCCAAAAGATTATCACTTGCCACATCGGTAACGGTGCGTCAATGGCTGCAATCAAGGACGGAAAGGTAATCGACACATCAATGGGTCTTACTCCGTTGGCAGGTATGATGATGGGTTCACGTTGTGGCGACATCGATGCTTCAGCCGTAACCTACATGATGGAGAAGCTTGGAAAGACTCCACAGGAAATGGCAGACTACCTGAACAAGGAGAGCGGCGTGCTCGGTATCACTGGAATCAGCTCGGATATGCGCGAAATCGAAGCAGCCGAAGCAGCAGGAGACGAACGCGCTATTCTTGCTTTGAAGATGTACACATACCGTATTAAGAAGTATATCGGTGCTTACGCAGCAGCTATGGGCGGTGTAGATGTGATTGTCTGGACAGCAGGTGTTGGCGAAAACCAAACGGGTCTTCGTATGGATTCTTGCGCAGGACTTGAGTTCCTCGGCATCAAGATGGACGCTGAAAAGAACAACTGCCGCGGAGTAGAGCGCATTCTCTCTACTGACGACTCGAAGGTAAAGGTTGTGTTGATACCTACCGACGAGGAAATTGTTATCGCTCGCGATACACAAGAGCTTGTTCTTGAAGCTAAGAAATAAGATAAAAACAAATCATAGGGCAGTAGAAAGTTTGTGTGGGCAAGCATCTCTGTTCCACCTTACTGAATGTAAAGCACCCTTTAGCTTCCTACCCTACTGTCCCTGCGCTACTCGTTTTTCAGACGGAAAGCAGATAAGAATTTTGTAAATATTTATCGCAAGCGTAGCGACTGTATAACAACTTCGCTACCAGCGTGTTACAAAACCTATTGTTTTGCATTCCAAAAGCGTAGGTTTTACACGGTAAAAGCGGCTGTTTTGCGATGCAAAACAGCCGCTTTCGCAATGCCAAATCGAAATTGTCATTTTTCCTACGAATTATCTTTACAGAACGAGGGCTTTCTTCTCAAGCAATAACAAGATTTTTTACTGCAAAAGAAAAGAGGGTGTATCAAAACTTAGAGTTCCGATACACCCTCTTTTATTCTATTTTATTGGAAGTATTTTAAACCTCCGTTTATTCTTGTTTCGGCTTAGAGAAGCTTCTTGCTGAGCTGTTCGAGCATATCGACAGTCATACTCTTGAGGTCGTACTTTGGCTTCCAGTTCCACTCGTTGCGAGCGCAAGAGTCGTCCAAACGGTCTGGCCAGCTGTCAGCAATACCCTGCTTCAATGGGTCTACATCGTAAACCATCTCGAAGTTTGGCTTGTGTTTCTTGATTTCAGCAAATATTTCTTCTGGTTCGAAGCTCATGGCTGCAACGTTGAAACCGTTGTGGTGGATAAGCTTTGTTGGGTCGGCTTCCATCAAAGAAATAGCTGCGTGCAATGCGTCAGGCATATACATCATATCCATATAGGTGCCTTTAGCGATAGGACAAACGAACTTTTCGCCCTTGACAGCTGAATAGTAGATGTCTACTGCATAGTCGGTTGTACCGCCACCCGGAGGAGTTACGTGAGAAATAATACCAGGGAAGCGTACCGAACGTGTATCTACGCCGTATTTCTTCTGGTAGTAGTCTGAAAGCAATTCGGTTGTAACCTTCGATACACCGTAGATTGTGCCAGGACGCTGAACAGTGTCCTGTGGTGTCATATCGTGAGGAGTGCTTGGACCGAAAGAGCCAATAGAACTTGGTGTGAACACTGCACAGTTGTTTTCGCGTGCAATTTCGAGAATGTTCCATAAGCCGTCGATGCCTATTTTCCAAGCCAAGCGTGGCTTACCTTCTGCCACTACCGAGAGCAATGCAGCGAGATTGTAGATTGTGTCGATGTTGTACTTCTTCACTACCGCTGTAATCATCTCAGGATTTGTAACGTCGCATTCTGCCGATGGACCACCTTCAAGAAGTTCGCCAGTAGGTTCTGCACCTTTAATAAAACCTGCAACAACGTTGTTGCCACCGTAAATGCTGCGTAATTCTCTTACAAGCTCTGAGCCAATCTGACCCGTAGAGCCAATAACCAAAATATTTTTCATATTATTATTGAATAGATTTTTCGTTTCGTGCTGCAAAGTTAAATACTTTTTTGATTAATTTAGGAATTAGAAGTATTAATGTTGTATAAAAAAACAGCGTTACTATAAAATAATCTGCTTTTAAGTTTCTTTTCTCGAAAAATATCAAGACCTTTGTAGTTGAATAATTAAAAACTTTATGCTATGTATGGTAAAATGAAACAACATCTCTGCGATGCACTCGCAGGACTTAAAGACGCAGGTCTTTACAAAGAAGAACGTATTATTGAAGGACCACAGCAAGCAGAAATCTTAGTGAAGGGCAAGAAGGTGTTAAACTTCTGCGCTAACAACTATCTCGGCTTGTCTAACCACCCACGCCTTATCGAAGGTGCGAAGAATATGATGGACAAGCGTGGCTTCGGTATGTCTTCTGTACGTTTTATCTGTGGAACACAAGACAGCCATAAGGAATTGGAAGCTGCCATTTCCGATTACTTCAAGACAGAAGATACTATCCTCTACGCAGCTTGCTTCGATGCTAACGGCGGTGTATTCGGCGCATTGTTCAACGAAGAAGACGCTATCATCTCTGACGCATTGAACCACGCTTCAATCATCGACGGTGTTCGCCTTTGCAAGGCTAAGCGTTATCGCTATGCAAACGGCAATATGGAAGAATTGGAGAAGTGCTTGCAAGAAGCACAGGCACAGCGTTTCCGCATCGTTGTTACCGACGGCGTGTTCTCTATGGACGGCAACGTTGCTCCAATGGACAAGATTTGCGACCTCGCTGAAAAGTACGACGCACTCGTTATGGTAGACGAAAGCCACTCTGCAGGTGTGGTTGGCGAAACCGGACACGGCGTAAGCGAACTCTGCAAGACCTACGGCCGTGTAGACATCTATACAGGTACACTCGGCAAGGCATTCGGTGGCGCACTCGGAGGCTTCACCACTGGTCGCAAGGAAATTATCGACATGCTCCGCCAGAGCAGCCGTCCTTACCTCTTCTCTAACTCTTTGGCTCCAAGCATTATCGGTGCGAGCCTCGAAGTTTTCAAGATGTTGAAGGAAAGCAACGAGTTGCACGACAAGTTGGTAGAGAACGTAAACTACTTCCGCGACAAGATGATGGCAGCTGGTTTCGACATTAAGCCAACACAGAGTGCTATCTGCGCCGTTATGCTCTACGATGCGAAACTCTCACAAGTTTACGCTTCAAAGATGCTTGACGAAGGCATCTACGTTACAGGTTTCTACTATCCAGTAGTACCAAAGAACGAAGCACGTATCCGTGTGCAGATTTCTGCAGGCCACGACCGCGAACAACTCGACAAGTGTATCAACGCTTTCATTAAGATTGGTAAAGAACTTGGTGTGCTGAAATAAACTGCAGACGCTATCGGCATAATATAATAAGGTGGATTTAAGACAACGTTGGTTGTGTTAAACCCACCTTTTTTGTTTTGAGCATCTACGCTTTTTCTTCTGTCTACTTACAGATTAGCAGAACTTTATTGAAGAGAATATCTCATACAAGCAAAATGTCAACTATTTAAATATCGAACAAATATATGCATTCATCTATTATCAAATTAAAAGGTATGATAACAAATAGATTCGTCCTTTTAACTATATCCTTTCTAATCCCTATCATATCATTTTCGCAAAGTAAATCAGAGTTGGACGTTTTCAAGCATACTGCAATTGACACAACCCAACTTACAGTTTCTTACGAGCTTACTTTTAAATATGATATTACGGGGGCGGAGAATCCTCGCCAGGACAAAGTTTACACTTACATCGGACATCGAATATGCCATAGTTTTGTAGAAAGCGAACGTAGCACCGACTTGAACATGGCTGCTCAATATCAGGAAACAGGAAGTCGTGGTTCAAGAGCAGCAATGTTATTGGCATCTAATGTGGGTGAAATTTACACAAACTATCCTAAAGGAAAATTTACTGTAATTTATAATATGGATGGTGCTGGCTCATATCTTTATGAAGAGACAACTCCTAAAATGCCTTGGAAGATTTCAACAGAGCATAAAACAGTATTGGGATATAACTGCACAGCTGCTACATGTAAGTATCGTGGAAGAGAGTATAAAGCTTGGTTTACCACGGATATTCCCTTATCTTATGGTCCGTGGAAGTTTGCAGGATTACCAGGGCTAATTATGGAAGTAAAAACACAAGACGGCGACTACCACTGGATAGCTACAGGAATTGAAAAACCAAAGGAAGTAAAACCTATCTACTTCTTGGATAGAACCTATGTAAAAACTACTCGAGAGAAAACAAGAAAGCAAGAACATCTTCTTTTAAAAGACCCTGCTGCATATTTGGAGAGTTATGGTATTGAATTTACTGTAATAAGCTTTAGTGGAGAAACTGTAAAACTTAAGCTCTTCACCTTCGAAAATCCTATAGAAAAGGAATGAAACAGAGAATACTTATCTTTTTTATACTGGGCTTTTTGCCATCTTCACATGGTATGGCACAGATAGAGTTAGAAGGTTCTACTAACTTTATCATATCCGGACGCGTCATTGATAACAATCAAGAACCTGTAGAGGGTTGCATACTTTCCCTTCTGCAGGTAGAAGACTCTACTTTCGTAGAACACGGACTAACAGGAGAAGATGGAAATTACTCCATATCCTTCCGTTCCAATAAGCCCAACCTATTGCTCCGTCTATCTGGATTCAACATAAAACAGCAGATAAAAAAGATAAGTGTTCAAAATCAGTGCATCAATTTCAAAGCAGACTATGAAAGCATTACATTAAAAGAGGTTGTCGTGAAAGCGCAAAAGATGTGGGGTAGCAGGGATACACTCAACTATCTTGTATCTTCCTATATGAAGGAACACGACCGTACAATAGGAGATATACTCAAGCAATTACCTGGTATCACCATAAACGATGGCATTATCAAGTATCAAGGTGTACCCATCAACCATTTCTATATCGAGAATATGGACGTCTTGCAGGGTAGATATAACATTGCAATGAATGGCATCAGAGCCGAAGATGTAAGTACTGTACAAGTATTAGAGAACCACGAATCTACCAAAGCTATGCAAGATCAGTTATCACCAGAGGCGGCTGCAGTCAACTTGAAACTGAAGAAAAAAGCCAAGAGTACGTGGAATAAGTCGCTCAATCTTGGAATAGGATATGATGCTGACGGTATGAAATGGAGTGCAGATGCCGGTCTTATGTACTTCGGACTTAAGCGTCAGCATGTTATTTATTACGAAACCGATAATGTTGGAGCATCAGTAAACTGGCTTACAAAATATTATGGAGGCAACTATCTTGGTGCTTCCAATATGACTTCCATTATCTTCCCAGACTTATCTCCATTAGGAAAAAGCCTGAGAAACAATCAGCACAATCTCTCTCTCAGCAACCTTCATAAGTTAGGGAAAACCGCACAGCTACATTACAACTTAACTTATGGGCACGACATACAACGCCAAAACAGCTTCTCACAAACTACATATCTACTGCCTGAAGCTAATTTTCGCACCATAACAGAAGATATTTCCTCTCACCATACTACTAATTCAGCTACGCTTCAACTAGATTTCGAAAACAATGCTGACCGTACCTATCTACGCAATACACTCGACTTATCTGGACAATGGAGCAAAGACAATGGTATGGTGTTATCCAACAGTTCACATATTCAGCAGCACGCCTTCAGTAGAAATCTTGGTGTGAGCAACAAAACGCAATGGATTCACCGTACAACCAATGGCGGAGGCTTCGAAATCAGCAGTACCAACTTTGCACAGACTAATCCACAAGCACTCACAATAACCGATGATATGCAAGCCAGACAAGAAGTCAAAGTTACCAATATTGCAAGCTACAACGAATTTTCCCTCGTTAGAAACGTGCGTCGTCACCATTGGGCAATGACACCCATAGCGTCGTTAAACGTTGAATATGTAGGACTAACCTCATTGCTTACCCACGTTGATGTGCCTTCGTCAAACAAAGGCGATATGGAATATTTTACTTTAAAAAACAATGTTGGAGCAAGTTTACAATATGTAAAGAACAATTTCAGAACGGTGTTCAAACTGCCATTGTCTCTCATTTATACAAAAGTAGATAACGAACCTATAGCCGATGAGTTTACAAGCAGCCACCGAACAAAATTGCTTTTCTCTCCCTCCTTCGCACTATTATGGAAAGCATCCGACCATTGGACATTATCAGCCAATGGCAGATACGGTATGTATCCTACTGGATGGTCAAACCTTTTAACCGCCTATTTAATGAAAAACTACCGAACATTGAATCGTTACAGGGTAAATCTTGCTGAAAGCAGATCGGCTTCCATAGATGCCAAGCTACAATATAAGAACATTCTTAATGAGTTCTTTGCCTACCTTTCTGGCTCGGTTGGTCGTCAATGGAGCGATATTGTGTATGGAACAACGATAAATGAAAACGTGCGCACAGTGATGCAGGCTGAATATCTACCACATCATACAAACAATTATGCACTAACCGCAAATGTGCGAAAGGAGTTTGGGTGGCATAACGCAAGCGTTGAACTCACAGGTACTTATGCCATTAATCAGAGCAAGATGCTACGTCAATCGGTTGTATCAGATTATCGATTTGACAGTTATTCCATTTTAAGCCGCTTTGCAATTGATATTATTAAAGGCATAAGGCTCACGGAAAACTTTAGATGGTCGGTATTTCTCTCAAAATCAGAGAATTATAAGAATAAAACACATAGCTTTAATAATGACGCCACCCTCAACATCAGTATTATTCCCAACCGCTTGATGTTCAAAGCCGATATGCAATACACTCGCAATAGTCGATTTACCAACAAGCGGAACTACACATTCTTTAATGCTGGCATGAATTATAAAGCAACCCAAAAATTAGAACTGCGTTTGAATTTTGATAATATTTCCAATACCCGAACTTTCGTTTCTTACGCAAATAACGACTTCACAGAAAATTATACTTCTTATCAGTTACGTCCACGAAGCATCATGTTCGATATACGCTTTATACTATGAGCAACATAAATTTTTCTCTTCTTCTTTCCATACAATCAAGTCATGTTAATTAGATTTTTCTCCTAAAACGATTTATTGTTGCTTAGAGAATAACGTTAAAATAGTTTTAATTTTGTAAAACAAATCCGATTGAAAAATAAGACCTACGCTTTCGCTTTGCAATAGCGGCTGTTTTGCGATGCAAAACCTACGCTTTTACCGTGCAAAAGAGCCGCTTTTGGAACGCAAAACAATAGGTTTTGTAACGCGCTGACAGATAAGTAATTATACGATTGATGCGTTATGCGGTAATATTAACATTCTTAACGCTTTTTAAGAAATTCGTTATAGTGCTATCAATCATTGAAAATAAAAAAACGCAAAGCGTAGAATGGCTTTGCGGTAGGTCTGTTCTGACGATAAGTTTTTAGAAATCTGCCTTTATTTTTTCCGCACAATGGTCAGCCCATCGCGCAAAGGGAGTATTACGTTTTCCACACGGTCGTCGTGCGCAACAAAATCGTTGAACTTGCGAATACCTTGCGTCTGGTGGTCGTGGTCGTAGGCTGTGTCGATTACGTGTCCGTCCCAAAGCGTGTTGTCGGCAAGTATGTAGCCGCCGTGGCGCAACATCTTCAGCACCGTCTCGTAAGTTTCAAGATACGTTCGCTTGTCGCCGTCTACGAAAACCATATCGAACGTAATGCCCAACTTGGGTGCTTCGACGTTGGCATCGCCAATACGGAAGTTTATTTTGTCGGCTACTTTCGAGCCTTCTATCCACGGACGGGTGAAGTCTTCCATCTCATCGTTTATCTCAAACGTATAGAGTTTGCCGTCGTCGGGCAGCCCTTCGGCAATGCAAATGGCAGAATAGCCACTGAAAGTGCCCACTTCGAGCACGTTTCGGGGCTGCACCATCTGCACCAACATCTTCAACAGGCGACCTTGCAGATGTCCGCTTGCCATTCGTCCGTGAACGGTGTGTATGTTCGTTGCTCTGTAAAGTCGGTACAAATAGTCGCCTTCGGGGGCTATGTGGTCGAGGATATATTTGTCTATCTGTTCGGTTTCCGTCATCGCTACTAGCCTTTCTGCAATTAAGAATTTCTATCTATGCCTTTCAATGCCTCCACTGCCAAGCGGTAAGAGTCCATTCCGAATCCTTGAATGGTGCCGATGCAAGCAGGCGCAATCATTGAATGGCGGCGATATTCCTCGCGGTTGTTCACATTACTTATATGTACTTCCACCACAGGAACGGCAATGGCACGAATGCAGTCTTGCAGCGCAATGCTGGTATGGGTATATGCACCGGCATTCAGCACGATGCCGTCGTAGGCGAATCCCACCTCTTGCAACTTGTCGACGAGTTCGCCTTCCACATTGCTCTGATAGTATTCAATGTCTGCATCGAGATACATCGCACGCAGTTTCGGTAAGTACGACTCCATAGACTGGCTGCCATAAACACTTGGTTCGCGCTTACCCAAGAGGTTCAGGTTAGGACCATTGATGATGATTATTTTCATATTACACAGAAATTACTTATCTTTGCACCCATTGGGGCACTATCTCTGCAAAAATACACAATAATATGGAAACGAGCAAGGAAACATCTTCTAATCTTATTCGCAAGTATCAGCGTTACCTGAAGTTGGAGAAAGGCTATTCGCCAAATACGCTCGATGCCTACATACGCGACGTGGACAAGTTGCTGAAGTTTCTTTCCGATGAGGAGAAAACGCCACAGGAGGCGAAGTTGGAAGATATAGAGAACTTTGCAGCAGCCGTGTGCGACCTCGGGATAGGTGCTCGGTCGCTGGCTCGGATATTGAGTGGTGTCAGACAGTTCTATCGCTTCTTGGTACTCGACGGATATATGGAGGCAGACCCTACCGAATTGCTCGAATCGCCAAAACAGCCGCAACATCTGCCAGAAGTGCTTTCGACGGCAGAGGTAGATATGCTGGAACGTGCCATTGACCTATCGAAATGGGAGGGACATCGCAATCGTGCCATCATCGAAGTGCTGTTTTCGTGTGGCTTGCGTGTGTCGGAGCTTACGCATCTGAAGCTTTCAAACCTTTATCGAGAGGAACAATTTGTTCGTGTTATGGGCAAAGGCTCGAAGGAACGCCTCGTACCTATATCGCCAAAAGCCTTGCAGGAATTGGATTATTGGTTTGCCGACCGCAACCAAATGAAGATTAAGGAGGGCGAGGAAGATTATGTTTTCCTGAACAGACGTGGGGCACACCTTACCCGAACCATGATTTTGATAATGATAAAGAACTACGCAAGAGATGCAGGAATAAAGAAAACAATATCGCCGCATACGCTGCGACACTCGTTTGCCACGGCTTTGCTCGAGGGTGGAGCCAACTTGCGTTCCATTCAGGCTATGCTTGGGCACGAAAGTATCGGTACTACCGAAATATATACGCACATCGACACGACCACGTTGCGCGAGGAAATTCTTAACCATCACCCACGAAACATTGCCTACAAACAGCAGCATGGGCAATAGAAATGGCTAACAAGAACAAACAACAGACAATGGAAAAGAAAACAACCATACTCACCATTACAGGCTCTGACAGCACGGGCGGGTCGGGCGTACAGGCAGACATAAAGACCATAACGATGTTAGGGGCGTACGCTGCCACTGCCATAACCTCGGTTACGGCGCAAGACACCGAAGGCATACAGCAGCTTTACGACATTCCTGCCGAAGTTTTGGATATGCAGATTCGTGCCGTACTGAACGATTTGAAGCCCAATGCGGTGAAGATTGGTATGCTTCGGAGCGTGGAGCAGGTACTTACCGTAGAACGATTGCTGTGCGAATACAATCCTGAATTTGTGGTTTTAGATGCCGTCATCATCAGTAGTAAGGGCAAAATGCTTATGCCGAAGAAGGTGGTAGATGCGATGGTACAGCGGCTTTTCCCATTGAGCAGCATCGTAATTATGAAGCAAAATAGTGCTGCCTATATGCTGCAAGAGGGCGAAACCCACAGCAACGAAGCGTTGGAACGAATGGCACGGAAGATTTTGCTATTCGGTAGCGCAGCGGTAGTGCTGCAAGGAGGGGTCATAGCCAAAGCTTCGCTCACCGATGTGCTGGTAGAAAGCAACAGTACAGAAGCTCATTTTTACACCCGTCCCGGCTTTATAGACCGCATCACGCACGGTTCGGGTGGCGCATTTACGTCGGCAGTAGCTGTTCATCTCTGTGCTGGCGACACCGTAGAGCGTGCCATCGGACAGGCTTCGGATTATATGTGCCAACTCATTTTGCGTTCTGCCGACTCTAATCTTGGCACAAACGCACAGCTGCTCGACCACAGTAGCGACCTGCCACGACAGACTATATCCGACCGAATGTTGGAGTTGTACAACCAATTGATGGACAACATTGCTGCCAACCACCGCAAAACGGGCGAAGTACGCTTCTATGCCAATGCACTGAACGTTACCCCTCGCTACTTGGCACAGGTAACACGGCGCGTAGCAGGGCGCACTCCCAAGCAGCTCATAGACGACTATATAATAAAAGAGGTGGAAGCAAACTTGGCTGGAACAACCCTCAATATTCAGGAAATAGCCTTCGCTTTCGGTTTCTCATCGCAAGTACAGTTCAACAAATTCTTCAAGAAGATGAAGGGTTGCGCCCCTGGACAATACAGAAAACAAGCCAAAAGCGTAGCAGTATAGTCCCTGTCTACGTGATACTTGAAACCCTCTCTCCAAATCAGAAACGAGGTTTGAAAACGCAACACCCGCAATTGCAATAAATCAAAAAAGACCCCTTAAAGCATAAATTTATGCATTTTCCCAACTAAAAATTTGTGCATAAGCCAAAAAAGCATTATCTTTGCACTCGCAATTGTCCTATGGTGTAATGGTAGCACAACAGGTTTTGGTTCTGTTTGTGGTGGTTCGAATCCGCCTAGGACAACTTCCTTAGAAAGTCCACACGCAGCTTTTTTACTGCTTGTGGACTTTTTTTATTGATGCTTTCATCATACTACAGCATCACCCTCATATACATCAACTTTGTAAAGATAATTCTCTTAAAAAGTGATAATTGTGCTTTGACGTTGCGAAAGCGGCTCTTTTGCGTTGCAAAACCTACGCTTTTACCGTGCAAAACAGCCGCTTTTGGAATGCAAAACAATAGGTTTTGTAATATATTGATGTATAGTGAGTTACACCATCATTATGCTTTTGAAAAATGTTTACAACTTTATTATCTTCTTTTTGTTCATAAAGTAACGTGGTTCTTATATTGGATTCAGTTTAGAAAAAACAGAAAAAAGTCGCAATAATTTGATAAAACTGCAATAATTTATTTATATTTGCCCCAAATTCTATTAGCAAACAACTATTTAACAGGAAAGGTATGAAGATTGAACAAAAAGAAATTGTAAAGGTCGTACTCGCCATTATCGTGGGCGTTGCGGCTGTGGCAGCCTGCTGGCAAATAGCACGTGGACTGCAGAACTTCCGTCGTGGAGAGAATAAAATTCAGGTTACGGGTATGGCAGAGAAGCAAATTACGAGCGACCTCATTGTATGGAACATCACCGTCAGTGGGAAAGCATTCAATAAGAGCGAAGCCTATGCCGAGTTCGACCGTTCAAACCGTCAGGTAAGAAATTACTTGCGCGATTGCCAAATCCCTGATTCGTGTATCGAAGCCAACAGTGTCAGCATTGACAAACAGACACGTAGCGAGTACGATTCAAGCTCTGAACGCTACATTGAAATTGATGATGGCTATGCGGTAACACAGAACATTGCAGTCAGTTCGCGCAATCTGCCTGTCATAGAAAAGGCTTATCAGAAAATATCTGCGCTTTACGAACACGGTGTAAACTTCAGCAGCAACGACCTGCTCTATTATTACACCAAGCTCAACGACTTGAAAATGGAACTTCTGCACAACGCCAGCATCGACGCTTACAAGCGTGCTGAAACCATTGCTGAGGGCTGCAACGCATCGGTAGGCAGTCTGCAATCGTCGTCAATGGGCGTGTTCCAGATTGTCGGACTGAACAGTAGCGAAGATTATAGCTGGGGCGGAACCTTCAATACAAGCGACAAAGAGAAGAAGGCAAGTATCACAATACGTGCTACTTACTCGCCACGCTAATGGCAAAATCTATCTGCACGTATAGCAAAACGTGCCAAAACATAGCGGATTTACAGACATAAGAGCATACCTACGCTGCGTATGACAATCATCATTTGTCCAATATAGCAACTGTAAGTAGTCAGATTGTGGTTCTGAGTGTCATGGTTCCAATCCGCTGACGATAACTTTTAATATAAGGAAAGAGGGGATATCGAAACACAAAGTTTTGATACGCCCTCTTTTCTTTTGCGCATTAACTGTTCGCAAGCCATATTAAGGCACCATAATAGCAGCGATAAGAAAGTACCAGAAGAAAGCGTTAATCACGAAATAAAGACCAATGGATTATCGCAAAACTATCTCGGAACTGTGAAAAAATAATAAAAAACAAGGGCTACTTATAACCTCTCTTGCTCTGTTCTGAAAAATATTAGTACATTAGCAAACGACTATCATAAACTATGATTACGATAACCAAACATTTAAGATTCATCATAAGAAACCAAATAATTACCTTTTAATCATTACATTTATTACATTATGAGAAAAAACTATGTACGATTAGCCCTATTGGCAACATTAACATGCGCAGTTACAGGCAATGTTTCTGCCCAATTAAACAACAGAACAGAAGTGAAAGAAGCAACACAAGGTGTTCAGCCACAGAACTTCAAAGCCCCCGCTAAAGGCTTCAACTTCGGTCAGAATATGGCAAACGCACCATTGGCGTCCTTTGCGAAAGCACCGAACAAGTACGGTGATGAGCAGCTGGTAATGAAGGAAGACTTCTCTAAAATGACCGCTGGCAGCGAGGCTGCACCCGATGTGAACAACAGCCTGATTAAAGATGACTTCGAATACCCTTGGATTAATACAAAAGACGAGTTCTTCAATACTCCGGGTTGGGGTTCTGGCAATGCCTATTCAGCAGGCGGAATGGTTTACCTTGAATCAGGTCCACAGGATATGGCACACATCAACACCCCTATGCTTAATGTAAAAGCCAACGGTGGCATTGCTTGGATTCGCTTCAAGGCACGTGCAAAGAATGCCGGAGAAACTCCACAAGTAATGGTTGAGGCTGCTGAAACATATAATATGTCGCCTACATGGTCAATGATGGGTAGCGCAGCACTTCCTCAGCTAACCACAGAATGGAAGGAATACTCTATGTTCTTCTACGGTGGAGGCGAATACACACTTTTCAACATCGTGTCTGTTATGGCACCTATATATATTGATGACATTGAAGTGTTTACCGTTAAACAGCACGTTAATACACCAACTATGCTTCCGCACACCAACTACGAAGGCACAAGCTTCGATGCAAACTGGACTCCTGTAGACGGTGCCACAGGCTATATGGTAAATGTCTTCACTATGGACAAAGAAGGAAAGACTACTTACCTCTTTGAAAACAAGGCGGTAACCACCAACAAGTTCAACGTAACGGGTGCAGAATCTGGAAAGACCTATTTCTATAATGTATCTGCAACAAAGGACGACCACGTTTCAATTCCTTCTGACAAGATGTTTGTTTTCAACCTTGTTGCTCCCGAAATGAAGGAAGTAAGCAACTTCGATGGAACGAAATACACTGCATCTTGGGGAACTGTTCCTACGGCTGAACGCTACAACTACATTGCTTACTACGACCGTAAGGCTGCGAAGGCTGGCGAATTTGTTGTTACCGATGAGAACTTCACCGATGTAAGAGATGCACAAGGAAACCTCACCGGTTGGACAAAGGAAGAACCTAACCCAGGTTCATACAGCGAATACTATATCCCTGAAATGAAGCAGGCAGGCTGGAGAGGAACCAACTATGCTCCTTACACCGACTACATTTGCTTGGACGGCTGGCAATATTACCACAACCACACCGATGCTGGTCTTATTTCGCCAGAGTTGGATATGTCGAAAGACAATGGTAAGTTCACTGTTAATATTAAACTTGCTGGAGCTCCAACAGCGGCTCTCGACGAAAACGGCAACGAAATCACTGTTTACACACAGGCAGCTTTCGCGCTCTTCAACTACAACGAGACAACTTGCGACTACGAGCAGGCAGAGCTTATCTATTTGCCAGGACACCCCAACGCAGTAAACGACAAGTGGAAGAACTTCACCGTAAACTTCACAAAGGGTTCAAAGAAGTCTATCATAGGTATCTATGCCGTTTATGCTGACGAGCACCTCTACCTTGACGACTTGAAGATTACACAGAACTACCAAGCTGGCGAAAGCCTGAACGACCCATTCTGCTACCGCAGATGGCTCCAAGAACCAACTGCAGAAATCACTATTCCTTACTTTGTTGGTACGTCAGAAGTTACTCACCGCGCATCAGCTTATAAGGTAAATACCGACAGAAACGTGAAGAAGAGATTCGTAGAGAGCAAGTACAGCGAGCTCAAGAAGGTTGGTACTGCCAACAGCATCAGCGGTGTCGGACTTGCTAAGGCACTCGTAAAGGTAGAAGGCAGCGATATATGTGTGAACAACATCAACGGCGAAGACGTTCAGGTTTACACACTCGACGGACAACTTGTTTACAACAACAAGGGCGAAAAGAACCTCCGCATTCGTTTGGCACAACACGGTGCTTACATTGTAAAGGTTGGCAACAAGTCTGTAAAGCTCGTTTTCTAATCATTTAGATAAAACATTAATAAGAGAGTAATCGAAGCTTTGAGTTTCGATTACTCTCTTTTCTTTTGCAGCAAAAATCTTTCTGTTGCCCAGCAAAAACGCTCTTATTCTGTAAAGATAATTCGCAGGAAAAATGATAATTTCGATTTGGCATTGCGAAAGCGTAGGTTTTGCAACGCAAAACAGCCGCTTTTACCGTGCAAAACCTACGCTTTTGGAATGCGAAACAATAGGTTTTGTAATTCTCTGACAACAAGATAGTTACACAATAGCTACCCTTGTGAAAAATATTTACACCTTTATTGGCTTATTTTCACCTATATAATAAGGTACGTAGAAGCAGCAATGTGAGAAGCTAAAAAGTTCTTTTTACTTGGAAAAACCAAGCTATTAGTCTGCTTATTTAAAGGTTTTATCCTTACTAACTATTCGTATTATGCTGTTATACAATAAAAAATATCTTATAATTAACATTTATTAGTGCGATAAAATTGCAACTGTTACGAAATAATCGTAAGTTTGCAACAGAAACATATAAACCAAATTCGGATATGGAAAAGCTGACGAAACAAGAAGAAGAAATTATGCTGCATATATGGCGTCTTGGCAGTTGCACAACAAAAGAGGTGCTGCAGCAACTGGAAGAACCTAAGCCACCCTACACAACAGTGGCTTCGGTAATGAACAACCTGAAGCGTAAAGGCTATATAAAATCGAAACAGCAACGTGCGGTCTATCATTTTACGCCGAAGATAGCGCAAGCTGAATACAAATCTGACTTTATGAGCAGCTTCGTAGACAACTATTTCAAGAACTCGTTCCGCGAGATGGTGTCGTTCTTTGCGAAGGAAGACAAGATTTCGCCAGAGGATTTGAAAGATATTATCAGCGAGATAGAAAAAGGAAAAGATACCGAATAAAAGACAAAAGCCATAAAGGCAACTTTCTGAATCTGCCTCCATACATATCTTCAACAACATTCAACTTAACACGTAACGAACATGACGATGTACCTATTGAAATTAAACATTGCCTTCATCGTACTCTTCGGCTTTTACAAGCTGATGTTTTCGGGCGATACATTCTTCTCGTGGCGCAGAGCAACGCTTATCGGAATGTATCTTGTTGCGATGTTGGTGCCGGGGCTGAACTGCTCTTATTGGATAAACAAGAGCGTGGGAATGGTTTCGGTGGCAAACGAATATGCTGCCATTGTCCTGCCTGTTGTAACCATAACACAGGGTAGCGGAGGCGCAATGAACTGGGAAACCACGGCAATGGTTATATATAATATGGTGGTTTGCCTGTTGTTGCTGCGCTTTTTGTGGCAGTTGGCTTCTATCGTAAGACTGAAGACACAATGCAAAACAGCCGATATAAATGGCACAAAGGTGTATCTGTTGGAAAGCAACGAGGGACCTTTCTCGTTCTTCAACTGGATTTTCATCAACCCAACGAAGCACAGCAAGCAGGAAATCGACGAGATAATGACACACGAATTGGCACATTGCAGGCAGCGACATTCCGTAGACATTCTCTTTACAGAATTGTTTGCCATTGCCTTTTGGGTAAATCCATTCGTGTGGTTGCTGAAACGTGAAGTACGATTGAACCTCGAATATCTTGCCGACAACAATGTCTTGGCAAACGGAACAGACAGCAAGGAATACCAATACCATTTGCTTGGATTGGCATATAGAAAGAATGTAGCTACTATATCAAATAATTTTAATGTTTTACCTCTTAAAAAACGTATTAAAATGATGAACAAAAAACGAACAAAGGGAATAGCGAAAGCAAAGTATGCACTTTACATTCCGTTGGCAGCAATGCTGCTTGTTGTGAGCAACATCGAAACTGTTGCACGCGATATAGCAAACGTTGCGAAAGCCATACCAACGGTAAAGGCAAGTGTTAAACAGGAAAAGATGGCGGATTTGTCGTCTGGCAACAAAGCAACGACAGTGCAGGAAAGCCCGAAGAGCGTGCAGTCTACCGAAGCAATTGAAAGGACAAGCAATAAGGTGGAAGCATTGGCGGACAGTCGAAATGCTGAAGTGACGGCTCAAGAAGCAGAAAATACGACTGGAGTTGCAAACGAAGAGTCAACAGGGCAGAAACCAAAGAAAGCTCCGAAGAAAGTACATAACGCTATTGATGAGTTGCCTAGTTTCAATGGAAATCTTAACCAATGGCTGGCAGAAAATATGAAGTATCCATCGGAGGCAGTTAAAAATAAGGAACAAGGACATGTTGTTGTGCAGTTTATCATATCAGAAGAAGGCGAAGTAACAGAACCTAAGATTATACGTTCCGTTTCTCCATTGTTGGATAAGGAAGCACTTCGCGTGGTATCATCAATGCCAAAATGGAATCCAGGCAAGGCAAACAAGAAACCAATACCTGTGCATTACATGTTGCCTGTGAGCTTCAAGCTAAACGGAAAGTAAGTAGTATATTGGCAAAGAATTAGTTTCCGTGGGGTTGTATTAATTTAAAAGCCCCACGGAAATAGTTGTAAGAGCATATAAAACCAAATGAAAGAAAACCTAAAGACCATTTCATTGTAAATCTGAGAAGGCGTTTCTTTATCATTGCGACAAATCTGCCGTTTCGCTGTAATGCCGTTGCAATGAAAGTACAGACGCATTTACACTCGTTTTCGGTATAAGTCAGAAGAAAACATACTGCTATCTAAAACTTTACATACTTGACGTTATTCTATGCGCCGTTGGGCTTTTAGCCTTAAAAATCAACATTTTAGCACCATTCTGTAAGTTTAAAAGCAGAATGACATACATATCGTGAGCAGACGTTCAAGGGCGAAATACTTATATTTTGTTTTTTTTTCACGAAATATTTTGCCAATTCAATAATTATATAGACCTTTGACGCCAAAATATAACCATAAATAAAAACAAAGAAATAATTCTATGGAAGAACAAATCGAAGTGAAAGAGCTTGAACACGTTGTAGTGTTATTCTCTGGAGACTCGGGTGATGGTATGCAGCTGGCTGGTAACATTTTCTCAAATGTTTCTGCTACTGTGGGTAATGGCATCTCTACATTCCCAGATTATCCTGCCGACATTCGTGCCCCGCAAGGCTCACTCACGGGAGTTAGTGGATTTAGAGTGCACATCGGTGCTGGTAAGGTTTACACACCAGGCGACAAGTGCGATGTGTTGGTAGCGATGAATGCAGCTGCCCTTAAAACTCAGTACAAAAACTGCAAACCACAAGGAACTATCATCATTGACACCGATTCTTTTAGCTCACGCGACTTGAAGAAAGCGGATTTTGCAACCGATGACTACTTGAAAGAAATGGGCATCGACCCAGATCGCGTGGTTGCTTGTCCTATTACAAAGATGGTAAAGGACTGCCTTGCTGACACAGGAATGGACAACAAGGCAATGTTGAAGTGCCGTAATATGTTCGCACTCGGCTTGGTTTGCTGGTTGTTCAACCGCGACCTTGAGTTGGTTAACAACTTCTTGACAGAGAAATTCAAGAAGAAGCCAGCTGTTGCTGAAGCTAATATTAAAGTTGTTGCAGCAGGTTACGACTACGGACACAACGTTCATGCATCGGTTCCTAACACCTATCGCATTGAAACTAAAGAAAAAGTGGCAGGCCGTTACATGGACATCACAGGTAACAAGGCTACTGCTTACGGCTTGATGGCTGCGGCTGAAAAGGCTGGTTTGACCCTCTTCTTGGGTTCTTACCCTATTACTCCTGCAACAGACATTCTTCACGAATTGGCAAAGCACAAGTCAATGGGGGTTGTTACAGTGCAGTGTGAAGACGAAATCTCAGGTGCAGCATCTGCAATTGGTGCAGCATTCGCAGGCGCATTGGCTGCCACATCTACATCAGGTCCTGGTATTTGCTTGAAGAGTGAGGCTTTGAACCTTGCCGTTATCGACGAGTTGCCACTCGTTGTTATCGACGTTCAGCGCGGTGGTCCATCTACAGGATTGCCTACAAAGAGTGAGCAGACCGACCTTTTGCAAGTGCTCTACGGCCGTAACGGTGAAAGCCCTATGCCTGTAATAGCTGCTACAAGTCCAACAGACTGCTTCGATGCAGCCTTCGCAGCTTGTAAAATGGCACTTGAGCACATGACTCCAGTTGTATTGCTTACCGACGCTTTCATCGCAAACGGTTCTTCAGCTTGGAAGTTACCAAACCTTGAAGACCTTCCAGAAATCCGTCCTCACTACGCTACTGAAGCACAACGCTATAAGTATACTCCTTACAAACGCGAGGAATATAGCAACGTTCGCTATTGGGCTGTTCCGGGAATGGAAGGCTACGAGCATATCCTTGGTGGACTTGAGAAGGACGGAAAGACAGGTGCTATCTCTACTGATGCAGAAAACCACCACCTTATGGACAACTTGCGTTTCGACAAAGTTGCACGCATACCTGTGCCAGACTTGGAAGTACAAGGCGACAAGGATGATGCCGACTTGCTCATCGTAGGTTTTGGTAGTACATACGGACACTTGTATTCAGCAATGCAAGAACTCCGTGCAAAGGGACACAAGATTGCGCTCGCGCAGTTTAAGTATGTAAACCCATTGCCAAAGAACACTGCAGAAGTATTGTCTCGTTACAGCAAGGTGGTTGTAGCAGAGCAAAACCTTGGTCAGCTCGCAGCATTGCTTCGTATCCGCATTAACAATTTCGCTCCATATCAGTACAACCAAGTGAAGGGTCAGCCATTTGTTGTTCAAGAACTTGTACAAGGTTTTGAACGCTTATTGACACTTCCTGCACCAAAGGACGAATATGGTACGTTCTATTCAAGAATCTTACAATAATTAAGGAGGAAAACAAAATGACTCAGTATACAGACAAAGATTATAAGAAAGGTCAGCCAAGATGGTGCCCTGGTTGCGGCGACCATTTCTTCTTGGCGAGTTTACATAAAGCAATGGCAGAGTTAGGAGTTCCTCCATACGAAACTGCCGTTATCTCAGGTATTGGTTGTTCAAGCCGTTTGCCTTACTATGTCAGCACTTACGCTATGCAGACCATTCACGGTCGTGCAGCTGCGATTGCGACAGGATTAAAGGTTGCAAATCCAAAACTTACAGTTTGGCAAGTTTCTGGTGACGGTGACGGATTGGCTATCGGTGGTAACCACTTCATTCACGCAATGAGAAGAAACATCGATATTAACATTATCCTTCTCAACAACCGCATCTATGGTTTAACAAAGGGACAATACTCTCCAACCAGCCCTCGTGGTTTCGTTTCTAAGTCAAGCCCTTATGGTACAGTGGAAGACCCATTCCGTCCAGCTGAACTCTGCTTCGGCGCACGCGGTAAGTTCTTCGCTCGTACTGTTGCTACCGATGCTCCTGGAACCATTGAGGTATTGAAGGCTGCCAAGCAGCACAAGGGTGCAGCGGTTTGCGAAATTCTTCAGAACTGTGTAATCTTCAACGAAGGTTGCCACGATGCAGTTTACAACAAGGAAGGACGTAAAGCCAATGCTATCTATCTTGAGCACGGCAAACCATTAATCTTCGGTGTAGACAACGAATTTGGCTTGGTACAAGAAGGCTTTGGCTTGAAGGTTGTGAAGATAGGTGAAGACGGTTACACCATCGACGATATTCTCGTTCACGATGCACACTGCGAAGACGACACCTTACAGTTGAAGTTAGCAATGATGGATACAAAGGACGGCTTCCCTATTGCATTGGGAATTATTCGCGATGTTGAAGCTCCTACCTACGACGAAGCTGTTTGGGAGCAGATAGAAGAAGTGAAGGCAAAGAAGCCTTACCACAACTTTGCAGAGTTGCTCGAAACGAACGACATCTGGGAAGTTAAGTAAATCATCTTTGACAGAATTATATCAAAATATCCAGAGAGGGTGTTCCCTGACACCAGGGCATACCTTCTTTTGGGTTTAAGTC
Organism: Prevotella intermedia ATCC 25611 = DSM 20706; assembly: GCF_001953955.1. NCBI lineage: Bacteria > Pseudomonadati > Bacteroidota > Bacteroidia > Bacteroidales > Prevotellaceae > Prevotella > Prevotella intermedia. The sequence goes on from NZ_CP019300.1 coordinate 115,984, forward strand.
TAAAGATATGCACTCATACATATTATAAATGTGAAGCATATAACATAATTTAGGCTCTTACTATTTTCGTAACTGAAAGTAATTTCGTAAATTTGTTGCGTAAAAGAGCATTGCGCCCTACACAATAAAAAACTAAGTACGACTTCTGCTGCGTTAGCAATTCTTCCAATACGGTTGCAGCCAAGCAAGGCGTTTCACTTTCAGAACATTCGGAAAAGACAATTAAAATAACAATATAGTATTAACTAATTACATTTACTATGAAAGTTCATGAATACCAGGCAAAAGAGTTTTTTGCAAGTTATGGGATTCCAGTACAGCGCGGTATCGTTTGCCGCACACCAGAAGAAGCCGTAAAGGCATACGAAACACTGGGTGTAGAACTGGCTGTTGTTAAAGCACAGGTACACACAGGTGGTCGTGGTAAGGCTGGTGGTGTGAAGTTGGGCAAGACTGCCGAAGAAGTTCGCACACACGCAACCAATATCCTCGGTATGGATATTAAAGGTTTCATCGTAGACCGCGTGCTTGTTTGTGCAGCACTCGACATCAAGTCTGAGTTCTATGTTAGTATCCTTCCCGACCGTAAGTCAAAGTCTGCTATCTTCATGGTTAGCCGCGAAGGTGGTATGGACATTGAGGCTGTGGCTAAGGAAACACCAGAGAAGATTGCCAAAATTGCTATCGACCCAGCAGTTGGCTTGAACGACTACAAGGCTCGTGAGATTGCTTTCAAGCTCTTCGACGATAAGAAGTACGTTAATCAGGCTGTGCCATTGTTCAAGAATTTGTATCGTCTCTTCGTAGAGAAAGATGCTTCTTTGACAGAAATCAACCCACTCGTTATTACCGAACAAGACGAACTCTCTGCAGTAGACGCAAAGATGACATTCGATAACAACGCTCTCTTCCGTCACCCTGACGTGTTCGAACTCTTCGAACCAACAGAAGACGAAAAGAAAGAACAAGAAGCTAAGGACAAAGGCTTCAGCTACGTGAACCTCGGTGGCGAAATTGGCTGCATGGTAAACGGTGCTGGTCTTGCTATGGCTACTATGGATATGATTAAGCTCTATGGTGGCAATCCTGCAAACTTCCTCGATATTGGCGGTAGCTCTAACCCAACAAAGATTGTTGAGGCAATGAAGCTCCTCCTTTCAGACAAACACGTAAAGGTCGTTCTCATCAATATCTTTGGTGGTATCACACGTTGCGACGACGTTGCTCAAGGACTTATCGAAGCTTTCAAACTCATCGACACCGACATGCCTATCGTTATCCGCCTTACAGGTACCAACGAGGCTGAAGGACGCGAGTTGCTCAAGGGCACCAAGTTCCACGTTGCTACAACTATGAGCGAAGCTGGCCACATGGCAGTAGACCTCTGCAAGTAATTTATTTCGTTTTTAAACATTGAGAAAAAATGAGTATTTTAATTAACAAAGATACACGCCTTATCGTTCAAGGCATTACAGGTCGTGATGGTAGCTTCCACGCTACTAAGATGAAAGAATACGGTACTAACGTTGTAGGTGGTACATCGCCTGGCAAGGCTGGCCAAGAAGTAGCTGGCATTCCTGTATTCAACACTGTTCGCGACGCAGTTGAAGCAACCAACGCCAACACATCAGTAATCTTCGTTCCTGCTGCTTTCGCAAAAGACGCTATGCTCGAAGCTGCTGATGCAGGCATCAAGTTGATTATTTGTATTACCGAAGGCGTTCCTACACTCGACGTAGTTGAGGCTTACCGCTATATCCAGATTAAGGGCGCACAGCTTATCGGCCCTAACTGTCCAGGCTTGATTTCTCCGGGAGAGAGCATGGTTGGTATTATGCCAACAAACATTTTCAAGAAAGGACACACAGGTGTTATCAGCCGTTCAGGTACTTTGACCTACCAAGTTGTTGCTTCACTTACCGCAGAAGGTATGGGACAGTCTTCAGCTATCGGCGTAGGCGGCGACCCAATCGTAGGTCTCTACTTCCAAGAGTTGCTCGAAATGTTCCAGAACGACCCAGAAACCGACAGCATTGCTATCATCGGTGAAATCGGTGGTGATGCCGAAGAGCGTGCAGCTGAATACATCAAGAAGTACGTAACAAAGCCTGTTGTAGCTTTCATCTCTGGTCGCGAAGCACCAAAGGGCAAGCAAATGGGTCACGCAGGTGCTATCATCTCAAGCGGTTCTGGTACAGCTGCAGAAAAGGTAGCTGCTTTCGAAGCTGCTGGTATTCCTGTTGCTCGTGAAACACACGAAATTCCAACACTCTTAAAGCAGAAGTTGGGCAAGTAATCGCTGGCGATTAGACTTCAAATTTATCATTTATATACAAGAGGGTATGTCAAGTTTACATTTGGCATACCCTCTTTTTATTTCCAACATAGTGCTTTTTTCAGCCTTCCTCCCACATTCTCAAACCACATACCCACATCGGTTTGCAAGTCTTTTCCTTACACTTTTTCTTGCTCGTCCTAAAGGTTTTGCATTGCATTCACCGCCATTAGGAACATTATAGGTTGCGCCCTTATTGTTCCAATCCTACCCTACGTGCTGATTATCAAACAACCTATATTATTTTAAAAGCAACATGTCTAAATTATTTACGTGTAAATAAATATTTTTCTACACGTAAGTAAGAATTTACTTACACGTAAATAAATATTTCTTTACGTGTAAGTAATTTGGCTGACAACATTTTTGCAGAAGTATGGTGCCATTGCATTAATGCTGTACCGAATATAAAATACAGGAAGAGTTTTGGTATAATTTCTCTTTGCGCTTGTTCGGGCAGGGGCAAAAAGAAAATTCTACACCATTACTGCTGCTTAGATTTTTGCTTTTATGCTACAAGTATAAAAAAATATCGTACCTTTGCACCTTGTTATATACAGGGTGGGCACTGAAAAACGGCAGCCACCCACTAAAAAGAGAGGTATGAAACAAAAACAATGGATAACTGCCGTAATGGCAATAATGGCTTTGGTATTAGCGAGTTGCGGAACAACGCAGAAGTCTGCAACGGTTGCCGATGCAACGCCCACACCTGCTGTTGTAACCGAAAAGGTGGAGGCGAATACTGAATTTATAAGTATTGCAGAAGCCATAGATATGTTTGAAAGCCCTGAAAAGGTGGCAAGCATAACGAAAAAGTATGGTTACAAGCTAAAGGAAAACTACGAGATTTATCACCTTGATAAATTCACGAAGATGCACTACAAGAATTGCCGTCTTGCAAAAATCCTTACCGCAGACAAATACGAAGACTATCCGAAGCCTTTGCGCAAGGGTGTTTCGAGCTACATCGCCTTCAAAGACGGTGCTATCATTATCGGCGTGTTCAACCAAGCAGCCTACGACAACCTTGTTGCGCAGGTGAAAGCAGCTGGCTTCGTGCTCGATATGCCTGGAAACGAGGATATATACAAGAAAGGCGAACGCACCATAGGTTGCTACGAAGGTGCGAAAACAGTGAGAATACAATAAATTTTGTAGGTTTCGGCAAATTGCCGTAACTTTGCAATTGGATAAAAACAAACGATATATATGGGAGAAAAGAAATTCAAACGAACCACCGTTACGGCAGCATTGCCATACGCAAATGGTGGTGTACATATAGGACACCTTGCAGGAGTGTACGTTCCTTCAGATATTTACGCACGCTATCTGCGACTGAAAAAAGAAGAAGTTGTATTCATTGGAGGTAGCGACGAGCACGGAGTGCCTATCACTCTGCGTGCCAAGAAAGAGGGCGTTACACCGCAAGACGTGTGCGACCGTTACCACAAAATGATAAAAGACTCGTTCAAAGAGTTTGGCATTTCGTTCGATGTGTATAGCCGTACCACGAGCGAAACCCACCATAAGTTCGCTTCCGACTTCTTCCGTAAGCTCTACGACGACGGAAAACTGGTTGAGCAAGAAAGCGAACAGCTTTACGACGAGGAGGCAAAGCAGTTCTTAGCCGACCGCTATGTGGTGGGCGAATGTCCGCATTGCCACAACGAGCACGCCTACGGCGACCAGTGCGAGAAGTGTGGCAGCGACCTCAGTCCGATGGAACTCATCAATCCACAGTCTACTATTTCGGGTTCAAAGCCAGTGGTTAAGGCTACCAAAAACTGGTATTTGCCACTGAACGACTATCAGGAATGGCTGAAGCAATGGATTTTGAACGACCACAAGGAATGGCGTCCGAACGTGTACGGACAGTGCAAGAGCTGGCTCGATATGGATTTGCAGCCTCGTGCCATGACGCGCGACCTGAACTGGGGTATTCCCGTGCCTGTTGAAGGAGCCGAAGGAAAAGTGCTTTACGTGTGGTTCGATGCTCCCATCGGCTATATCTCAAATACCAAAGAGCTTTGCGACAGCAACCCCGAACAGTTCGGCAGCTGGCAGAAGTGGTGGCAAGACCCTGAAACACGCCTTGTCCACTTCATCGGAAAAGACAACATCGTGTTCCACTGCCTCATCTTCCCAAGTATGCTGAAAGCACACGGCGACTACATTTTGCCCGACAACGTGCCGTCAAACGAGTTCCTGAACCTTGAAAACGACAAGATTTCTACAAGCCGTAATTGGGCGGTATGGCTACACGAATACTTGGTGGACTTCCCTAACAAGCAAGACGTGCTGCGCTATGTGCTTACTGCCAATGCGCCAGAAACGAAAGACAACAACTTTACTTGGAAAGATTTCCAAGAGCGCAACAACAGCGAGCTCGTGGCAGTTTATGGCAACTTCGTGAACCGTGCGTTGCAGCTGACACATAAATATTGGGACGGCGTTGTTCCAGCGTGTGGCGAGTTGCAGGACGTAGACCGTCAGGCAATTCAGGAATTCAAAGACGTGAAGGAGAAAGTAGAAAGCTATCTCGACGTGTTCAAGTTCCGCGAAGCGCAAAAAGAAGCAATGAACTTGGCACGAATAGGCAACCGCTACATTACCGAATGCGAGCCTTGGAAAGTCTGGAAGACCGACCCGAAACGTGTGGAAACCATCTTGAACATCTCGCTACAGCTGGTTGCCAACCTCAGCATTGCTTTCGAGCCATTCCTTCCTTTCAGCAGTAAGGAACTTCGCAATATGATTAATCTTGCCGAATACGATTGGACACAGCTCGGCAGCACCGACATTATCGCAGCAGGACACAAGCTGAACGCGCCACACTTGCTGTTCGAGAAGATTGAAGACGAGGCTATCGACGCTCAACTCAAGAAACTTGAGGACACCAAAAAGGCGAACGAAGCAGCCAGCTATGTGGCAGAACCTATCAAGAAAGATGTATCTTTCGACGATTTCGAGAAGCTCGACATTCGTGTTGGACACATTCTGCACTGCGAAAAAGTGAAGAAGAGCAAGAAACTTCTGAAGTTCACAATCGACGACGGCACAGGCACCGAGCGCACAATCCTCAGCGGTATTGCTGCTTTCTACGAGCCCGAACAGCTCATCGGCAAAGATGTGCTCTTCGTTGCCAACTTCCCACCTCGCAATATGATGGGTATCGAAAGTCAAGGTATGATTCTTTCGGCTGTAAACTTCGATGGTTCGCTCAGCGTAACCACCACACTCGGCGAAGTGAAACCTGGCAGTCAAGTGGGCTAAACAGGCATCTGGCAGCGCATTTTCACATTATTATATAGAACAAATACATCGTATATAATAGCAAACGCATTATACAAACCAAAAAGACGCACCGTTATGGGTGCGTCTTTTCGTTTTTAAGTAGGTGACAAAATTCAGGTGTCATCACCTTCTCAAATAGGTTTATCCTCGAAAAAATGTAATTTTATTCTATTCTTATCGTCGAAAAAGTGTGGTAATCTTTTGTTTTTATCATCAAAAAAGTGTATTTTTGCAAAAAAGAAAGCTATGTATAGGAAAGCATTAAAGCAGTTAGAGCAGTGGAAATCAAGCGAAAGCAGAAAGCCACTCATACTTCTTGGCGCACGTCAGGTAGGTAAGACGTGGCTGATGAAGACATTTGGGCAAAGTCATTATGAAAATGTAGCTTACATAAACTGCGATGCCGAACCACTTGCAAAAGAGTTGTTTGTTGCCGATTATAATATTCAACGCATTCTAATGTCGGTGCAAGCCATATCGGGAGTAAAGCCTGAGCCGCACAAAACACTTATTATCTTTGACGAAATACAAGAAGCACCACGCGGTTTGCATAGCTTAAAATACTTTCAAGAGCAAATACCCGAATACCATATTATGGCTGCGGGCTCGTTATTGGGCATTACACTGGGGCAAGGCAACTCCTTTCCTGTCGGGAAAGTAAATATGCTGCCCATTCACCCACTCGATTTTGAAGAGTTTTTAGAGGCAAACGGGAAAGCCGAATTAGTGCAAATACTCCGTGAAAATGATTGGAAGATGGTGGAAACATTTGCTCCGAAACTCATAGAGCAGCTACGCTATTATTATTTTGTGGGAGGAATGCCTGAAGTTGTTGCGCGTTTCGTTGCTAATAACGATTTGGCAGAGGTGCGAAAACTACAAAAGGATATTATAGAAGCCTACCGAAACGACATCAGCAAACATAGCAGCAAGGTTGAAAGCATTCGTATCGGGCAGGTGTTGGACAGCCTTCCATCGCAATTAATAAAAGAAAACAAGAAGTTTGTCTATGGTGTTATAAAACAAGGAGCACGGGCAAAAGACTTTGAATTGGCTATTCAGTGGCTCATCGATGCTGGCATTATCCATAAAGTAAACCGTGCAAAGGAACTTCAAATGCCTTTAAAGTTCTACGAAGATTTAAGTGCTTTCAAGCTGTTCTTGCTCGATTGCGGTTTATTTGGCTGTATGGTGGACGCTCCTGCAAAGCAAATGCTTATCAGCAACAATATTTTTAAAGAATTTAAAGGGGCTTTTACCGAACAATTTGTGCTGCAACAACTCGTAGCAAACGAAATGATACCCTACTACTGGAGCAGCGACAGCACACCAGCAGAAATAGATTTTGCAATACAAACGGAAGAACGGGTTATTCCTATCGAAGTAAAAGCAGAAGAAAACGTTAAGTCGCGTTCTATGCGAACTTACATTGACAAACACCCAAACTATGATTTAAAAGGACTGCGTATATCAATGAAAGGCTACGATGTACAGGATTGGTTGGAGAATATTCCGCTTTATGGAATATCAAAATACTTCTTTACCTATGCGGAATAGTCCTTAACATACCTATAATAATTAATCACAAGTAGGTATAGTTTGTGCTACAAATTTATTTTATCGCAGATAGCATCGTAGTTTTCTATTCGTTTTTATCTTTGAGAATCAAGCAAATGCAGCGTTTCTATCTTAATTTATTCGGATTGAGAAACGCTCGCTTCCCCTATGTTTACTTGGTTTCCTCTGCATTGGCATTTGTTTTTGCAAATGAAAAGCTGCTAATTGAAAAGATAAGCTCAAACCAATACCTACTCTAAGGTTTTGTCAATACCTACTATAAGATTGGCAAAATACTAATTACAAGGTATTGTAAAACAATTTCTTATTGAGTAATTTTGCACCCGATACATTTAATTCAACTATTTTAAACGCTATTATTTATGAAATTTAAATCATTTATGGCATTATCGTGCCTTACTGTTTTGTTATTCTCATCATGTAGCAATGATGACCCAACTCCAAAACCAAAGCCTGAGCAGCCAAAACCTGAACAACCAAAGCCTGAGCAACCGAAAGACGTACCGACAAAAACGCTCTCGTTTATTACGCAAGAAAAGGCATTTCAAGGTTATGACAAGTGGGTATATGTAAATCTTGAGACAGGTGAGACTGTTATGAAAGATGACGTCAGCGAACAGGAATGGCGCACATATTCTGATGCCGGCAAGAAGAAAGACCTCTTCGGCAAGTACGATGTAACGAAGACGGTAGAGGGAAAACCATCGAATGCACCCGATAAGTGGCACTTGGCTTTCCACGTCTTTGATGTAAGGACCAATGGTGCTGAAGCCTGTATGACCGACACGACAGATATAGAAACCATCAAGACATTGCCGACAAATGTGAAATGGGTGAGCGACATAAAAGCTTATCTTATCTATGACATGACTGGAATGATGAAGAATCCTGTCGTAATGGGCTATATGAAGAGCTACGTAAACATGGGACTTTACTACTGGATGCACAAGGTGAAAGGAACAATGGGAGAGTATGCGCTCACAATGTCGAAGTCAGACCCAAAGAAGGCTCCTGTATTCTTGGTGAAGTTTAAAGATGGCAGCTATGCCGTTATTCAGTTCACAGGTCTTAAAGACGCTACAGGCAAGAAGAAAGAAGTCAGCTTCAAGTATAAATTTGTCAAGAAGAATTAATCAGTAACACGGAAAGGGGCTCCGCAAGGGAGTTCCTTTCTTACAATGGTCGTACGGACGGCACGAAAGGCAAGAACTGCTTTCGAGTACAGCAAGTACGATACGACCATTATCCATTCATAAACCACAACAATTTAAAACAACAATGAAAAAACTATTACGTTTGACAGTGGCAGTCTTAATGCTTGCCACAGCGCAAATAGCCACGGCGCAAGTAAAGATGGCTCCTAACTATTTCCGTGCAGACCCCAACGTCTACAAGTACAGAATGGCGAAGGTGATTGACTGGAAGGATTCGGAAGACGAACAACTTACGCAGTACATCTACGACGAGAAGGGTTGCCTTGTCAGAGAAGAGTACGGTTTGAGCAAGCAGCCCGGAACTTTCGTCTACAACTACACATACAACCCGCAGGGCTATATGATTAAGAAAGAAGAAGTGGCGGTCAAGGCTGACCACAGCTCGTCTACCGTTTCTTCAAAGCACGAATATACGCGTAACGAATACGGATACGTAACTGAATACACTCGTGCTACACGCCACGGTACCGAACCTAACGACGAAACGCTTACTGAGGACGTGAAAATGAACTTCGTATACGACGACCAAATGCGCCTCCTCCGTGTCGATATTCGCCAGTTCGACTATCCTTCTGACAAGCTTGAAGAGGAAGTGGGACGTATCTGCAAGGTGGAATACGATGAAGCAGGGCACGTTACCTGTGTCAGTCAGGAATACCCCAACGGCGAACTCGTATGGAAAGAGGAATTCAAGTATGATGAAAAAGGTCGTCGGGTATCAATAAAGAAAGTTCCCGGCCCTAACTATACGCCTCAAGACAGAATTACTTGGACATGGCACTACGACAACGATGGCGACATAGACAAGCAGGGCAGCAGCAATGGTTTCGGCAAAGAGTACGAGTACGACAAGAGCAAGCTCGCTTCTGAAACCTTTATGGTTCTCGAAGCCACTGAAGCAGAATGGGCACTCCAAGGTCCGCTCAACTGCACGCTCTTCAAGGAACTGCCAATGGAGAAGTACTTCACCCATGCCCCGATATTCGAAACAACCGACGAGTCGGAAATAACATACGAGCCAACTGGTACTCCCAACAATATTGCCGATGCTCGAACAACCGCGGGCAAGTCGCTCCAAGCACATCTCAACGGCAATAAACTAACAGTAGACCTTCCTGCAAGTCTTATCGGAAAGACATTGCAGGTATTCAATGCCACAGGTGCATGTATGAGTAGCTTTGTTGTAAACGGTTCGCAAACCACATTCAACATCGACAACTTTGCTCCCGGTATATATGTTGTAGGTATCGGAAATCAGACCGTGAAGTTTATCAAGCGATAAGCCTTTTTTCGTGGTTTGATTTAACCTCCAAAAAAAATATGACGTCATATTTGGAAGAATATGACGTCATATTCGCTCAAATATGACGTCATATTTCTTAGATTGAGACGTCATATTCCTCGAACTGAGACGTCATATAGTTTTTATTCTGCCCGACCAATAGTCTCACGAAGCAAATACATTGCCACTTTATTTGTTTATATCCGACTGTATTCTGTCGTAAAATCGGGAAAGAACTTCCAGAATATCATCGGGCAAATAACTGAAGGCTTTCTCTGCCATCCATTCAGGAATTTCATAATAAGCCTCGGCAACCGAACCCGCTATACACGCCTTCGTATCAGTATCGCCGTCGCAAAGCACAGCCAAGCGTATGGTTTCTTCAAAACTATTGGCGTCCATAAAGCAACGCAACGCCATCGGCACAGTTTCCTGGCAAGTAGCATCGAAATGGTTCTGTGCACCAATCTTGCGTATATCGCGCATCGACGGCAGCTCGTATCCATAGAATTTCTCAACCTTTCGTTCTACATCGGACTTGGTAAAGCGCATGTGCCGCAACCAACAAATCACCTCGGCTACACACTGTGCGCCCTTTATACCTTCTTCGTGGTTGTGCGAAATCTCCGCCGTCTTCTTGGCTTCCGCTATCACTTCCTCCCAATCAGAGAAAAGCCAACCCACTGGGCTGACACGCATGGCAGAACCATTTTCAAACGAATCCTTAGGTTGCGGATTGTCTTCGTGCAACCAATCGTAAAACATATTGCCATACCCACCCATCGGAGCAGGATAACGATGACACCAATCCAACAAAGCATCTTTGTAAGAACGTCCGCTCAAGATAGCGTCGGCAATAGCAACAGTACAGATAGTATCGTCAGTATAAGAACATTCGTCGGTGAACAGTTCAAAATCCTTTTCTGGTGCAGGTCCGAATTCAAAGCGTGAACCTACAATATCTCCTATGATAGCTCCAAGCATACTGCGGAATTGTTAAATCAAAATGTTTAGACTTTAGTAAAGAGTACCCCCGATGAGAATCGAACTCATATTTCAGCTTTAGGAGAGCCGCGTTCTATCCATTGAACTACAAGGGCATTGTGTTTCGGACATAGCCAAGTGCAGCTATTTCTTATGCAAAGATAGCAAAAAAAAGTGTTTTAATAGTTATTTGCATACTTTTTTTCGTTTTCTGTTAAACTTTTAACCACGCGAAAAGTCTTAGGTAATATTATGAACAAGATTATTTCGTTTTTGCTACTCCTCGTATTGAATACAACGGTAGCGTTTGCACAAGGCTCTGTGAAGGGCAGAGTGTTGGACAAGAAGTCTAACACGGGATTAGAGTTTATAAATGTCGTGATACGAAAAGAAGGAAGCGACAAGATTCTAAAAGGTGCTATAACCGATACCGAGGGACATTTCATTATATCAGATGTACCCAACGGCAGCTACACGCTCACGGCAAGCGGTATGGGATATAAAGATGTTGTAAGGACATTCAGCCTCACAGCAACCTCACTCAACAAGAATTTCATAGCACTTTACCTATCCGAAGACGCCAAGTCACTCGATGAAGTGGTGGTAACGGCACAGCGGGCAGATATGAAATTGGAGGTAGACCGCAAGACTTTCAGCGTAGACCAACAAATATCGAACGCTGGCGGAGTGGCAACCGACGTTCTGGAAAACATTCCGAGCGTAGAGGTAGACAACGAAGGCAACGTTTCCTTGCGTGGCAATTCGAGTGTCGAGGTATGGATAAACGGCAAGTCTTCAGGACTTACGAGCGACAACCGCGCCACCGTGCTGCAACAGTTGCCTGCCGAAAGTATCGACCGCATCGAGGTAATAGACAACCCTTCGTCTCAGTTCTCGGCTGAAGGGTCGGCAGGTATCATCAATATTGTACTGAAGAAAGACCGCAAGGCGGGCTATTATGGCAGCGTTCAGGCAGGTGCCAACACACGCGGCGGAGCCAATACATCGTTCAACATTAACTACAACAGCTCTCTCATCGACGCTTACGCCAATGTAGGCTATCATCATCGCAAGAGAGAAGGCGGCTCTTGGAGCGAGCAAAACAACATCAACACAAACACTTACCAACGATACAAAGCCGACAACAGCGGACAAGGCAACAACCTTTTCACACGTGCAGGCATAACATTGCACGCCACAAAGAAAGACGACATCTCGCTCAGCGGTATGTTTACGCTCGGCAACCACAAGAACAGCAGCCTTACACCGTATGAGTACGGAACTATCGGCTCGCTGCTCAACAGCCATTTAATGAACCGCAGCACAAGCAGCAACAACGATATGCGTATGATGCACGCCGAATTCGACTATCGACGCAACTTCTCCGACAAGCACTACTTCGACTTCAGCGTGGGCTACAACAAATGGAAAGCCGACAACGAAAACATTTTCCAAGACTCCACCACCTACTTCGACGCAGCAGGCTATCCGCTTGCAACGCCCAGTACCAGTGGCAGCTACCAATACAGACCTATGTACGTGAACAACAGGTCGTGGGAAATAAAGTTCGATTACGAGAACCAAATCTCAAAAGCAATGCGACTTCAGGCAGGCTATCAAGCCAATCTGTCGAAAGAGAACACACCGCAAGAAAGCTTCGTAGACCGCAACAGCTGGGCAGGCTATAACCTTGTGGAAGACCAACTCTACTACAACCGCTTCATATACAAGAACGATGTGCACGCCCTCTATACCACCCTATCGTACAATTCGGGCAAATTCGGCTTGATGGCAGGACTCCGTGGCGAATACTGGAAGGTGAACACGGAGAGCTATTCGTGGGCGCAGGAACACGATGCAAGCTTGCGCGACCAGCCATTTAAGAAGGATTACTTCCAGCTTTTCCCAAGTATCTTCATGAGTTATCAGCTCACCGAGAACGACCAACTGCAACTGAACTACACCCGCCGTTTGCGCCGACCATGGGGAGGAGAGCTCAACTCATTCCGAAACACAAGCGATGCCAGCCTCATATCGTTCGGCAACCCAGAGCTGACACCCGAATACAGCAACTCATTCTCGCTGAACTACCTGCGCACGTGGCGCGAACACTCTTTGCTCGTATCGGCTTACTATCGCCCAACTACCAACGTGATGCAGCGCATTACTTACCGCAGTTCTACCGACGGCTTACTCTATCAAACCAACTTCAACGTTGCCAAGAGCACATCGACTGGTTTGGAACTTACGGCAAGAAACAGATTGTTCCGCATCTTGAACCTCTCTACCTCTGCCAACTTCTACTACTACAAGCTCGATGGCTTCAGTTTCGACATCGACGGACAAACCATTACGGGGCAAGGCAACAGCAACTTCACGTGGAATGCACGTATGCAAGCCAGCCTGATGTTACCTTACGACATGTCGGTACAGCTAACAGGCAACTACAACAGCCGCCAGAACTTGGCACAAGGTTACAGGTCGCCAAGTGGCAGTGTGGATTTCGGTTTCAGAAAGAGCTTCTTCAACAAACTGTTGGTGCTATCCGTAAACTGCCGCGACCTGCTCGACACACGCAAATGGAAGACTTACACCAGCAGCGACTCCTTCACACGCTACCAAGAGAGTTGGCGTTCTGGGCGCACCTTCCGCTTCACGCTTACTTGGAACTTCGGTAACACTAACAAGAGCAAGAAGAAAGACAACAATATGGAGATGGACGAAGACTTTGGAAGTCAGCCATACCAAAGCAGCGGAATGGGGCAATAAACATTATTCCTTAACCGTTGAAACCCAAGAGGGCACATCAAATTGTTTTTGATGTGCCCTCTTTTCGTTTCCAACAAACAGTTTCGGCTGCTTCTAATAAAAAACAGAGAAAGCAGCAGCAACCATATTCTGCTTCTTTCTCTGTTATTCTTGAATCGTATCGAACTTACTATTTCTTCTTCAAAATTCGCTGTGCGCAATCTGCCAGCACAACAACTGCCGAGGCAAGAATACATACGTCTTTGATTACCAATCGGCCAGCACCCGTCAATAATGGGAAACCGTGTTCGCCACTACCAAGGTCAGGCACCCATACTTCGGGTGTGGTAATAAGGAAGGATAGCGTACCGAAGGTCATTATTATAACCAAGCCTGTGCCAACAAAGCCAATCTTTGGGAACCAAATGCCCAGCAATGTCAAAATGCCGAACGACATAATAGCCAAACCTAATCCGTGAGAGAACGTATAGGTGTTATTTGCCTCGTGCCACTCGTTTTTAACCTTGTCAAACTCGCCCTCTTTAAGCTTGTAGTCCTTGTATTCAGGTGCGTCCTTGGCATAGAAGAAGCTCATAAACGGACTGTTGGCAACGAAAGGAACAATGCCTTCTGCCTCGTAGTTCCAGAATTTCAGACCACCAATCCATATAAAGATAATAAAGATTGCGATACGCACTAAATGGATACCTAAACCTTTCAGCGATGCTGCCAGTTCGAGAACGAACTGTACTAATGATGCAATTTTGTTCATAGATGTCTAACCTTAAAATATTACGTCTTGTTTATTAAAATGAATAAATAGCTGCAGTGCAACAACATTTCTTGCTGTTCATTACTGCAAGCAAATAACCTTGATTTGGTTAATTCGTTTGCAAAGATATGTATTTATTATCAAACATCAAGCAAAAACATTGTATTTATTACAAATTTATATCTATTTAATTGTTTACAAAGGCAATTTGGTGAATTTGTTTACATTTATCAAGACCGATGCGATAAGATAGTTTAGACACTCCCTATTGCTGATATGCCTATAAAAAACACCTGTTTTTTGAATTACTTACACGTAAAGAAATATTTATCTACGTGTAAAGAATTTCTTACTTACGTGTAGAAAAATATTTCTTTACGTGTAAGTAATTTAGCAATGCTGCTTCATTTCCACACAAAAAGGTTTGTTCTATTGATATTTACCTAAAACTTCCAATTGTTTTAAGAACTATATAATAAAAGGGCTGGCTCCTTTTTAAGAGCCAGCCCTTAGCTGATTAGGTTCACATAGACTGGAATCCATAGATGTGTTGGCGTATTAAAAAATATTTTGTACCTTTGCTTCACTAAACAAAAAATCGAACGTATGAAACCTTATGCAGCTGTAATTGTGTTTTTAGCATTGGTCTTGTCATCGGTATTGACAAGCATAAACAGTTACAACCGTACGAAAGATACGATTGTGAACGATATGAACCAGGCATTGGCAAGAACGCTTTCCGAAAAGCAGGAAGCGTGGATAACGCCCGACACCATTATGAATTATAGGCAAAAGCTGAAGATTGAGGTGCTTCGCAACGAGTCGTTTGTTACCTATGCGCTTGCCAATACTCCGAAAACACTATGCAGCCAGCCTATGAAATGGACGGGGAACGACAACAGAAACGTGGCTTTCCAGTCGTATGCCACCTGCTCTTTCCTCACCATCTACGAGCTTTCCGACCAGCGTTCTGCTGCCCTGCTCTTGCTTTTGTCCATTGTTTGGCTCGTCGGCTCGGTTTATTGGTTGCGGAAACATAAACTGGGCACAACCATTTTAAGCAGTTTAATCTATTCAAACGATAGGCAGACTTTCTACGACTTAAAGCAAATGCCCATTCCGTTTACGCCGATGCAACAACAACTGATGCAGCTTTTCATCTCTTCTGCCGACTATCAGCTGTCGAAACAAACCATTTGCGACGCACTTTGGCCCAAGAAACCCGATGCAACCGAAACTCTCTACACGCTTATTCGGCGCATAAAGCCCATATTGCAGAAGTATGTAGGCTTGAATATCGTTACCGAACGAGGCGGCGACTACCGCTTAGAAAAGCAATAGAAACACGAGTGTTTTGTAAAGATAATTCTCTTAAAAAGTGATAACTGCGCTTTGGCATTGCGAAAGCGTAGGTTTTACAATGCGTTGATAACTAAAGAGTTACACAGCAATTACGCTTGTGAAAAATATTTACAGCCTTATTGCTTTCTTTTCGTTCATAAAGTAGGTTATCGGCATTGAATGTCTAACCTATCAAAGAGGGCAGAACAGGCTCTGTCAGTTAGGTTTCAGCAAGATGTCAGATACTTGTCAGCTATGTTTTTACGTACTTTCTGCCCTTGAAACTAACTTTGTCGGATAAACAATAACCGCCCGTTTGCAAAGCCACGATATGGCAGCAGAGGGGCGAAACCAAATTTATTCAATGACGATGAAACGATTTTTTGCTTTATTTTTAATTGCAATGGCAGGGCAGAATGCTTTGTATGCTCGCCATTTTGCGCTGAATACGGCACAATTGCAGTACGATTTAACACAGACAGAAGTAAGCGACACGGTGCAAACGGACAGGAAAGAGAAGCCCGTAGAACTGTCGGAAGTAACGGTGGAGGCTGCAAGGGTTGTGCAAAAGCCTGACGGACAACTTATTTTTCCATCGAAAGCGCAGTGCAACAATTCGGCAAACGGGTACAGCTTGTTGGCTAAACTCGGCTTGTCGCGTATCCGTGTAGACGAAGTAACGCACTCTATAACGGCTTTGAACAGCAACGGCGACGTGCAAATTCGCATTAACGGCGTGGTTGCAACCAAGACTGAGCTGACGAGTATGAACCCCAAGTTGGTGAAAAGCATCGAATTCATCGACAATCCAGGCGTGCGTTATGGCGAAAACGTGGGCTATGTGCTGAACATTCGTACCGCAAGGAGCGAGCGTGGCGGCGCAGTGGGCGTGGATTTGAGCAATTCGCTCACTGCTTTGTATGGCGACAACACGGCATATGCTAAGTTTAATCGGGGCAATTCGGAAGTTTCGCTTTCCTATTCGTTCGATTTTCAAGACTTCAAAAGAAACAGAATGAAGGAAACAGCCGACTATTTGCTGAACAACAACACACGCTACCGCATCGTACGCACCGACCTATCGAGCCGCAATCGCCAGTTCGGCAACAACTTCCAACTGAAGTATAGTCTTGCCGACTCGGCTTCCTACGTGTTTCAGGAAAACCTATCGAGCAGCTTCAGCCATAATCCTAACGCCGACAGAATCTATCAGACATTTACCCCCGAAGGCAATTTCCTGTCGGAGAGCAATGGCTCGAAGCGGAGTTTCTCGCCTGCTCTCGACCTTTACTACTATCGGAAACTGGGCAAAAGCAATAGCATCACAGCCAATTTGGTAGGTACGGCAATCGAAACAAAGGCAGACGACTACCTGAAAGAGGTTTCACCTTATATATATAATGTGGACGGACGAATGCGCTCGCTTTATTCCGAGCTTATCTACGAGCAGCAGTTGCGCCCTTTCACTGTATCGATGGGCATCAATGGGTCGTTGAAACACATACGGAACGAGTATTTGGGCGATGTGAAATCGTTGAACCGAATGGATTATTCCACGCTGTATATGTTCTCGGAAGTAAAGGGACAGTGGCAGAAACTGGGCTACGTGTTCGGCATTGGGGCTACGCACGCAGGCTACAAGCAAGCCACCGACAAGTACAACTACTGGCTTTTCCGTCCTAAACTTACCTTGAGCTACCAAGTTTCGCAAGCCTTTTCGGTGCGATACAACTTTGAAATACACGAGCATATATCGCGTATAGCGATGATTAGCAATACCAAAATCAGGGAAAACAGCCGCGAGTGGCGTGTGGGCAACCCGAATATAGAGCCAAACAAGGTGGTTCGGCAAATGTTTAGCTTTAGTTATGTTCGCCCACGCTTCTACAATATGGTGGACATATTGCTGCAAGTGAACACCAATCCAAACATGTCGAAATACGTTCGCACAGCCGACGACCAGTTCTACTATATGCAAGCCAATCAGAAACGCATTGCGATGTTCTGTGTTATGGACAACTTCAACTTTAAAATCATACCCGATGTGCTCGAACTGACATTGAGTGGAGGCGTTTATCGCTTTATCAACGAAGGCGACGACTACAAGCACAGCTTAACGGCTTGCAACTTTCAAGCCAGCATGCAAGCGTATTTGGGGCGTTGGACACTATCGGCTTATGCGGACAATGGGTGGAAATTCAACGAGGGCGAAACGCTTGCGCACAACGGTGGCAATGTTTACGTGGGCGGCAGTTACCGTTTGGGCAATCTGCAGCTGTCGCTTTACATTCAAAATCCATTTATGCAGCACCCCAAGACCTATCATACGCACATACTGAATCGCTACGTAACGAAAGATATAGTGTATCGTAGCCGCGAAAATGGCAATCTTTTAAACTTCAGTCTGTCGTGGAACTTGGAGTTCGGACATAGGAAACACAACGACAAACAGCGCAATCAGCACAAGGATACCGACACGGGAATAATGTAAATGAGTAGAAAATAGTTAGTAAATGGCACGTGAATGTAAAATATAATCGTTATCTTTGCAATTAGTAGATTGCATTTGGCAATTCAACAGACTAAGTGAAAAGCTATGACACAAGAAGAAAAAACAAAGATAGAAGCAGAAATAGTGGAGGTTCTGAAAACCGTCTACGACCCTGAAATTCCTGTAAACATATACGACCTCGGTATGATTTACAAGATAGACTTGCAGGACGACGGCACATTGGAAATGGATATGACCTTCACATCGCCAGCGTGCCCTGCAGCCGACTATATATACGAGGACGTAAGAACGAAAGTTGAGGGCGTGAAAGGCGTGAAGACAGCCAACATAGAGCTTGTTTTCGACCCTATTTGGGACCAGAGTATGATGTCGGAAGAAGCACGCGTAGAACTCGGTTTCGACTGATTTCACCCATAGCTTCGACTGATTTTACCCATAGTAAGCAATCAAACTGTAAGACAATGAAGAATGTTTATTTCCTTTCCGATGCCCATCTCGGTTCGTTGGCAATAGAACACCGACGGACGCAAGAACGCCGCTTGGTACGTTTTCTGGACAGTATAAAGGACAAGGCAGAAGCAATCTATCTCTTGGGCGATATGTTCGACTTTTGGGACGAGTATAAACACGTCGTTCCGAAAGGCTATACACGCTTCTTGGGGAAAATATCAGAGCTTACAGATATGGGCGTAGAGGTGCATTTCTTCACAGGCAACCACGATGTTTGGACATACGGATACTTGGAAGAAGAGTGTGGCGTGATACTGCACAGACACGGTATAACAACCGAAATCCACGACAAGGTATTCTATTTGGCACACGGCGATGGGCTTGGCGACCCCGACCCATTGTTCAAAATCCTGCGAAAGATATTCCATAACCGTGCCTGCCAGCGACTGCTGAACTTCTTTCACCCGTGGTGGGGAATGCAATTGGGACTTGGTTGGGCAAAAAAGAGCCGCATGAAACGTCCTGACGGCAAAGAACTTCCTTTCCTTGGCGAAGACAAAGAATACTTGGTGCAATACACCAAAAAGTATATGCGGACGCACAAAGATGTAGACTACTACGTTTATGGGCATCGCCATATAAAGCTCGACCTACCATTGGACGGCAAAGCGCGTATGTTTATCCTTGGCGATTGGATATGGCAGTTCACCTATCTCGTATTCGATGGCGAGCATACTTTCCTCGAAGACTACGTAGAAGGAGAGAGCAAATTATAAAAAATAGCTTTAAATTGCTTATTTTTTACTCGTTTTTTCATATTTCTCGCTTTTTTATTGAAAAAAAAGGGCTGTTCGTTGAAAAAAATTGCACAGTTAAATGAAATACTGTATATTTGTAGCAGTTATTAAATCATAAAAGATTTAGCAATTCAATACTAAGAAAAAATAATGATTAGTAAAAGATAAAAATTCATCATTTAGAATAAAACTCAGGTTTGTAGATTAAGTTTAGTCAAAAAGGTGGTTGTCGTGATGACAACTACCTTTTACATTTTAAGGCATAAACCATTTCAAAGCTGTATGACAGATAAAACACACAAGGCACCGTTCCTTTAATAACTTTGCAACAAATTTAATAGAAACAATAGGTAAAAACAGACTTATTGCATAGAGATTATACCAAACCCACACTGAAAGAAAATGAAATTTAAACATCAAAAGAAGCATTTTATAAAAACATTGAGTAAATTTGTATTTACTTGTTGAGTTCACCATATCCCTTCCGTATGTTGGAACATAAGTATATGTGAATTAATAAGAACTTTATTGCGTATTGATGAGTAACACGAAAACTTTACAACAACGACATACAAATATGGCAGCTATTCATGGAAAGAATACGAAGCCAGAACTTGTTGTGCGAAAATGGTTGTGGAGCCATGGCTATCGCTATCGTCTAAATCACACACGCCTTCCAGGAAAACCCGACATCGTGTTGAGGAAATATAGAACCTGCATTTTTGTAAATGGCTGCTTTTGGCACGGCCACGAAGGTTGCAAGTACTACAGAACACCGAAAACCAATACAGAGTTTTGGGTAAATAAGGTTAGACGAAACAAAGAACGAGACCGCAAAGTTTGTCAAAAACTCGCATTGATGGGTTGGCACAGCATAACAATTTGGGAGTGTGAGCTGAAGTTATCTAAAAGAGAAAGAACATTAGAGTCCCTAATATTCACGCTCAATAAAATCTTTCTACAAGATCATCGCATAAAAAAGTACGAAATATCTGAAGAAAAACTAACAATGGTTGCGGAAGGTGTTGCAGGCAAATACGGAAACAAAATAAAAAAATAACAGCATTCATAAACCATATACAACCACACAAAAATCATAAAAACACTGACTTTTACCACAAGAGTTTTAATTTCACGTCCTATTAAATCTGTATCAAATACCTATAAAATAAACACCGATTGTAAATCAGGAACTTACAATCGGTGTTTTGTACCCAGACCCGGGATCGAACCGGGATGGATTGCTCCACTGGTGTTTGAGACCAGCGCGTCTACCGATTCCGCCATCTGGGCTTATGGCTTTTTGGTAAAAGCGGTGCAAAGGTACATAGAAAATATGATAAAAGCAAATTTTAGAAGAAGTATTTTAAAAAGAATATTCATAAAGTAAAAGATTGTAGGGGCAGAGTTTATGGGTAAGTGCAGAGTTAACTATATTCTTGCAAGATATTGCTTCTGGTTTTTGAAAATTGAGAGGGTACTTTGATATTCTATTAGTTTTATTCTGCACATTCATTATCGCTTAGTAATAAACCAAACATCTATATTCCATTCTTTCATTAATTTTCTTCTATATATTTATTATCTCTCTTAATAAACCAAGTAACTGTATTTTTCTCTTTCAGTATTTTATCCTACCAGTTCATTATTCTCTTTTTCGTAAATTCATTAGAGATGTTTTCTAGTGTTCTATATGTCAAATAAAACTAAAAGGAGGGGGGGGATTTAACGTTTTATTATGATTTAGCAGTACCTTTGCAACTCATTTAAAAGTTACGAAATAATGAATAAATTAATTTTAACGATGTGTTTGCTCTTTGCTACTATTGGGAATGCAATGGGACAAACTGGGGAGGCTGACAGATTGCTGGGCACCTATATGACTGAAGGTAACAAAGGTAAAGTAACGATTGAGAAATCGGGAGACGTTTACTTTGGCAAATTAGTATGGAGCATTACGAAAGGTGCAGTAGACAAAAACAACCCTGTAAAGTCTGAACGCACGAAAAAGTTGGTTGGCAAAACCATTCTTACAGGCTTCAAGTATGCTGGCAAGAACGTGTGGGAAGATGGTAAAATCTACGACCCCGAAAATGGTAAAACCTACAGCTGCAAGATTACTATGAAGACCAATGGCGACATTACAGTGCGTGGTTTCATCGGCATCTCGCTATTAGGTCGCAACACAACTTGGAAACGTGTAAAGTAGAAATATGCAAAGAAAAAGCATAAGATAAGAGAAAAAGTGCTTAAGGAAAAAGCCGTACTGAAGACATCGTGTATTCAGTGCGGCTTTTTCTTTTGTTATACTTACCTTGCATCGAAGCATAAAAGTATGAAAAATATTAATTTCTTTCTTAAAACATTTGTGAAATAAGAATTATTTGAATACCTTTGACTATATAAAACGAAAATCTATACATCTATGGAAATTACGGATAATAATAGTTACTGTGTTATTTTGGCTGGCGGGAAAGGAAAAAGATTGTGGCCAGTGAGTAGGGAAAAGTATCCTAAGCAGTTTATCGATTTCTTCAGCGAAGGACGAACACAGCTGCAACAGACTTTCGACCGCTTTCTTGACATAGTCCCGAAGGATAATATTTTCATTGTAACAAGCCAACTGTACTACGGCATCGTGCGTAAACAGCTCCCCGAAGTAGCTGAAAACAATATTATTTCCGAGCCTACTTACCGAAATACTGCTCCAAGCGTAGCATGGGCTGCCCGCCGTATTTCCAAGATAAACAGCCATGCAAACGTTATTATTTCGCCTTCCGACCAAAGTATTATGAAGCCCGAAATATTTAAAAAGAATATTCAGGAAGGATTGAACTTTGCTGCCACGCACGACTGTTTGCTGGCTTTGGGCGTCCAGCCCACACGTGCCGAGACCGCATACGGCTACATACAAAAAGGCAGCGCAAGCACAATGGGCGATATATATAAGGTGAAAGCCTTTACCGAAAAGCCCGATGCAGAGTTTGCCCAGATGTTTGTAGACAGCAACGAATGGTTGTGGAACACGGGTATGTACTTAGGCAATGTGAAGTTCCTGAAAGAAAGTCTGCAACAAAGCCTTTCGATTGCACAAATAGATTTCGATGCGACACCACAAGAATTTGACACGGAAAACGAAGAAGAGTTCGCACAGCACCTCTTCCCTGCCTTCCCTAATATGTCAATAGACTATGGTGTGCTTGAAAAATCGCCCAATGTGCACGTTCTGAAATGCGATTTCGGGTGGGTAGACCTTGGCACATGGCGCGGTATGTATGATTCGAAAAGTCGTGGAAAGAACGATAATGTGGTTGCCAGTGGCGAAGTATTGTTCGATGACTCGAGCAATAACATCGTCAGACTATCCAACGACAAGTTTGCCATTCTAAACGGACTCGATGGCTTTATTGTTGCTGAGAAAGACAATGTGCTGCTTGTCTGCAAGAAAGAAAACTCTTCGGCATTGATACGAAAATACGTAAACGAGGCACAACTAAAAAAGGGCGAAGAGTTTATTTAGAGGCTCGTACATAACAAACGAATCACCATAGAAACCCACAAAGCAGGTTATAACAAACGCAAGACCAAGTTTTCGATTTGTTCCCCTCACAAAACCAACACTCATTGGTTTGCGAAACAAGCCGAAAACTTGGTCTTACATATTTCTTATAGTGTGCTGCTGCGTTGGCAGCACAAAGCAGAAACCTGTTTAATCCAACTTTTGGAAAGCATCGAAAATGCGTGCTGCAATCTCCGTTTGCTCTTCCGCCGTCAGTTCGATGTGCTTATGGAAGTCTACATCGCCTTCCTTATTGATAGGCAACAGGTGGATATGTGCGTGGTCTACTTCGAGTCCCAACACAATCTGCGCTACTTTCTTGCAAGGAAAAGCAGTCTTTATGGCACGGGCAACCTTCTTTGCAAAGAGCTGGAACGCTGCCAAATCGTCGTCGTCCATATCGAAAATGTAGTCAATTTCCTTACGAGGAATTACTAACGTATGCGCTTTTCCGACAGGGTTAATGTCGAGGAAAGCATAGAACTTGTCGTTCTCTGCGCACTTATAGCTTGGTATTTCTCCAGCTGCAATCTTCGAAAATATAGTCATAGCCTTATTTCTTTGTTTTATACCTTAAAGATTGATAGAAATCTTATCTACCCTCAACTTTATTTTACCACGTGGTATTTCTATTTCCACCTCGTCGCCCACCTTCTTGTTGAGCAGTCCCTGTGCGATAGGAGTCTTGATAGAAATCTTTCCCTGCTTCAGGTTTGCTTCCGATTCACTGACAATGGTGTACTCCATTTTAGAGTTATTGCCCAGATTCGTCATCTGAACGGTAGACATAATCTGTACAGCTTCGTTGCTCAAACGCGATGTATCCACAATTTTTGCTTGTGCTATGGTCATCTTCATCTCGGTTATTTTTGCTTCGAGATGTGCTTGTGCTTCCTTTGCTGCATCGTATTCCGAATTTTCGCTTAAATCGCCCTTGTCGGCTGCTTCTGCTATTGCTGCCGATGCTTTCGGACGTTCTACTGCTTCTAAACGTTGCAGTTCAGCCACGAGCTTGTCGTAGCCATCTTGTGACATGTAAGACATAATCTATATTATTTTGTTTATACGCTTTTCAAAATAAATATAAAAAAGACAGAATCCCGACATAATCCCGATGTCAGAATTCCATTACCTCTTTTTTACTACTTTATTAAAACGCTGCAAAGGTAGTCCTTATTTCCGATATTCCAAAGTAAAGGAGGTTAAAAATTATTAGTAGTCAAAAACGAAAGTTTATTCCATCAGCCATTCTTCCTATTACCACACATCGTAAAAGCTCGGGTTTGACAGTGCTGCCTATGCGAGAAACGGTATTTACTAAAGGGAATTGATTTTCTTTTTCTTGCTCAAGGTAAATATCCCAAAACAGCTTTGGTTTTGTAAAGATAATTCGTTAGAAAAAGGATAATTTCGATTTGGCATTGCGAAAGCGTAGGTTTTGCAATGCAAAACAGCCGCTTTTACCGTGCAAAACCTACGCTTTTGGAACGCAAAACAATAGGTTTTATAATACGCTGACAAACAACAGGTTACACAACAATTATGCTTGTGAAAAATATTTACAGCTTTATTGGGTTATTTTTGCCTATAAAACATACAAGCTCCGCTAAATTCCTGCTGTTCCATTCTATTGATACAAGAAAGTAAGAATAGTACTATTGGATTGTAAGAATAGTACTATTGGATTGTAAGAAACAAAAAGTGGCAGATGCTTTTATCGAGCATCTGCCACTTCTTTTATTTATATGTACCTGCGTTTACTCTTCTACAGGAGCATTCTTCAAGCGGTTTTCAAGCTTCTTGCCCAATACCAAGTAAGCTACTGGAGAAGCAATGAAGATTGAAGACAATGTACCGAAGAACACACCGAGTATCATTGCGAATGCAAAGCTACGGATACTGTCGCCACCAAGGATAAAGATTGAAAGCAACACAATCAACGTAGAGAACGATGTATTAATTGTACGTGCCAACGTCTGGTTGATAGAATCGTTGAACAATGTCTGGTAATCCATCTTCGGGTGTAGTCGCATGTTCTCACGGATACGGTCGAACACCACCACTTTGTCGTTGATAGAGTAACCAATCACGGTCAAGATAGCGCCGATAAAGGTCTGGTCGATTTCGAGAGAGAAGCCAATCCAACCGTAGCAGACAGAGTAGAAACCTATAACTATCAATGTATCTAGTGCCAACGCCACAACTGAACCTACCGAGAAACCAAGGTTACGGAAACGCAGCAAGATGTAGACGAAGATAAATATCAACGCCAATGCAACGCTTCGGATAGCTCCGTGTGTGATGTCCTTAGCAACTGAAGGACCTACCTTTGAAGAACTGATGATAGAACCACCCTCGCGAATGTCTGGATTCTTAAAGCTATCCACATTTGCCTGACTTACGAAGCCTCCCTTCTTCAATGCGTTGTAAAGCACTGTTTCTGCGTGGTCGTCTTCAGCTGGGTCGTTCGATTCGATGTTATAGTTGGTAGAAACACGAATGGTGTTGCCTTCTGTACCCAATGCAATTACAGTTGTTGTAGCTTGCTTGCCTGCATTTTCGCCAATGGTATTCACAAATGCATTGCCCAAAATCTTACGAACGTCCTCTACATGGACTTTCTTGTTAAGGGTGATGACATAGTTGCGACCACCTGTAAAGTCGATACTCTTGCTCAAACCTCTTACGAAGAAGATGCTAACGAGGAAGAGTACAGCTACAATCGCTGAAAGTGTGAACGTTGTCTTGTAAAGACTCATGAACTTAATGCTTGTATTTTGCATCAAATTCTTGCTGATTGAAGTACAGAATTTCTGGTTCAACCACTTGTCTTTCTTCAAACGATTCTCGTAAATCAGACGTGTCAAGAACACAGCTGTGAAGAACGAGCAAACAATACCAATAATCCATGTTGTAGCAAAACCACGGATAGGACCTGTACCGGTTACAAGAAGAATAATACCCGTAATGAGCGAAGTGAAGTTAGAGTCGAAGATTGCAGAGAAAGCATTGCTGTAACCTGCCCTCAAAGCATCTTTAATACCCTTTCCTGCTCGCATTTCTTCCTTGATACGCTCGTAGATAAGCACGTTTGCATCGACCGCCGTACCGAGCGTAAGCACAATACCCGCAATACCCGGCATGGTAAGTGCCGACTGGAACGAAGCCAAAATACCCAGTGTAAAGAACAAGTTGGCAAGCAAAGCGCAGTTAGCCAACATACCAGGGATAAGGTCGTACATCACAACCATGTAAATCATCAAGAGTACGAATGCGATAGCAAACGACCAAAGACCTTGCTGGATTGACTGTGCACCCAGTGTAGGACCAACCACTTCTTCCTGAACGATGCGTGCAGGAGCAGGCATACGACCAGACTTCAAGGTGTTAGCCAAGTCTTTTGTATCTTCGATGGTGAACGAACCTGAAATAGATGACGAACCACCTGTGATTTCTGTATTAATACGTGGTGCAGTGTAAACAAGTCCATCGAGCACAATAGCAACAGCCTTGCCAAGGTTAGCCTTTGTAATGGCAGCCCACAAACGAGCACCGTCAGAGTTCATTGTCATGCTAACCTCTGGGCGTCCGTACTGGTCGAATTGGTCTTTAGCATCTGTTATCACGTCGCCTTCCAATGGAGCACGGCCGTCAGATGTTGTAACCTTCAAGGCATGGAGTTCAAAGATATTCTTTTGCTGTAAGTGGTCAGCAGGTTTTGCACTCCAGCGTAAACGCAAATCAGTTGGTAAAACTTGTTGTGCCAACTGGCTGTAAATAATTTTATTGATAGCAGCAGTATCGCGAACACTTGCATAACCAACAACACTTAAAGCATCGCCTGGTATCAACTGCAACATAGAAAGTAATGGATTAGCTTTCTTTGCAGCAGCCATCTGTGCATCTTTACCTGTGTTTGCACCAAGCTTGTTGCCCTTCAACGAAAGTTTAGCTGCAGGCTTGTTTTGCGCCAACTGACTCTTGGTAGAATCATTCGCCGTAGAATCGTTCGCCTCTACCTTTGTTTCGCCGTTAGCCAAACGCTGGTCGAGCTGTGTCAGATAAGGTGCAATCTCTTGATTGTTGTATGTTTCCCAGAATTCAAGGTTAGCCGAACCTTGCAACAACTTACGCATACGCTCTGGCTCGCGGATACCTGGCATTTCCACCATAAGGCGTCCTTCCTGTCCTTCCAGCTTTTGAATGTTCGGTTGAACAACACCAAACTGGTCGATACGGTTGCGCACTACGTTGTAAGAGTTGTCGATAGATGCTGTAACTTCCTCGCGAAGAGCCTTTTCAACATCTTTGTCTGAACTCTGTGTACTAACTTTTCCCTTCAATTGCTGTGTTGCAAAGATTTCAGCCAGCTTTCTTCCCGGTGCATTCTTGTGGAAAGCGTCGATGAAAAGAGTGATGAAATCGCTCTGACTTGTCATTTCTTGCTCCTTTGCCTCTTTCATTGCCTTGAGGTAAGCAGCATCGGTTTTGTGGTCGGCGAGTACATCTACGACATCAGGAACTGAAATTTCGAGGATAACGTTCATACCACCTTTAAGGTCAAGACCCAAACCAATCTGTGTCTCTAAACACTTTTGATAAGAGTAAATGCCCAAGTACTTCACAGAATCTTTATAATCCTGCTGTGCAATAGGGTCTTTAATCTTCGCAGCTTGTCCGTCGTAGTAGCTTGTTGCCACCGAGAAAGACAAGTAGAAAATGCTTGCGAGCGTCAGCAAGACGGCAACACAAATTACTAATCCTTTGTTTTGCATTTTATTATTTATTTTTAATTATTTCCTTTTTCAGGCATAGTTAGTCGTGCAAAGATAGTTATTTTTTCACATTTCGGAAAATTTAAGTGCTTTTATTCGCTTATTTTTAATATTTTGGGCGATATTTTAGCCACGTATATATAGGATAATGGTCGGAAGTTGGTATTTTATTATCAACTTTTGCCTCGTATGGTTCAAAATCGTCCGAGCAGAAAATGTTGTCTATACGCACATACATTCCGCTTTTATGGTACGATACTCCGGGACCGTTTCCACTTGCTATATAAGCGTCGGTCAAATGGTTGGCAATGGTTTTGTGGGCGTAGCTAATCGGATTGTCGTTGAAATCGCCACACAGTATTACGGGTATTTTCTTGTCTAAGTGCTTTTTCACATAGGCTGCAACTGCATCTACCTGCGGTGCCCGTGTGATGGCAGCGCGCCCAAGCTTGTCGAGTATGCGCTCGCTTCCCGTTTTTGTGGTACTGCCTTCAAAGGGAGCGCGCACCATATCCTTGTATCCTTGCTTGTCGGCTTCGCTTAAATGGTTGCTTTCAAAATGGTTGTTCACCACCAATACCTCTTGGTTGTTATAATTAATAAGGTAGGCGAAGCTGATGTTTCCTGCCGATTTGTACTTTATTTGCTCTTTCTTCAAAATCGGATAACGGCTCAACAGCATCATGTGTTGGCAGCCTGGAGCAGGCATACTTACGAAATCGTGATAGGGATAAGCCTTCCTGAAAGCCTTGTAAATGTTGTCTTGATGCTTTCCGTAAACATCTGTTTCCTGCAAACAGACAATGTCGGCATTGCTTTTCAAGATGTAATCGACAATAGGATTGGTCTCATCGGGGTCGAAATCCCAAATTGCAAACATAAAAACATTGTAGGAAAGCACCTTAATCGACCTGACAGGGTGTTCTTTCTTTATATTAAAAGGTGTGTATTTACGTATGGGGACATAGCAAATAAGCAGTCCCAACAGGGGCAACCAAATGGTTTTGAAACGGAATACAGCCCAAAAGACAAGAAAAAGCAAGTTGATTACCAACACAATGGGGAAGCCTAAGCCGAAGTTAGACAGCCACGGGTGCTCGGCTGGCTGCAATCTGTCCACATTGCCAACCAACAACAGCGCAACTATTGCTACGATGTTGGCAACCAAGGCTATCCAGTAGACCGTGCTTTTTATCTTGCGAAACATATATTATATGTGCCTTCCTTCTCTTTCTTGACAGTCGTTTCGTTACTTACTGCTATCAAAAAGCTTTTGCTTTTCGTCTTTGGTCAGACTGTCATAGCCGTTCTTTCTTATCTTATCGAGTATGCGGTCTACCTCTTCTTGTTCCTTTTTCTTTCGTGCATTGTACTCCCAATCGCTTTCAGGCTGCTGTGTTTGCTGCGTATGTGTGGTATTCCATTGGAAGCCGTCGTTGCCTCTTTCCTGATTGTTTCCTGCCGAACGATTTGTTCGGTTCTCCCAGTTATTGCGCATATTGTCGAAGAAACGACGTCCCTTATCCATACCGAAGTCGCCGTCAGAATATGGGTGCTTGCGCCAATAGCGTATGAGCAGATAACCAAACAGCATACCTCCAAGATGTGCCAAATGAGCCACACCGTCGTTACTTGTTCCCATTGCCGAGAAAAGTTCGATGGCAATAGAGCCAAAAATTATCCATTTTGCTTTCAGCGGAATGGGGATTGGAATAATGAACATACGTTCGTTAGGAAATGTAAGTCCGAATGCGAGCAGCACACCATACACTGCTCCCGAAGCACCCACGGTTGTCCAACGACTCAGATAGTTCTCCATTGGTATACGTCCCATTTCGGTTACCACATACTGATAGTGGTTCAAGCCCTCCGCCATATAGGTAGCGTATTGCGCCAGTTCCTGACAAAGACCGGCACCGATGCCTGTTACCATATAATATAATAGGAATTTCTTCGAGCCCCACACGTTTTCCATTACCATGCCAAACATCCAAAGCATGAACATATTCATTAGAATGTGCATGTAACCGCCATGCATGAACATATAAGTTACAAGCTGCCAAAGGTGGAAATTGTCGGAAAGGAAAAAGTGAAGACCCAATAAATTGTTAAGGTCGATACCCATTCCGCTAAATATAATGTAGGCAACGAAAGCCAGAACATTAAGAATGAGCAGATTTTTTGTTACTGTTGGTATATTGCGCATATATTATACTGTTTGTTTATAGAGATTTGGTGGTCTCCTTAATGTTGTGAATAGCAAAGTCTTTGCCAACTTTTCGTTTCTCAGCAGGCAAGTGCAGACGAATGACAAACTTTCAGTTGTTTCTGCTTAACGCCTGCAAAAATACTAATTTTTCTGCATTTTTGGTAGAAAATGGCTTAACGAGGCACTTTTTTTAGGTAAAAGTTTACATTTCTTTGTGATTTTGTTTGTTTTATAAAAGTAAACGATTATATTTGCAGAAATGTTGGAACAATATTTTGTATAATATCAAATAATAATTCAAAAATTATGAACAAAACAGAACTAATCGAGAAAATCGCAGCCGGTGCAGGTTTAAGCAAGGCTGACTCTAAGAAAGCATTAGACGCTATGACCGCAGCTATCAAAGAAGCACTCGTAGCTGGTGATAAAGTTCAGTTGGTAGGTTTCGGTACTTACTCTGTAACAGAACGCCCTGCACACGAAGGTATTAACCCTGCAACAAAGCAGAAAATACAGATTGCAGCTAAGAAAGTTGCTAAGTTCAAGCCAGGTGCTGAACTTGCTGATGCTGTAAACGCATAAAGCATATAGTGTAAGACTAACGATAAAGGCGATACCTTTCAAAAGGTGTCGCCTTTGTTGTTGTTCCAAGTTCAACTAACCATTATGCGAGTTTGGTATAAGAATGACATCAATATATTATTCATTAAGACACTTAAAGAAAGTATTGTTTATGATTTAATAGGCTTATAATCAAAAAGAAGTGAAGTGTCTTCGTCCTGAAATCTTACGCTCAATTCACGCTATCTTATGAACGAAAAGAAGGTAATAAATGTGTAAATATTTTTCACAAGTGAAACTATCACTTAACCATTTGGTATTCAGCGCATTACAAAACCTATTGTTTTGCGTTCCAAAAGCGGCTGTTTTGCACGGTAAAAGCGTAGGTTTTGCATCGCAAAAGAGCCGCTTTCGCAATGTCAAAACGCAGTTATCATTTTTTAAGGGAATTATCTTTACAAAACGAAACAAAAAAAAGCTCACTGTTTCATTAGGGAGCTTGCTAAAAGAATATCTACAGGATTGCTTGCCTAACCTGCTTTCATATACCGAATTTACGTAACTATTGAGAAATAAAAAAGCGGCTGCTGCACCTTGTTCGTACAGCAAACCGCCATTCTATTTTTTATTTCAACATTTCTGCAAATAGCTCGTGAACACGAGTATCGGTGCCCAACTCTGGGTGGAAAGCCGTAACAAGCTGTTTGCCTTGGCGGGCTGCGACAATGCGTCCGTCTACTTCGGCAAGCACTTCTACGCCTTCGCCTGCTTTTTCAATATACGGTGCACGTATGAAAGTCATTGGAACGGGTTCGGCAATACCTTTCATCGGCGCATCGACAGCAAAGCTTCCCATCTGTCTGCCGTATGCGTTGCGGCAGGTACGAATGTTCATCGTAGCGAAACGGTCGTACGGACTTTTTGCATTTTCCACCTCTTTCGATAGCAGAATAAGTCCTGCACAAGTGCCATAAACAGGCAAACCGCCTTCGATGTCTTTCTTTATAGGCTCAAACAAGTTCAACTCGTGTAGGAGTTTCAGCATTACGGTGCTTTCTCCGCCAGGAATAATCAGTCCGTCTTTAGGCTTGTTCCAGTCAGCAAGCTGGCGCACTTCAAAGGTTTCGTGCCCCAGTTGCTGCATCATTTTGGCGTGTTCAGCAAATGCTCCTTGTAAGGCTAATATGGCAATCTTCATATTTTGCTCGATTATTTGCCACGTTCTGCCATCAAAATAGCAATCTCGCTTTCGTTGATACCTACCATTGCTTCGCCAAGGTCTTCGCTCAATTCAGCAAGCATCTTAGCATCTTTGTAGTTGGTAACAGCCTGAACGATAGCGCGAGCACGCTTTTCTGGGTTGCCAGACTTGAAGATACCTGAACCAACGAATACACCTTCAGCACCCAACTGCATCATAAGCGCAGCGTCAGCAGGAGTAGCAACACCACCCGCAGCGAAGTTTACAACAGGGAGTTTGCCGTTATCGTGAACATACTTCACAAGTTCGTAAGGCGCACGGAGCTGTTTTGCTGCTTCGTAGAGTTCGTCTTCGCCAAGCGATGTAAGGCGGCGCATCTCTGTTTGTATCATACGCATGTGGCGTACAGCCTGAATAATGTCGCCTGTACCTGGTTCACCCTTTGTGCGAATCATGGTTGCACCTTCTGCAATACGGCGCAACGCCTCGCCAAGGTCCTTTGCTCCACAAACGAAAGGAACGTCGAACTTATCCTTATCGATATGGAAAACATCGTCAGCTGGTGAAAGCACCTCGCTCTCGTCGATGTAATCGATTTCAATAGCTTGAAGAATCTGCGCCTCAACAAAATGTCCGATACGCACCTTTGCCATTACAGGAATGCTTACAGCCTCTTGAATGCCACGAATCATCTTAGGGTCGCTCATACGAGACACACCGCCTGCAGCGCGAATATCGGCAGGAATACGCTCCAATGCCATTACTGCACAAGCACCGGCAGCCTCAGCTATGCGAGCTTGTTCAGGGGTTGTAACGTCCATGATAACACCGCCTTTAAGCATCTGTGCCAAGTTGCGGTTCAGTTCTTTTCTATTTTCTACCATTGTTTTATGTTTTTTATTGTTTTGTTTTTAATTCTCTATATTTTAAATATGGTGGCAAAGGTATGTTTTTTCATCGTATTACCCAAACGCACGTTCCCATATAGCAAACTATTACCTACGAATAGGAAATAGGAAAAGGAATGTTACGCAGCGTAGAATGCATCGGTTTAAGAGAACGCCCCATTCTCTTTTTCACTGCTTAAAGGAGTTTACGCTCTCAAAAACAATAACAAAAACCAGACAATAGTGCATAAAATGAGGCTGGACTCCATTATCGGAACCCAGCCTTTTATCGCCTTTGCCGCTGCTGTAAAACGTTTTCAGCTCGGCAAAAGTAGAGATTGCTAATCAATTAGCAGCAATTATAATCGTTCTTATTATATTGCTTTCTTGATTTATTTTACAACTACTCTTACAACCTTACCGTTCTTGTACTTCACAATATTCACACCCTTCTGTGCGGTGTCAATCTTCTGACCTGCAAGATTGTAGCGAGCTACGATTTCATTGTCTGTATCTACGGTTGCGTCTTCGATACCTGCAGTAGTAGTAACTTCAACCATGTTGGTTTGGTTCACTACAAGTTCGGTCATAGGAATAGCACTGTTGCCCAATTTAGGAGCTACAAAAGCAACAACGTGCATCTTGCTTGCATTGTACGCAGCAGGAATATCGTAAGTGAATTGCTTTTCGAAGTTGTCGCCATTCCATGTAATGTTGTCACCATTGATGTTTGTCAAGCACTGACGGAATGTGTTGTTGTGAACATAGTTCTTAATCTTTTGTCCCTTATCAATCTGTGGGCTAACGATTCCATCTTCTGTTACATAAACATAAAGTCCATAATCCTTGAGGAAACCACCTGCGTTCTTAACACCAGTACCCTTCACATCAACAACCATTTGGTTGCTTCCGTTTGCGAGTTTGTCTGCCTTTGCAACTATGTCGATATTTACAAATGCAGGGAGGTTTTCGTCTGTTTGGTCAAACATATTGCTAAACATTTGAACGCCCTCTTCAAAAGCTGATTCTTTGAAAGCAATTGCTGTTGTAAGCGCACCCTCGATAACAGTTCTGTTAAACGCTGCCATTGGATAGCCATTTGCACCAAGAGCCTTCATAATAGCTATGCTTTGGTTTGTTTGCATAGGGTCTGGGCTACCCATTGGACCGTGAAGTGCTATCCAAGCCAAGTCTTTGCGCTTCTCTTGCAGTTTCTTCAAGAGTCTTGAACCAGTAGGACACCAAGTACAAGTTACAGCAGTAAATTGTTCTACGAGGTGCTTTTGTCTCTTAAGACCTGTTTCGTAGAGATTTATATCAGCCTCGTAAGCATCGTTCTTGATATTGCCTGTAGGTGCAGCACCGTCAACCTTTGTAATAGTGAACTTAATCTTGCGTGCGCCTAACTGTACGTCTGTTGTAGGAATCTCAACAACATCAGCCTTCATCTTGCCATTTACAACGCCTGTGATGGTCTGTTCTTTTACCAGTTTACCATCAATAGATGCTGCTAAAGTATAAGAATTAATATCCGCTGTACCAAAGTTGCTGACATTTACAGTAAACTTAGAGTTGCTTGCAGCCTTTGTAAACTTGCTGAATGTAACGTTGTGGAGAACAATATCCTTTGCTGGATATTCTTTTTCTACAACAGCCTGAACGCAAAGGTTTCCATATTTTTCAGAGCCAAACTTATACAACTTGCTGCTACCCTCCATAGCGGCGTATGATGTTTCGATTGTTCCTTCATTCAATAATGAGATTGCATAACATTCAGGAGAAGAGCCTTTCTTCTGTGTATAGGTGAATCCTAACATCACTCCTTCTACTTTGCTGAGGTCAAGAGTATAAGGAGTTGAGAAAGTACAATCGTTCCAGCCCTTCTTAGTGCTGGCAATTTCCTTTTCAGCCACTACATTATATTCTATATCACCACCCGAAATATTATAGGTGAACAGCTTTGCAGTTATGGCACCAATACCATCGGCAGGCAATGCGACACGCATACCAACGACCTTACCTCCGTTGAAATTCTCAGCAATAACCTTGTTAACGGGTGTAAGAAGGGTTATCTTGCCTTCATTCTGTGTGAAACCAACACCTTTCTCGTTATAGTTATCGCCGCTGAAGTTACCCATATAACGCTGATTAGCAGGCAAGTTTGCTCTTATAGCCTTAGCGTTGTTTTGGTACTTTACAGAACTAACCGGTTGAGAGAAGTCGAACTCTGGCTCGGTTACTTTCAAGCTACCGTTCTGTGCAGTAGCTGCGATTGCCATTGCAAATGCAACGCAAGATAATAGAAATTTTTTCATCTGTTTTTGGTTTAGTAAATATTCAGTTGTTTAACAATTAGCTTATTCATCAACTTCAGTAATTAATACATTAGATTAACAACAAGTTTATTCATAGTTGCCATATCATAAAACTCACTTAAACCTCATACTACTATAAAGATAAGATAAATATGATGACCTCGCAAAGATACAAATAAAATGATAAAAACCTATTATTTTAAAAGTTTTTTTTGAAATTTTATCTCCATTAGCGCAAACTACGGCGAAAACAGATGCGTCAACAGATAGGTTTTCAAGCATTTTCC
Source organism: Prevotella intermedia ATCC 25611 = DSM 20706 (assembly GCF_001953955.1). NCBI lineage: Bacteria > Pseudomonadati > Bacteroidota > Bacteroidia > Bacteroidales > Prevotellaceae > Prevotella > Prevotella intermedia. The sequence goes on from NZ_CP019300.1 coordinate 151,088, forward strand.
ACCACTTAAAAACAACCGAACACGAACAATGGAAATGCAAGATTTATGGAAACTTTCCGTGCTATAGATATCATATTCTGCCCTCCGAATAGTAACAACCGACGATTCACCTCTTTATATATAGGCAGGCATCGTTCTGTCTTAGCACAAATTCTGCAAATTACTTACACGTAAAGAAATATTTTTCTACATGTAAGTAAGAATTTACATAAGCGTAAATAAATATTTCTTTACGTGTAAGTAATTTAGCAGACAAAACGTTTCGGAACACATAACCCACTGTAAAAGAGAGATAAAAGAGCAACATTATGCTATAAAACAAAACCTTCCATAAAAAAAAGTGTATGCTTCATTGTGCCGTCAAGGTGTATTTACAACGAAAAGCGGGTGTACCAAAACAGTTTGTTCGATACACCCGCTTCTACATATATCGTTCTACGCAACAGCAGGAATTATGCGCCGTGGAAAAGATATTCAGCTTGAATATCCTTTGTAAGCTGCGTGAACAGCTCTTCCTGCAAAAGGTCAGCAAGTTCCATACCCTTAGTGAGTATCTTGTCGGAAAATTCCTGCAACATATCTTTTGCACGCAAAGGCTGCGTTTTGTAAATGCGTAGGTACTCTTCTTCCATTTCGCGCTGACGCTGGTCGGTTTCTGCCTCAAACTTCAGATAGGCTTCCTTGATGATTGGTGCATATTTGTTGTAGTTCACCATACCCAACGTCATCACTTTGCGGAATTTCCAATAAGCCGAATCGACACTCGACTTGTCGGCACCCTTCGTGTAAGCCTCTGGATAAGAGGTGATACCCTGATAAAGTGGAAGGAACAAGCCAAGGTCTGCCATACCCATTGCCACATAGTTCACGCAGCCAATGGCTTGTGGAAGTTCGGGACGAACCTGCAAGATGTGGGTCTGTGTGGTACGGAAGATAGACACAGGGCGATAAGGTTCTTTAGGATTGCTGTGCAAATAAGGGTCGTGCTCCGTATTGTCGTAATGGAAACGGAAGGCGTGGCGCATATCTGCAATGCTGATTGGCTTTTCCGCCTTGGCATAAACGGGGAACGTATTCTTTGTAACGTCGTTCTTTATGCTGGGCGAGAACATTTTCTGCAATCCCCATACACGTGGATAATTGTATGTGGTGTCGAGCTTTATGTCGCGTGCGTAGGCTTCGTGGAAGTCGAAATTGCCCTTCTTTGGGTCGTACAATCCGTGCTTCTCGGCAAACTCCAACAGGTCGTTGGAAGCCATATAGTTTTCTGTGTCCAATGGGTCGTATAGGCGGAAACGGCTTTGGTTGCCTGTAACGAAATATTGGTCTTTCGGCATACGGCAAGCCAACCAACGATGACCGCAGGCTGTTTCAAGATACCATATCTCCTTGTTATCGACAAAACCGATGCCAAATCCTTCGGCAATGCCGTGCTTTTCTATCAGCATACCCAAGCGTTCAACACCTTCACGTGCGGTGCGAATGTAGGGCAGAACAACGTTGAATACGGCATTCTCAGCGATACCGTTCTCTACAAGCGGGTCGTACTTCAACACTTCGTCGCTGCTGAATATGCTTTCCGTGGCACTCATACCTACACCGGCAGTGTTAAAGCCTGCGCTTCCCCAGTGATTAGGCAGACAATAGGGTGCCAATGCGCTGTAACCCAAAGCCTCCTTGGGAAGTTCGCAACGGAAAGGGCTGTCTTTCGCAACATATTCGGTTGCGCCTTCTGTGGTATCTTCGTAAATTTCGTAGTTCTTTGCCTCCATGGCGTCCCAGTCTTCGGAACGTGCCACCATCATAGAACCGTCGCTTGTCATTTCCTGTCCCACAATCATCGTGGTACATTCTGATGGTAAATTGCTTACCAAAACTTTATTTTCTTTCATAAATATATTTGTTTTAAGATATAACTTGTAAGGGCAAATGTAGGCAAAATAATTGAATTGAAGAAAGGCTTTTGCCGATTTATTGTTATTTTACCTAATTGTAGGTAATCGAAATTATATCGGAAGTCTTTACTAAACAAACTTAAAAATAGGAGCTAAATTCAATAATTTACATAATTAACTAAGAAAATCGGGCAGTATCTAAAGAATTCTAATTAAATTTGCAGACAAATTGTATAATTACAGCTCAATGAGAAATAAGATATATTCCCTTATAGCAATGCTGACAATGGCACTTGCGCTGACATCGTGCTTTAGCGAAAACGAGAAGAAACAAGAAACAAGACCGTACGAAACTGCGATTGTTGCCTTCTCGCTTAAAGAAGTAAAATTTCCTCTCGATACGGTTACCAAGGCTGGAAAAGACACAACCGTTATCGCTAAATACAAGAAACTCAACAAGCATAGGTTCTATATCGACCACAATAACGGAACGATTTACAACCCTGACTCGCTGCCTTACGGAGCGAAAGTGAAGGCTGTGATTGCCAGCATCGCAACAAAAAGCGGTGGTATCTTATATTTCAAGTCGCTAACCGACGACAAAGAGACGCTATACAATCAGAAAGACTCTATCGATTTCTCGAAACCACGCACCGTTACCGTTTATTCTCAAGACGGAAGCTTCCGCCGTACTTACACCATATCGGTGAATGTGCACAAGCAACGCGGCAACGAATTTACGTGGAAAGCATTCAACGACAATGCCGACTTTGCACTGTTTGAGAACGCAAAGATGGTAAACCACGACGGAAAAATCTACGTTTTCGGAAAGAAAGACAGCCAGACACTCGGCTACTTCACATCAGAAGAAGACGGAAACACGTGGACACAGCTTCCTGCAACCTTTGCAGCAGAGGCTTACAAGAGCGTCATCGTGAGCCAAGGTGCCATCTACTTGCTCGACAATGGGCAAGTCAAGCGCACTGCCGACGGCAAAACATGGGAAACAACAGGCACTGCATCGCTGCAACAGCTTGTTGCTGCAAGTAAGTCAGAAATGTACGCGCTTTCTAACAGCAAAACGCTTATGGTATCGAAAGACAACGGTGCCAACTGGAAAGCAGAGGCATTGGACACCGATGCTGCAAAACTGCCTACCGAAGGCGTTGGCTATATGTGCCAGCCATTGGCTGCTAACAGCGAAATAGACAGGGTTGTACTTTTCGGAACGAACGCAACAAGCAACCACGCCGTAATATGGAACAAGCTCGTAGACTATACAAATGCAGCTACAAACTACAAGTGGTCGTTCGTGGAATCGGGATTAAGCGAGACTTTCCAACTTCCTAAATACAAATTCCTCACTGTTCTCCATTACAACAACAAGGCTATGGCGTTCGGTGTAACTAACGACGGCAAGTTTGCACAGATAAAAGAAAGCAGCAACAGTGGCATTGTTTGGACAGCCAACAAGACTTACGTCTACCCAGCCGCTACACCTTCGGGATATTTTGCTGCAACAGCCGACAGCCAAAACTATATTTGGATTGTCAGCGGAAGCAAGGTTTGGAAAGGCAGAATGAACAGTATGGGGTGGAAAAAGCCTCAAACCGATTTTACAGAATAAAATTTCAAGGGTGGTTGTAAGGTTGTAGAGAGCCTTCCACAACCAACAAGAATAAAAGCAAAGAAATGAAACGTATCCTCTTTTATATATTGCTCTTCATTGCTTCTGCCCCTGTTCAGGCGCAGGACGGCGAAGAATATAAAATGGAATTGGGTGCGGGAGTAGGGTTGATGGGCTATCTTGGCGACTTCAACGGTTCGCTTACGAAAGACCTTCAGCCTATGGGAACCTTATTGGCACGCTATGCTTTCAGTCCTTACATGGGGCTGAAGCTCAACGTTTCGTATGGAAAGATGCAGGGAAAGTCAAGCGATGTAAAGACTTACTATCCTAGGTTTTCAACCAAACCCTACGAATTCAGCAATGCTTTGGTAGATGTTGGAGTTGCTTACGAATACAACTTCTGGCCCTACGGCACAGGAAGGGAATACAGAGGGGCACAGCGTTTAACGCCCTTTGTTTCTGTTGGATTAGGCGCAACTTACGTGCAGATAAAAGACGGAGACAGGAAATCGGCTTTTTCGGCAAACCTTCCAATAGGTTTGGGCATTAAGTATAAAATGGGAGAACGCACAAATATCGGATTGGAATGGGTGATGCACTTCTGCCTTTCCGACGAGTTGGACGGACAGAAAGACCCCTACGACATAAAAAGTAGTGGAGCTTTCAAGAACACCGACTGCTATTCTACCCTGCAACTCACCTTCACTTACAGTTTTATGGCAAAGTGCCGCACTTGTCATAACGAAGACGAATAGCCGACAGTTGCCCATTTAATTGGTTATAACAAATAAGAAACAATACAATCTTCGCAAAATATGGCAGAAGAATTAGATATGAAACGCATACCGCAACACATTGCCATCATTATGGACGGCAACGGTCGTTGGGCTACAGAACGCAACAAGCCACGTTCGTATGGGCATCAAGCGGGAGTAGATACCGTGCGTCGGATTACGTCGGAATGTACCCGATTGGGCGTAAAGTACCTTACACTTTACACCTTTTCCACTGAAAATTGGAATCGGCCGTCCGACGAGATAGCTGCACTTATGGGACTTGTACTGACTTCTCTCGAAGACGAAATCTTTATGAAGAACAATGTACGCTTCCAAGTTATTGGCGACATCGACCGCCTTCCTGCAGCAGTAGCAGACAAACTCCGCGAAACCATTGAGCATACGGCAAACAACGATACTATGACAATGGTGGTTGCGCTAAGCTATTCTGCACGTTGGGAACTTACAGAAGCCACAAAACAGATAGCAGCAAAGGTTCAAAAAGGCGAATTAAGCATAGATGATATCGACGAAAATGCCATTAACAACAGTCTTTGCACAAGCTTTATGCCCGACCCCGACCTACTTATCAGGACGGGAGGAGAGTTCCGCATATCCAATTATCTGCTTTGGCAGTTAGCCTATTCGGAACTATATTTCTGCGAGACCTATTGGCCAGACTTCTCAGAAGCCGACTTGCACAAGGCAATAGCCGACTATCAGGGTCGTCAGCGTCGTTTTGGAAAGACAGAGAAACAAGTAGAAACAGAACAAGAAAATAAAAAAGATACGCTATAAATGAGTAATACGAAAAAGGTCTTGATACTCTTGGCTGCAATTTTCAGCTTCAGCTTGCAGATGAAAGCGCAAGAGAAAATTGTAAAACCAGCCATTTCATACGCTACCAACCCACAACAGTATAAGTTAGCAGGCATTTCTGTATCGGGAGTGGAGGGCTACGAAGACTATGTTCTTGTGGGAATCTCAGGATTAACCATAGGACAATACATTGAAATCCCAGGTACAGCCATCACAAACGCAGTGAAACGCTATTGGAAACATGGCTTATTTTCCGAAGTTTCAATAGCTGTGGATTCCTTGGTGGGCGAAAAAGCATACCTACACATATACTTACAAACGCGTCCGCGCATTTCCAGCATCAACTATCTTGGGCTAAAGAAAAGCGAACGTGAAGATATGGACCAGAAGTTGGGTATTATAAAAGGTGGACAGATAACACCTAACATGATAGACCGTGCAAGAATCCTCGCCAAAAAGTATTTTGACGATAAGGGATACAAAGATGCTACCGTGCAAATACGCCAGCGCGACGACGTTACGGCAAAGAATCAAGTCATTCTTGATATAGAAGTAGACAAGAAAGAAAAGAAAAAGGTTCGCCACATTATTATAGATGGTAACGAACAACTGCACGACAAGAAGATAAAAGGTTCGTTATTTAAGAAGGGTGCCTTCGCTAAGACAAACGAAGCAGGCAAGTTATCGACCCTTTTAAAGGCAAAGAAGTTCACTCCTGAACGTTGGGAGGAAGACAAGAAACACCTTATTGAAAAGTATTACGAGCACGGTTTCCGCGATGCAACTATCTTAAAGGACAGCATTTGGAACGAAGACGATAAGCACGTGAACGTGTATGTGAAAGTAGACGAAGGCAAGAAGTACTACATTCGCAACATCAACTGGGTGGGAAATACAATTTATACCACTGATTATCTTAATTCATTGCTCGATATGAAGAAAGGCGACGTCTACAATCAGAAGTTCCTTAACAAGCGATTAACGGAGGACGAATCGTCGGTTGGCAACCAATATTGGGACCACGGCTACCTCTTTTACAACTTACAACCTACGGAAATTAACATTGTCGGCGACTCCGTAGACCTTGAAATGCGTATCTACGAAGGTCAGCAAGCACGCATCAAGCGTGTCCGCATCAATGGTAACGACCGCATTTACGAGAATGTTGTTCGCCGCGAATTGCGCACAAAGCCAGGCGACCTCTTCTCTAAAGCAGCCTTGATGCGTACTGCCCGCGACTTGGCATCTATGGGACACTTCGACCCAGAATCGGTTAATCCAGAGCCAAAAGCCAACTATGAAGATGGTACAGTAGACATTAACTGGAACTTAAAACAGAAGTCTAACGACCAAATACAGTTACAGTTAGGTTGGGGACAGATGGGTGCGCTGTTGCAATTGGGCTTAAAACTGAACAACTTCTCTATTGCAAACTTGCTCAAAAAGAACAAGGAACACAGAGGATTCCTGCCTATTGGCGATGGCGAAACAATGTCGTTGAATGCCCAAACCAACGGTAAATACTACCAGTCTTACGGTTTGCAATACGCCACAAACTGGTTTGGAGGCAAGCGTCCTATTCAGTTTACGCTCGGTGCGAACTTCTCTAAGTCTACCGATGTGAACACAAGCTACTACAGCCGTAGCTATATGCAGAACTACTACAACTATATGTACGGCGTAGGTAATTACAATTACAACAACTACGAGAACTATCTCGACCCCGACAAGTACATTCAAATCTGGGGATTCTATGCTGGTTGGGGTAAGCGACTAAGATGGCCTGACGACTATTTCCAGCTCTCTGTTCAGCTTTCTTATCAACGCTACATCTTGAAGAACTGGCGTTACTTCCTTATAATGTCGAACGGTACAGCCAACAACTTGAGCTTAAACATTTCGCTCAATCGTAGTTCTACCGACAACCAGCTATACCCACGTACGGGTTCAGAGTTCTCTGCATCGCTCTCAATTACACCGCCTTGGTCTAAGTTCGACAAAAAAGACTACAAGAACCTTGCCAACGACCGCTTCTCGGCTACTTATCAACAAGAGCAACAAGAGAAATATCGTTGGGTGGAATACCACAAATGGAAGTTCAAGGCACGCACCTTTACAGCCCTCAGCAGTGGCAGCAAGTGCTTCGTGTTGATGACTCGCGTGGAATTCGGATTGTTGGGAAGCTACAACCGCTACAAGAAAAGCCCATTTGAAACCTTCTATATGGGTGGCGACGGTATGAGCGGATACTCTTCAAGCTACGCACAAGAAACCATTGGTCTGCGTGGTTACGACAATGGTCAGCTCACACAGCGCGGCGAAGGCTACGCTTACGACCGCATGACGCTCGAACTCCGCTATCCGTTCCTCTTAGGTAACACCACCATTTACGGTCTTGGATTTGTAGAAGCAGGTAATGCGTGGACGGAAACATCGAAGTTCAATCCATTCGATATGAAGCGTTCAGCAGGTTTAGGCGTGCGTATCTACCTCCCAATGGTGGGTATGATGGGTATCGACTGGGCTTACGGCTTCGACAAAGTCTTTGGAAAGAAAGGCGGAAGTCAGTTCCACTTTGTATTGGGACAAGAGTTCTAACAACTTAACAATGCCACCTCCATACAGGTGGCATACAGAAATAACAAGAAGAGATATTGACAATGAAAAAGTTAATCGCATCATGCTTGGTAGCTGTTTTTGCAATAACAGCCCATGCACAGAAGTTCGCACTCCTCGATATGGAGTATGTGCTTAGCAACGTTCCTGCCTACGAGCGTGCCAACGAGCAGTTGAACCAAGTCAGCAAGAAGTGGCAAGCAGAGGTGGAAGCCCTCAACACGGAGGCAGCCACGATGTACAAGAACTATCAGAACGAAGTTGTATTCCTCTCACAAGAGCAGAAAAAGAAGAAGCAAGAGGCTATCATGACAAAGGAAAAACAAGCTGCCGACCTGAAGCGCAAGTACTTTGGCCCTGAAGGCGAGCTGTTCAAGAAGCGCACCAGCCTCATCACCCCTATTCAAGACGAAATATACAACGCCGTCAAAGACATTGCCGACCAACGTGGCTACAGCCTCATCATCGACCGTTCGAGCAGTACTGCAGGCATCATCTATGGTTCGCCAAAGGTTGATATCAGCAACGAAGTATTGCAAAAGTTAGGCTACGGCAACCAATAACCGCTATGGCTGCAAAGCCGTAGAAGAGGAAATAGATAATAACAAACAGACAATTACAAACATTTAAAACAATAGAAAGAAAAATGAAAAAGCTTATTTTAATGTTGATGCTCTGTGCTCCTATGAGTTTGTTTGCACAGAAGTTCGGTCATCTCGATTCTCAGGCACTCTTGCAATCATTGCCAGAAGCTACCAACGTGCAGAAAGAACTTGAAGCTAAAGGCAAGGAATACGAGAAACAGCTCACCGATATGCAAGCAGAATTGCAGCGCAAGGCAGAGGAGTACGACAAGACCAAGAGTACAATGAACGCCACAAAGCAGGCTGAAACCGAGAAGGCACTTCAGGATATGTACACCAAGATTCAGCAAACTGCACAAGACAACCAAAAGGCTTTCAACGAACAGCAGCAGCAAAAGCTCGGCCCTGTACTCGACAAGGTACGCAGTGCCATCGAAGCAGTAGCAAAGAATGGCGGCTATGTCTACATTATGGAGAAGGTAGCAGGCCAGCCTCTCTATGTAAACGAGGCTATCAGCAAGGACATCACTGCTGAAGTGAAGGCACAACTTGCCAAGATGAAGTAACAGAAAACGAAACTCGGAGTGGCTCTAACAGCCATTCCCAACAATCCTAAGGGCGGGTGTCTTTCCCCCGTTAGCATTTCCCAACGCTGCAAAAGCGAACGGAAAGAGTAAGACCACCGCAAGAACAAACTTGTTGCGGTGGTCTTTTTTCATTTATCCCTGTAAGGATTAAAACTGATATATTATGATGAAGAAAACTTTCTTACTCCTCCTTCTTGCAGCCTTACCGCTTATGGTGAGCGCACAAAACGCAATGAAGTTTGCCTACTTCAACTACAACGAAGTATTGAAAGCTATGCCCGAATATACCGCAGCCACACACAAAGTCGATGAGCTACGGGCAAAATTCGATGCAGAAACAAAGCGTTCGGAAAACGATTTCCACACCAAATACGAGGACTTCCTTGAAGGTCAGCGCAACTTTGCACCCTCAATACTGAAGAAACGCCAAGCCGAACTGCAAGAAATATTAGACAAGAACATTGCCTTCAAGAAGGAAGCCGACCGCCTGATAGAGCAAGTCGAGCAGCAGGTGTACGCTCCCGTGCACGCCAAACTGAAAAAAACGATTGCCAAAATGGCGCAGGAGAGCGGCTACGCCTTCGTTCTCAACGCCGACAACAACGCTCTGCCATACGTGAACAATATGGTTGGCGAAGACATTACAACAGCTTTGAAAACAGCTTTACAATAAGTCTATGAACAATTTGCCACCACAAGCAGCAGGTCCGATAGGTGTCTTCGATTCGGGATATGGCGGTCTGACCATTCTGAAAGCCATTCGCGAACTGTTGCCACAATACGATTATGTTTATCTCGGCGACAATGCACGCGCGCCGTATGGCTCTCGTTCGTTCGATGTAGTCTACCAGTTCACGCGCCAAGCCGTGCTGAAACTCTTCGATATGGGTTGCCAATTGGTAATACTCGGTTGCAATACAGCATCGGCAAAAGCCCTTCGCAGCATTCAGCAGAACGATTTGCCCAATATCGACCCGCTCCGCCGTGTGCTCGGAGTTATCCGTCCTACTGCCGAGATAGCAGGCAAACTCACCGAAACCAAGCACATCGGCATTCTCGCTACACCGGGAACGATAAAAAGCGAAAGCTACAATATGGAGATAAACAAGCTGTGGCCCGACCTAAGTGTTACGGGGGTGGCTTGTCCGCTGTGGGTACCCATCGTTGAAAACAACGAGGCAGAAGGTGCAGGTGCCGACTATTTCGTAAAGAAACGCATCGATCACATCTTGTGGTTAGACCCCGACATCGACACACTCATACTGGGTTGCACCCACTACCCCATTCTTATGCCGAAGATAAAACAATACGTTCCCGACGGCATACAAATCGTATCGCAAGGCGAATATGTTGCCGACAGTCTGAAAGACTATCTTGCCCGCCACACCGATATGGACGCCCGCTGCACCAAAGACGGAACAGTGCGTTACTACACCACCGAGAACGCCGACAAGTTCAAGGAGGCTGCACGTATCTTCTGGGCAGAAAATATGAACGTAGAACACATAGATTTAGAGTGATAGCTGCATTTAGCTATCACTTTTTTTATGCCGCTGAAACAGAAAACAACAAAATACAGATTCTTCCAACAACATTTTTAAAGAGCTGTTATTGCTGTTCTCCCATACTTAAAACACAGCAATATTTCTTATCGTATAAGCAGGAAAAAGGCGGAAAACGTGTAAAGATTTATCACAGACGTAGCTATCGTGTAACCTCCTTGTTATCAACACTTTGCAAAACCTATTGTTTTGCGTTCCAAAAGCGGCTCTTTTACACGGTAAAAGCGTAGGTTTTGCGTTGTGAAACAGCCGCTTTCGCAACGCCAAAACGAAATTACCGTTTTTCAACGAAATTATCTTTACAAAATAAGGGCGATTTCCTTGTAAACCCACCTTATATTCGCTGCAAATATGCGGAAGGGTTGTAGGGGCGGAATTCATTCCGTTCCTCATTGCCAAGTTGCTGCTATCTTGGTGTTAGGAACGTGATAAAGCACGCCCCTAACTGCCATTGGTGATTGCAATCAATACGCTGCACTCGCCCTAAAAACTATGTTATTTGCGACCGAAGTCGGCAGGAATTTCTCCCCACTCTTTTGTTTCCCACTTTATAATGGGCGTGGTTACGATGTGGGTGCGCAGCCACTGCTCTGCCCGTGCTATGATATTGTGTAGCTCGGCGGTCTTTTCGTTATGCTCCAAAGTGGTTTTACACTTCTTTTTGTTCACCCACAAGATGGCATTGTACGAGTCGCTGTAGACGACCTTGTCCTTAATGCCTTGCTTTTCCATTAGTGCCAGCGCATGAACAATCGCCAGAAATTCGCCAATGTTGTTCGTTCCCATCGTCGGACCGAAATGAAAGATGCGCTGCCCCGTAGCAAGGTCGATGCACTGGTACTCCATTGGTCCCGGATTTCCCGAACACGCAGCATCTACCGCCCACGCATTTGCCTTTACACACAAGGGTAAAGGCAACACGGTATCGTGTCTGTTCTCAGGTGGGTTTTGTAGTTTCATCAGCTTATATATATAAATAAGGTGTAAACCAAAGGTTTTATGGAAGTGTATTTTTGCTCCTAACAGGGAGTTGGAAAGGTCTTACAAATCTTTCACATCATACCCTTCAGTTCTCAAGTCTTCGACTATGCTCTTCAATACCATTATTCCTAATTGCTCCCCAGCTTTATAAAGGTCTGTCGTTAGCGAAGGGGTTACTCTTGCAACTTTGCGCCCTAAGTCGGTTTCATAAAAGGCAATAAGTCCTTTTATATCCTCTAACGTATAATAACGCTCATAAAAGAGCGCATAGAGCCCCACTCCTCGTTTAACAAAAACTACTTGAAACTTGGCTTCCATCTTAGCAAACACATCGTCAGGAATACCTTTCAGAGCTTTTCTAAGATTGTTCATAATAAGTGGAAATTGCGCTTTCATTGCCGTTTTACTGCCCGACACCTCCATAAACTTATCCACAGCTTCTACAAAAGCTGTATCAGTGCCTTCTGGAACTTCTACACTTTGCGCATTCAAGCTGCAAGGAAAGGCTGTAAAAGAAACGAGAAGAAGGGTTAAAAATACTTTTTTCATAATTTCGTTATTGTTGTTTAGTGTGATAATAAATGGTTTTCAGTGTTTTAAAAGCCAGCATATTAATAGAGATTTCCCTCTCCGAAACGAGAGGGAAATAGGGATATGTTACATACGTTCTGGCACTTCGATGCCCAAAAGCTCCATACCGTTCTTGATTACTTTGGCTACATTCTGCGCCAAGACAAGGCGTGTAGTCTTTTCGTCTTCGGTGTCTGCGCTCAGAATACTGTAATCGTGGTAGAACTGGTTGAACTCTTTTGTAAGTTCGTAGCAGTAGTTCGCAATACCACTCGGGCTGTAATCGACGCCTGCCTGTGCTACGGCTGCACCAAAATCGTTCATCTTCTGAATGAGCGCAATCTCCTTTTCATTCATCGGAGCATTGTCGGCAACTGCCGTCGGAATAGCGATGCCTTGTGCAGCAGCCTTGCGGAGAATGCTGCGGATACGTGCGTAGGTATATTGAATGAACGGACCAGTGTTGCCATTGAAGTCGATTGACTCTTCCGGATTGAAGAGCATATTCTTTCGTGCATCTACTTTCAGAATGAAATACTTCAGCGCACCCAGACCCACGATGCGTGCAATTTCGTTCTTTTCCGCCTCAGTAATGTCTTCCAACTTGTTCACCTTGTCCTCGCTAAGCGCACGGGCGTTCTGTATCATCGAAGCTATAAGGTCGTCGGCATCTACCACTGTGCCCTCGCGGCTCTTCATCTTGCCGTTTGGAAGTTCCACCATACCGTAAGAGAAGTGCACCAAATCCTTGCCCCACTTGAAGCCGAGGCGGTCTAAAAGAATGGAAAGCACTTGGAAATGGTAGTTCTGCTCGTTGCCTACGACGTAAATCATCTTGTCGATAGGATAGTCCTTGAAGCGCATTTCGGCAGTTCCTATGTCCTGTGTCATATACACCGACGTGCCGTCGCTTCTCAAAAGTATCTTTTGGTCTAAGCCCTCGTTTGTCAGGTCAGCCCATACAGAGTTGTCGTCCTTTCGCACGAACAAGCCTTTCGCCAAACCTTCTTCCACCTTTTTCTTTCCTTCGAGGTAGGTTTTGCTTTCATAATATATCTTGTCGAAGCCTACACCGAGTGCCTTATAGGTTTCGTCGAAGCCTGCATATACCCAGTTGTTCATCTTTTCCCATAGCGCACGCACCTCTGGGTCGTTTGCTTCCCACTTCACGAGCATGGCGCGCGCCTCCTTCATCAGTACCGATTCTTGTTCAGCCTTAGCCTTTGCAGCCTCGTCGTCCAAGCCTTCGCCCTTGAATTGAGCCGTAAGTGCAGCGAGTTCTTCACGATAATGCTTGTCGAACGCTACATAGAAATCGCCGATAAGGTGGTCGCCCTTCTTTCCTGCCTGCTCTGGCGTGATGCCGTTGCCCCACTTCTGCCACGCAAGCATCGACTTACAAATGTGAATACCGCGGTCGTTCACGATGTTGGTCTTCACTACTTTGTAGCCGTTAGCCTCCATTATCTTCGACAACGACCAGCCTAAAAGGTTGTTGCGCACGTGCCCCAAGTGGAGCGGCTTGTTGGTGTTGGGCGACGAATACTCCACCATGGCGAGCGGACTGTCTGCCGTTACTTGCTGTTCGCCAAACTTCTCGTTGGCGTGAATATCGTTAAGAAGTCCTATCCACGCTGCAGGAGCAATGACAAGGTTCAAGAAACCCTTTACAACATTGAAGTCGGCAATCGCCTTGCAGTTTGCTTTCAGATATTCGCCCACTTCCTGTGCCGTTGCTTCGGGGCTTTTTCGAGAAGTCTTTAGCAATGGAAACGTTACCAACGTAAGGTTTCCTTCAAAGTTTGCCTTTGTCTTTTGCAACTGTATCATCTGTGCTGGAATCTCTGCACCGTACAGTTCTTTTACGGCTGCCAATGCCGCAGCGGTTATCTGGTCTTCTATCTTCATATCGTTTGTTTATTTATATTTGGGTGCAAAGGTACTAAAAACTTTGTAACTTTTGGCAACCAACACCTTATATATAATAAGCCGTATTCTAAAAAATCCAATATAGTTACAAAGTATATCTGCTGAATTTGGTTCACGAAAGGAAAGGTCTGGCAAATTATTTACACGTAAATAAATATTTTTCTACACGTAAGTAAGAATTTCTTTACACGTAAATAAATATTTCTCTACGTGTTGAAAAATCGGCTGTGTGCGTAAATAACCGAAAAAAGGTTGGAAACCGAACGAGGATTCCAACCTTTTTCGTATGGCGATAATGCGCTGTCGGAGTTTCTGCAAGGCTATTCCAACAGTTTGCTTATTTGGCTTTGCACCTTTTCGGCAGGCACTACGTGCAGCCCACTCTTGTCTAATTCCACCAACAAATCGGCAATGCGGAGGACTAATTCCAAATCGTGTGTGGAAAGAAACACCACCTTGTCGGTTTCCTTTGCCAAGCGATGAAGCAGTTGCAGCATTTCCACCTTCGACGGAAAGTCCAAGAACGACGTGGGTTCGTCTAACAAAATGATGGGCGTTTGCTGCGCCAACGCTTTCGCAATCATTACTTTCTGTCGTTCGCCGTCGGACAATGTCTGCACCATTCTGCCTTTCAGATGGTTGATACCCACCATATTGATGGCTTCAGCCACAATTTTTCGGTCGTCGGCGTTGAGCTTTCCCCAGAAGCCCGTGTAGGGCATACGCCCCATTCCCACCATTTCGGCAACGCTAAGGTTCTGCACATCGGTCTTGTAGGTGAGCACGATGCTGATGTACTTCGCACGTTCGCGCTGCGAAAGCAAGTCGATGTCGCGCCCATCGAGCAGAAGCCGTCCGCCGAGTTTGGGCAGAAAGCCTGTCAATGTCTTCAGCAAGGTAGACTTGCCGATGCCGTTCGAACCTATCAGACAGGTAAGCTCGCCACTCTTTATTTCTACATTTATGTCGGTTACTACGGGCGAAAAGCCTTTGTAACCCACCGATAGCTGTTCAAGCGTTATTTTCATTGGTTCAAGAAACGTTACGATTGGTTTGCCTACTCGTGCAAGATGCTGTGCAACTTGGCTATTTTCGTCTTTCTTTCAATCGAGTAAACGCTTTGTTTTTCGTCTACGTATGCAAACAACAGATAGGCTTTTTCGAGCAACATATTGCGCAAAGGGTTTGCTTTGTAGCTGCCTTCGGCATATAGAAGTTCAGCCACCATTTCCAAACGGTCTATTCTTTCCTCGTCGTTCCATTCGTTGGCAGCATAACCGATTAGCTCGTCCACACTCATATTGCGCACGAGCGTGTAGTCGCCAACATACTGGCGATACAGTTCTCGCAGGCTGTCGTCGCGCTCGTCTTCCTTTTTCTTCAACATAACGGCAAGCGCGGCTGCAAACTCTTCTATCAATCGAATGAAATAATCCTGTCGTATCATAACTTTATCTGTAAAAGCATAAACTTACGACAAAGGTAATAAAAGTTTTAAGAACTGAAAGTAGTTCCCCGTGGTTTTGTTTCTACGACGTATATTTGGCTTACTGAAAACCGAATGCAAATGCGCTTACGCAGAAACGACAGTGGCGGTTGAAACTGAAAAAACAATCGTTTTATCTACATTTTAACATTAATCTTATGCAATTTGTGCGTAAAAAAGCTATCTTTGTAGCAATTTCAATGATTATCAACACGCAAAACAGACTTTTAGAATATAGATTATGAGTGCGATTATTGCTATTATCCCGATTGTTTTGCTCTTCGTTCTGATGTTAGGATTGAAGATGGCAGGGCACAAGAGTGCGTTCTTTACGTTGCTTGTTACCATTGCGCTGGCACTTTTCGTTGCGCCCGCTATGGGCTTTGTGCCGAAAGACTTCACGTTTGCGGGCGTGGGTTGGGCTGTCGTGGAAGGCGTGCTGAAAGCGGTGTTCCCTATTCTCATCATCATCTTGATGGCGATTTTCAGTTACAATGTATTGGTGGAGAGCAAGGAAATAGAAGTGATAAAGAACCAGTTCACATCTTTTTCCGACGACAAGGGCGTAACGGTGCTTATGCTCGTGTGGGGCTTTGGCGGACTGCTTGAAGGTATGGCAGGCTTTGGAACGGCGGTTGCCATTCCTGCAGCTATCCTTATTTCGTTGGGCTACAAACCTGTATTCTCGGCTCTTGTGGCACTGATAGCCAACACGGTGCCTACGGGATTTGGTGCCGTGGGCGTGCCTGTGATTACGCTTTGCAACGAGGTGGCAGCAGGAGGCGTGGCTTCGCCCGAACTCATACGCGAGGTTTCGACTTACTGCGTGGTTCAGCTTTCGCCATTGTTCATCATCTTGCCATTCATTATTCTGACGCTTACAAACCGCAGCCGAAGTGCCATTGGGCGCAATTTGCTTATTTCGCTGTGGGTGGGCGGTATCTCGTTGGCTACGCAATATGTTGTTGCAATGTTCCTCGGAGCCGAAACGCCTGCCATTATCGGCAGTGTGGCAGCCATCATAGCCTTGCTGGTTTACAGCAAACTCTTTGCACCGAAGAAGGATAATGGCAACGTGAAGCACTACACGGCAGCCGAAACCTTCCGTGCGTGGAGCGTTTACTTCTTCATATTGCTGTTCATCTTGCTGTCAGGGCCATTGTTTCCCGACATCAACAGTTTCTTGAAGTCGCACCTTGTATCGCGTGTGGCATTGCCTATCTATGCCGACGGCACTACTTTCAACTTCGGTTGGATTAGCAACGCAGGACTTATGCTGCTCTTGGGTACCGTGATTGGCGGACTGATACAAGGCGTGTCGCCTCGCAAACTTTTGGTTATCTTGGCTCGTACTACGGTAAACCTGCGCAAAACCGTCATTACCATCATCAGTTTGGTTTCTTTGGCATCGGTAATGAACTATGCGGGTATGATAGTTGTCATTGCTTCAGCCCTCGCAGCGGTTACGGGGCAGCTCTATCCTGTATTTGCACCACTCATCGGGGCTATCGGAACGTTTGTAACGGGCAGCGATACATCGTCCAACATCTTGTTTGCCAAACTGCAAGCCAACGTTGCCCATCAACTGAATTACAGCAATTCGGACTGGCTTGTGGCAGCAAACACTACGGGAGCAACGGGCGGTAAGATGATTTCGCCGCAGAGCATAGCAATTGCAACAGCCGCCTGCGATATGCAGGGACGCGACGGCGAGATTTTAAAGGCAGCTATTCCGTATGCCATTGCATACATTGCGATAGGCGGTCTGATGGTGCTCTTGGCTGCCTGATGCGCACTGCAACGACACAGAATCACGCACTGGGAGAAGCGCATTATACACGCCGACACGATAACACGGGAAAGAGATAGACATTAGTCTTTTTCAAATATGACGTCATATTCGCGCAAATATGACGTCATATTTGGCAAAAAATGACGTCATATTTTTCTGAGCATCTACTTTGCAAGATGTTTTTAAGGTTTATACTATAATAAGTAATGTGTAAATACTTGCTATTCTGCCAACAAATACGTACCTTTGCACGCTGAAAAAACAAGAAGGAAAGTTAATGAAAAAACTCTATATAGAGACATACGGCTGCCAGATGAATGTGGCAGACTCGGAAGTTGTTGCTTCCGTTATGAAGATGGCAGGATACGATGCGTGTGAGAACGAAGACGAGGCTGACGCTATTTTCCTCAATACTTGCTCCATACGAGAAAACGCAGAAAACAAGATTTACAACCGTTTGGAAACTCTTTACGCCGAAAAGAAGAAAGGCAGAGAAGTCATTCTCGGCGTGTTGGGGTGTATGGCAGAGCGTGTTCGCAAGGATTTGATTGACAATCACCACGCCAATCTTGTATGCGGACCCGACTCGTATCTGAACTTGCCCGAGATGATAGCACGCTGCGAAAACGGACACAACGCAATGGACGTAGACCTTTCTACCACCGAAACCTACCGCGACATCGTGCCACAGCGCATTGGCGGCAACCGTGTATCGGGCTTCGTGAGCATTATGCGTGGCTGCAACAACTTCTGCCACTATTGCATCGTGCCGTTTACACGAGGCAGGGAACGTTCGCGCGACGTGGAAAGCATATTGCGTGAGGTGAAAGACTTGCACGACAGAGGCTTCAAGGAGGTTACACTGTTAGGTCAGAACGTAAATTCCTACGGACTATTGCCAAACGGAAAACGCCCGGAAAACGGAACATCGTTTGCCGAACTGCTGCGTAAGGTGGCACAAAGCGTACCCGATATGCGTGTGCGCTTCTCTACTTCCAATCCCGAAGATATGACGGAGGATATTCTGCACGCAGTAGCCGACGAGCCAAACCTTTGCAACCATATCCATTTCCCTGCACAAAGCGGCAGCAACACCGTGCTGAAGAATATGAACCGCAAGTACACTCGTGAAGACTACTTGGAGAAAGTGGCAGCCATTCGCCGAATTATTCCGAACTGCGGACTCACAACCGACATCTTTGTGGGCTATCACAACGAAACGTTGGAAGACCAAGAACTCACACTATCGCTGGTTCGTGAATGCCAATTCGACTCTGCCTTTATGTTCAAATATTCAGAACGACCCGGAACCTACGCAGCAAAGCATTTGCCCGACAACATTTCGGAAGAGGAAAAGGTACGCCGTCTGAATGAGCTCATAAAACTTCAGACCGAGATTTCGGCTATTCAGAACAAGAAAGACGAAGGAAAAGAGTTCGATGTGCTAATTGAACGCTTCAGCAAACGCAGCCGCGAGCAGCTTATGGGACGCACCGAGCAAAACAAAGCCGTTATTATTCCACGCGGCAACCACCATATAGGCGACACCGTACGAGTGCGCATAACAGGCTCAAGTTCGGCTACGCTCATTGGAGAAGTAGTGGAATAAGGTTGCAGGTCTTCACTTAAACGTACAACTTTGTAAGTTATGAAAGAATTTCTCCAAATATTGCGCAGGTTTGTTCCACCTTATAAGAAGTATCTTGTATGGTCGGTTACCTTCAATATCCTATCTGCTTTACTGAACATCTTCTCGTTTGCGGCACTCATTCCGTTGCTCCAGATACTGTTTAAAGTAAACACAGGCATCAAGGCAACGCAGGTTATGGCGTGGAGCGATGGCTCTTTTAAAGATGTTTTGGCAAACAACGCCGACTACTACACGCAAATGTTCATCGCAGATTGGGGGCCAACGACGACATTGCTTATCATCGGCTTGATAATGGGCTTTATGACTTTCCTGAAAACAGGTGCTTATTTCCTGTCTTCAGCTTCTATTATTCCAGTCAGAACGGGTGTCGTCCGCGACATTCGCAATCAGCTTTACCAGAAGATAACATCGCTTTCGCTTGGCTTTTTCAGCGAAGAGAGAAAGGGAGATATTATTGCAAGAATGAGCGGTGATGTGCAGGAAGTAGACACTTCCGTAATGTCTTCGCTCGATTTGCTGTTCAAAAATCCAATCCTCGTATTGATTTACTTCATTACTTTGATGGTTATTTCGTGGCAACTGACGATTTTTACCTTGCTTTTCGTTCCTCTCTTTGCCTCGTTTATGGGCATTGTGGGCAGGAAATTAAAGCAAAGCAGCATTACGGCACAAGCCCTTTGGAGCGATACGATGAGCCAAGTAGAAGAGACTTTGGGCGGTTTGCGCATCATCAAAGCTTTCTGTGCAGAGGGCATGATGAACCAAAGGTTTCATAAAATAAACTCTATGTACCGCAACGACATTATGCGCGTGAACATTCGACAGCAGATGGCGCACCCCATGAGCGAATTTCTTGGCACCATTATGATTATCGTTGTGCTGTGGTTTGGCGGTACGCTCGTATTGGGAGAGTCTCCTGTCATAAGCGGTCCTACCTTTATTTACTATCTTGTTATTCTGTATAGCATTCTCAATCCGCTGAAAGAAATATCAAAAGCGGGCTACAACATCGCAAAAGGATTGGCTTCGATGGAGCGAATTGACAAGATATTGATGGCAGAAAATACAATAAAAGAAGTGGAAGAACCGAAGCATATTGAGGTTTTCAACCACCAAATAGAGTTCCGTAACGTCAGCTTTGCATACGATACGATTATAAAAGAAGACGGAACAACAGAGCCAAAGTGGGTTTTGCGTAACATTAATTTGATTATTCCGAAAGGCAAAACCATTGCACTTGTTGGACAAAGTGGTAGCGGAAAGTCTACATTGCTCGACCTTATTCCTCGCTATTACGATGTGCAAGAAGGCGAAATACTAATTGACGGCATCAATATAAAAGAACTCGGGCTACACGATTTGCGCCACCTTATCGGCAATGTGAACCAAGAAGCCATTCTTTTTAACGATACATTCAAGAACAACATCTCTTTCGGAGTGGCGGCTGACGACAACGGAATCGTTGAGGCTGCGAAGATTGCAAACGCCCACGACTTTATTTCGCAGACTGAAAAAGGCTACGAAACAAACATTGGCGACCGTGGTGGCAGACTGTCTGGCGGACAACGGCAGCGTGTCAGCATTGCCCGCGCCATTCTAAAGAACCCTCCTATCCTTATTCTTGACGAGGCAACGTCGGCTCTCGACACCGAAAGCGAACGTCTGGTGCAAGACGCACTCTACAAATTAATGAAGACGCGCACGACAATTGCAGTGGCACACCGCCTTTCAACCATTAAAAACTCCGACGAAATATGCGTTATGCACGAAGGAGAAATCGTGGA
Organism: Prevotella intermedia ATCC 25611 = DSM 20706; assembly: GCF_001953955.1. Taxonomy (NCBI): domain Bacteria; kingdom Pseudomonadati; phylum Bacteroidota; class Bacteroidia; order Bacteroidales; family Prevotellaceae; genus Prevotella; species Prevotella intermedia. The sequence goes on from NZ_CP019300.1 coordinate 171,750, forward strand.
AAGAGGTACACACGACGAGTTAATGCAGCTCAACGGATATTACAAAAAGCTGCACGATATGCAAGAAATATAATTCAATGACAGCGTCAAACAAAAAAGTATGCCAACACAACATTTACAACCATTGCTCTCTTTGGTTGCAAATGTTGTGTTGGCATATTTGGTTTATCTCGTTGCCCGCGTGGCTTACCTGCTTGAAAACTATTCTTTCTTCAAAGAGGGGCTGAACTTTGGGCATTTGATGAGAATGTTCCGAGGCGGCTTAATGTTCGACACCACAGCCCTTGTGTACAGCAACGCACTCTACATTCTGCTGATGCTATTCCCGCTTTGGCTAAAAGAAACAGACGCTTATCATCGTTTCTGCCGTTGGTTATTCGTCGTCGTGAATGCCATTGGCTTGTTCTTAAACCTCTGCGACGCCGTCTATTTCCCCTTTACGCTGCGCCGAACCACAACAAGTGTATTCCGAGAGTTCGACAACGAGAACAATTTAGGAGGCATTTTCACCACAGAAGTTGTGAACCATTGGTATTTCGTGTTGCTTTTCATAGTCGTAGTGTGGGGTATGTACAAGCTTTACAGAATGCCAAAGAGCAACGCTTCCAACTTCAATACGCCTCAAAAGAAGTGGCAATTTGCAGGAATCAACTTCCTATCGTTGGCACTTGCCGCTGTCATTTGTGTGGGCGGAGCACGTGGCGGACTGCAAAGTGGTGTGCGTCCTATTACGATTAGCAATGCCAACGAATATGTGAAACGCCCCATCGAGTGCGCTTTGGTACTGAATACGCCTTTCGCACTGATGCGAACCATCGGCAAAAGCATTTTCAAAGTGCCTGCAACCTTTGCTTCTCTCGATGCATCTGCAAAGTTCTTCAATCCCATTCATACGCCCAATGCAGAAGTAAAAGCCAACAAAAAGAATGTTGTCATACTGATTGTTGAAAGTTTTGGACGCGAATATATCGGTGCTTACAACACACAACTCGAAGGCGGACGCTACAAAGGCTATACGCCAAACGTAGATAAACTTATCAAGGAAAGCACCGTTTTTGAGTATTCGTATGCCAACGGACACAAGAGCATCGACGGAATGCCTTCTTCCTTGTGCGGTATTCCGATGTTCATAGAACCTTTCATACTGACTCCCGCCTCTATGAACGACTACACAGGCATTCCCGGACATCTTTCAAAGTGGGGCTATCAAACAGCTTTCTTCCACGGAGCTAACCGCGGTTCAATGGGTTTCCTTGCCTTTGCCAACAAGATAGGCTTTCAAAAATACTATGGCAGACAGGATTATGCGCAGGACAAACGCTTTGGCGGCGATGCCGACTTCGATGGAAACTGGGGCATTTGGGACGAACCTTTCCTGCAATACTATTGCGCAAAGATGGGCGAAATGAAGCAACCGTTTATGACGGCTTTGTTTACAGTCTCAAGTCATCACCCCTTTGTCGTGCCAGACAAATACAAAGACCAATTCAAAGGCGGTCAGCTGCCTATCCACAAATGCATTCGTTACACCGATATGGCTATCGGCCGTTTCTTTGAAAGTGCCCGAAAGCAACCTTGGTTCAAGAATACCATCTTTATATTAGTAAGCGACCACACCAACCAAAGCAACCACCAACAATACAAAACCGACATTGGCGAATTCAGCGCACCCTTCATTCTCTACGACCCATCGGGCGAAATAAAACCCGAAAAGCGTGCCGGCATCGCACAGCAAACAGACATTATGCCGACCGTCTTTGGCATTTTAGGCTACAACAAGCCTTATCTTTCGTTTGGTTGCGACCTTCTCAACACGCCACCGCAGCAGACTTACGCGCTCAACTATATCAACGGAGTGTACCAATACACGAAGAACGGCTACACAATGCAGTTCGACGGCAACCGAGTAACAGGCATTTATAGTCTGAAAGACCTGCTTATGCAGCACAATCTCGTAGGCAAAATACCCGAACAAGCACAGATGGAACGCGAATTAAAGGCAATTATTTATCAGTATATGTACCGTATGGTAAACAATAAACTTAGGTAAGCACTGTGTTGGTGGGGATTTTCCACAAGAAAACATACTGTATAAAGAACTATCATTAAGCTCTATGGATTATATAAGAACAAGGCAGATAAAGTAATCTTTATCTGCCTTGTTCTTTTTAATAGCTTCTCTAATTTGTAAAGATAATTCTCTTAAAAAGTGATAGCTGCACTTTGACATTGCGAAAGCGGTTCATCGCATAATTGCGTTGGTTTCATCATATAATCCGAGCAAGATTAACTCGAAGTATTTCTCATCTCTAAATCCATATGCCTTTCTCTTTATCATTTTTATCTTATTGTTTATTCCTTCGACTCTTGCATTGGATATTTGGTAATCATACCATGCTGATATTCCAGTTCTTCTGGCCATGAGTGAAGCCGCAGCCTTCTTGAAACAATAGAGCTTACTCTCTTGTGCCTGTCTGCACCAATACTCTAATTGTCTCAGAGCCTCTTCCTTGTTTTTCTGCATCCATATCTGATCTATGTCCTCATACAGGTAATATGCAGTGGCTAAGGGTTTGTTTGTTTCTAATATATTATCCAATCTCTTCTTATACTTCTTGTCTGATTTTTCAGGTTCCTTCCTCAGCAGTATCCATCTATTACCTTTTATGACCTTCCTCTGTTCCATATCAGTGGTTTGCTTATATACGGAGCGTCTGGTCTTGTCCATCGCTTGAGCTACGAGCTGTACGATATGGAACCTATCATATACATGTATCGCGTCGGGAGCATTTTGCCCTACTGAGGAAATGAATGCGGCGGAGAGGTCTGAGCTTACAACTTCTATCTTTACTTTCAATCTCTTTACTCTCCTCCAGAATTTTGCCAAGGCCTCCTTTGACCTCCCATTGCCTACATATACTATACGTCCTGTTTCGTGGTCAACGACTATTGTCTTATAAATCTGACCCTTATGGACAGCGAACTCGTCTATGCCTATGCATCTTAATCCTTTCAGATTGGGATTGCGGTAGTGTTTGTGCAGATGAGCCTTGTGGATATCTTTTACAACATGCCAGTTTATCCTCAGATGCCTTGCCACCGCACTGATTGTAAGACCAAGGCGTAAAAGGTCCAGGATATAAGCCTGAAACTTCTTTGTATAACTTGCCTCTCCGTTGGTAAACGGTATTCTGGACTGAAAGACATGGTGACAATTCTTGCATTGGTAACGCTGAAGGGTCAAATGAAGTATCGTAGGAGTTGAGCCTACTGGTAAAGCACGGATATCACGATGGACCTTTCCGTATTTGATTAGTTTACGGCTACGACAATTAGGACAATGACAAAATCCTTTGGGATTATAGAATAAGTTTAAAAATAATCGCTTATCTTTGTAGACAGAACCGCTGAAGGTATAGTCCTTGACACCCTGAAGATGGTTTAATAGGCTTGCATTCATTTCTTGATAGGTTGGTCTCTACAAAGATATGAAATGTGAGTCTATTTTATGTGATAATCTAAACAAACCAACGCAATTATGCGATGAACCGCGAAAGCGGCTCTTTTGCGCTGCAAAACCTACGCTTTTACCGTGCAAAACAGCCGCTTTTGGAATGCAAAACAATAGGTTTTATAAAGCGTTGATAATAAGGTTGTTATATAATTATTATACTTATGAAAAATATTTACACATATAAATGCTCTTGTTGGCGGATTTACAATGGGGCGTAAGCGTTTTATTGGTTCAACCAGTTTTACGTTTGCTGAGCACCAAAATAAGCACAGCGACAATGATAAGCACAAAGCCAACAACGATAGGAAGCGTGAGTGGTTCGCCGAAAAGAAGTATGCCCACGCACATAGCTGTCATAGGTTCGAATACTCCAAGCACAGCTGCCATGGTGCTGCTTATCTGCTTTAGCGAGATAATAAGCGTTACGTTGCTTATGGCAGTGGGTACCAAGCCCAATAAAAACAAATTGATGAGCTGACTATTGGTGTCTATCGGGTCTATACGCCCTCGTGTAAAGGTGCCATAGAGTGCCAGAATGAGCATCGCAAAGAAAAATATGTAGAATGTAAGCTTGAGCGATGGCATCTTACGGATACGCATTCGGGGGAAGGCTACCATATAAACGGCATAGAGAAAACCCGAAGCGAGGAGCAAGAACAAACCAGTAAAGCCCTCCATGCCGCCTCCACCGTCGAGTATTCCCGAAAGAAAGAACACGCCAGCAACCGCTATGGCAATGGAGATAGCTGTAGTTGCCGATAGTCGTTCGTGCAGAAACACCACCGAGAGCAGGCAAGTCCATACGGGATAAGAGAATAATAGCGTGGTAGCAATGCCGCTTGCCATATAGTTATAGCCCTCTATAAGGGCGATAGACGATGCAGCGTACGCAGAAGAAAGGAACAATATGCGCAAGAAATCGCCAAAAGCAAGCCACATTCTGGTGCGATGAAACATAAGCATACCTAACATAGCGAGGCAGCCAAAAGCGTAACGATAAATCAAAACGGACGTAGAGTGCATACCTGTGGCAAGCACGGGAACGGCGAACAGGGGGATTAATCCAAACGTAATGCCCGAGATACTGGCATTGAAAAAACCTTTTATTGTAGACGACATCTAATGATTTGTTATAATGGAGATATACGGCAGTTTGCCATAGTGCCTTCGTCTTGGCGTAGCACTAACTTTCTTCACTCCTTAATGGTGCGTGTATGCTATTTTACTTTTTGTGTATATCGTAAGCCAACATCTGCCTATAGGTCGTGTCAGGCATTGGGATAAGTGTTAGAAATGCTCGATAATATTGTATCTTTGCAGCATTTTGCGTGTGCAAAGTTACGAAGATGCTTTGCAATAACCTTGAAACGAGTGCCTGATTTTGGTATTATTAACGGCAAAAAAGCAGAATAAGGTGAAGAAAAACAGAAAAAATGGAGCTTACAAAGATAAATAATAGAATTTATGAAAATAAAATAAGGTTATATCAAAGCAAATAAGTACATTTGCAGTCGTATACTTTTGTTTGACAACGTACAAGGTAAGCGCGCCTATGCATACGTATTAACAAACAGAAAAACAGATGAATATCAAGAATAAAATACTTTACGGAATAGCATACGGCTTTTGGTTTATCCTCTCGCTGTTGCCATTCCGTTTTCTTTTTTTATTGTCCGACTGTCTCTACTTCCTTGTTTCAAAGGTGGTGAAATATCGCCATAAGGTTATTTGGAAGAATCTGAAAGAGAGCTTTCCCAATAAAACAGAAGCCGAATTGCGTACCATTGAAAAAGGCTTTTACCATTGGTTCTGCGATTATATCGTAGAAACCATCAAGCTAATGACGATGTCGCCCGATGCCCTGCGCAAGCGAATGAAGTTCACGGGCATGGAGAAATTCAACGAAGTGCTGAACAACGGCGGTTCGTGTGCCGTGTACTTGGGGCACTATTGCAACTGGGAATGGATAACCTCGCTGCCCCATTGGATTCCCAAACACGCACAATGCTGCGAACTCTACCACCCCTTAGAGAACGAACCGTTAGACCATTTGTTCAAGAAAGTGCGCGAACGACAAAACGCTCTTTGCATTCCGATGCAGGAATCGCTACGCAAAATCATCGGTTTCAAGCACAACAGCAAGTCGATTGTCGTAGGTTACATTGCCGACCAGACGCCGCTTTGGTGGAACATACACCATTGGATAGACTTTCTGCATCACGATACGCCTGTGCTCACAGGTGCCGAACGCATTGTCCGACACACCAACCAAGTCTGCTTCTACGGCTATATGCGCCGCCCAAAGCGTGGCTACTATGAGTGCGAAATGCAGCTTATGACCGAAACACCTACCGAAGCAGCCGAGTTTGAGATTACCGATACCTACTTCCGAATGCTCGAAGAAAACATAAAGAACACTCCCGCCTACTACCTATGGAGCCACAACCGCTGGAAAAGAACTCGCGAAGAGTTCAACGAAAAGTGGGAAGTAGTAGACGGAAAAGTACTGAGAAAGAAACAAAAAGATTAATTTACACCATTTTAAAACAACAATGAACATACCACAAGCAAAGGACGAAAAACGCATAAGTCTTGAAGAGACGAAAGAAATGCAACACATTATCTTAGGCATACTGAAAGCTATTGATAAGGTTTGCCGCGAACACAACCTGCAATACTTTATGATTGCAGGCACAATGCTTGGAGCGGTGCGCCACCACGGCTTCATTCCATGGGACGACGATGCCGATGTAGCTCTTCCACGCCACGACTACGAGGTGCTGTTGGCGCACGCCAACGAATGGTTGCCCGAAGAATACGAACTTGTAGACTACACGAAAGCAAACCATTACCCCTACCAATTCGCACGCATACAAGACAAGCGCACTACTTACATACTGCGTCGCAGCTTCAAATTCTTAGGTGGCATTCCCGTAGATGTGTTCCCTATCGACGGAATGACCGAGAACAAACTTGCCCGTAAGTACCATTATCTACGCTACGACTTCGTAAACAAACTGCTCTACTACTCGCAGCGCGACCCTTACAAGCACGGAAAAGGTATTGGTTGCCTGTTCTACAAAACCCTGCAAAAGATACTTTCACCACAGAAAATACATCGGGTGCTCACCAAAATACAGTCGGAATACTCGTATTCGGATAGCAAATTGGCAGCCGACCACGACAATCGCCCCGAACGAGGCATACTCCCCAAGGAGGTCTATGGTACGCCTACGCCCATTATGTTTGAGGGAATAGAGCTTATGGGAGTAGCCCAACCCGATGCCTACCTTTCTTATTGTTATGGCAACTATATGGAAATGCCGAAGGAAATACCGCCACAGAATTTCCGCTATATGGATATGAAGTCGCCCTACAAAGACTATAAAGGTTCTGTTTCGATGAAGAAAGCGTAAGCAAAATGCTCTTTTGTTTCATCGTTATTATGGTTCGACACAACTTTAATATTATAAAAGAGAATGCGGGATTGTCCTTCGATGGGCAGTCCCGCATTGTATTTTAAAGCAAGTTTTCCGATGCAGCAATGGCAGTTTATCACACTTGTTTTGTAAAGATAATTCTCTTAAAAAGTGATAACTGCGTTTTGACGTTGCGAAAGCGGCTGTTTTGCGATGCAAAACCTACGCTTTTACCGTGCAAAACAGCCGCTTTTGGAACGCAAAACAATAGGTTTTGCAACACGTTGATAGCAAAGTAGTTACACAATAGTTGCGCTTGTGAAAAATATTTACACGTTTTACATCTTTTCCCTACTGCATTTTCTTATAACAGTACAGTGGCTATCGCTTTATTTTTCCGAAGGTTTTAATGCTTGTGTACTTGCGCCAAAGGTTCAGTTTGCGCTGGCGTGGCACACCGTTGCGGGCTATGAAGTCGCGTGCAGCGTTTAGCATACGGTGCGCACACTGCCCATCGAGGTAAGGGTCGTAGTTGTCTATCACCCATTTGCGCAGGGCTGCAATCTCCTTATTCGTAAATACATCGTCGTAAGCATCGCACAGTTGCGAAGCATCGGTGATGTTCTTCCAATACAAATCCTTCGATATGGCATTGAGCGTTATAACTGGTTTATCCATCAAGAGTGCCTCGTAGATTGCCGAAGAGGTATCGCTCACCACCACATCAGCCATCAGCAGGTATTTTGTAAGGGCAAATTCACCTACCATTATAATGTTTTTGTGGCTGTCGGCAAGTGCTCGGCAGGCTTCCACCCATTCTGTTTTGGTCAGTGGGTGCAGCTTTATGATAACCAGAACAGGGCGTGTATCGGCAAGCTTGCGCAGGTCGTCGAGGATAAAAGGTATCGATGTCAGCTTGGGCGAGAACGTTGGTGCATAAACCACAATGCGCTCGCAAGCGTGCTCTTGCAGCAGTTCTGCCTTTTCGGTGTCGAAGTCGTGGCGATGCGCAAATATATAGTCTTGACGTGTCCACCCAGTTTCCACCACCGAGAAGTCGCCATACTTCTTTGCCAATGCAGAGAAATGACTTGTAAAATAGGCTCCTTGCGTGCAGTAAATATCGAAGTAACGGCGTATCACCCAATGGTCTTTCTTCTCCGCAGCATAGCCGTGGAATATCTGAATTTTCACCCCTGGCAAGTAGTAAGGCACGATATTCCCCGGCACATAGATGGCTTCAGGACTGAAATCGAAGCTCTCCTGTATGCTGTTTGTCCATTTCACACTGTCTTTTAATGGAAATTCGGGTATCTTTTCTTGGTGTACATACCACAACACATTGTTGCCGCCCTCTTTGTCGGCTTCGGTTTGGATAGGCTGCAGAATATCTACGGCATATTTGTTCTCACAAAATAGTAAAATGCGCATTGTTGTTATATTTTTATGCAAAGATAGTTTAATTCAACGACAAAGCGAAAAAAAAGCTGTAACTTTGCATATTATATATGATAATAACACGGTTATGAATATGCTTAATTTCACAGTAGGCCCCGTAATGTCGGCTGATGCAGTAAGAGAAATAGGTGCAGAGCAAGTGCCATATTTCCGCACCTCTGAGTTCTCCGCTACGATGAAGGAGAACGAACAACTTATGAAAGAGTTTGCAAAAGCAGACGACGATGCCCGCGTGGTATTCATAACAGGTTCGGGAACGGCTTCCATGGAGGCGTCTGTAATGAACCTTCTTACCACCGACGACAAAGTCTTGGTGGTAAACGGTGGTAGTTTCGGACAACGGTTTGTAGATTTGTGCGAACTCTACGCCATTCCACACACCGTAATCAAGATGGAAACAGGACAGCAAATCACTGCCGAAATGCTCGAACAGTACGACGGACAGGGCTACACAGCCTTTCTTGTGAATGTTGGCGAGACCTCTACGGGCGTGCATTATGACATTGATTTAATCAGCAAATTCTGCCGTCGCAACAACCTTTTCCTACTTGTCGATGCCATAAGCTCCTTCCTTGCCGACGAGTTTGATATGAAACGATTGGGTGCCGACGTTATGATTACAGGCTCGCAGAAGGCCTTAGCCTGTCCTCCGGGTATCTCTGTCATCGTTCTTTCGCCACGAGCTATCGAGCGTATAGAGTGCAACGACGTCCGTTGTATGTACTTAAACCTAAAAGATGCACTGCGTAATGGCGAACGTGGACAAACACCTTACACTCCTGCCGTGGGCATATTGCTGCAAATTCACTGCCGTCTGAAGGAGATAGAGCGCAATGGCGGTGTTGCAGCCGAAATAGAACGAACCCGCAATTTGGCTATGGACTTCCGCCAGAAAATAGCCCATCTGCCCTTGGAACCTATCACACAATCGCCCTCAAATGCCGTAACCTCGTTGCACCCGCTGAACAATTCGGCATTCAGCATATTTGAAACGCTGAAAGACGAGTATGGTATTTGGATTTGTCCGAACGGCGGCGATATGCGCGATACGGTGTTCCGTGTAGGACACATTGGCGCACTGACGCCCGCAGACAACTCTACTCTCGTGGCAGCCTTCGACGAATTACATAAAATTGGCAAACTTTAAACAACTATGAAAAAGGTTATTACCTACGGAACTTACGACTTATTGCACAAAGGACACGTGCGTTTATTGGAGCGGGCAAAGGTTTTGGGCGACTACCTGATAGTGGGTGTAACGGCCGATACCTTCGACCGTGAACGCGGAAAGATAAACGTTCAGCAATCGCTTGTGGAGCGAATAGAAAACGTAAGGTCCACTGGCTTGGCTGACGAGATTGTCATTGAGGAGTACGAAGGACAGAAAATAGACGACATAAAGCGTATGAACGTCGATATTTTCACCGTAGGTTCAGACTGGCGGGGCAAGTTCGACTACCTCTCCGAATACTGCGAGGTGGTTTATCTCGAAAGAACAAAGGGCATTTCCAGCACCGAACTGCGCTCAGACCTACGCGAAATACGCATCGGACTGGTTGGCGAATCGCCCATTATCAACAAATTCGTACACGAAAGCAAGTTTGTAAACGGCATAAACATCAGCGGTGTCTACACCGAAAGCGACCGAAAACTTGGCAATCTGCGCGATGTAGTACAACTGTTTACCCACACTTACACCGAGTTGCTCGAAGTTTCAGATGCCGTTTACATCATTTCGCACCCAGAAAAGCATTATGCACACATAAAGGAAGCATTGCTGTCGGGGAAGCACGTGCTATGCGAGTCGCCCATTTCGCTCAACAACGAAGAGTGGAAAGAGCTCAACAGCATTGCAGACGAGCGGGGACTCATCTTGATGGACTCTATAAAAACGGCTTATTCTATGGCATACGACCGCTTATGCCTGCTTGCAAAGAGTGGGAAAATAGGCAAGATATACTCCATCGACGCCACTTGCACGAGCCTTTCTCACTACAACACCGAGAATAAAGACGAACTACCATATACGTGGAACAGCTTTTGTGCGTGGGCACCGACATCGCTTCTGCCCATCTTCCAACTATTGGGAACCGACTATACCGACAAAACCATCTGCACGCACCTTATAGACGATGCGCCAAACTTCGATACTTTCACTAAAATATCGTTCATTTATCCCCACGCAGTGGCATCGTTGAAGGTCGGACAAGGCATAAAATCGGAGGGCGAACTCGTTATTTCGGGCACAGAAGGCTACATCTACGTGCCTGCTCCGTGGTGGAAAACCGACTATTTCGAAGTGCGTCGAGAGAACCCAAGCGACAACAAACGCTACTTCTACCAGCTTGACGGCGAAGGCATTCGCTACGAACTGCTCACCTTCATCAAGTCTATTCAGAGCCAGCGCAACCTTTCTTACGTCAGCAAAGACGTGTCGGAAGCCATCGCCAGCATCACTGCCGACTTCTACCAACGCAAAGATACGGTGCTGATATAATGCTCGTTGGTTGTAAAACCATAGGCAAGAAATGCACGATAACAGTATAAATATTTTTCACAGACATATCTGTTATGTAACTACTTCGTTATCAACGTGTTGTAAAACCTATTGTTTTGCATTCCAAAAGCGGCTGTTTTGCACGGTAAAAGCGTAGGTTTTGCATCGCAAAAGAGCCGCTTTCGCAACGTCAAAGCGCAGTTATCACTTTTTAACAGAATTATCTTTACAAAAACAAAGCAGTTTCTTTGTAAAACCACTCTATGTGTACTGCGAATATGCGGACGTGTTGTTGGGGCGCAATTTATCACGTTCCTCTTATCCACGCTGCTCTTTTTCGGTGTTAGGAACGTGATAAATCACGCCCTTACACGTACAAAAAGCTCTTTTTCCATATATCTTTGCCCCTGCCATAAGTGGCAAAACGAAATTCGTTTTCTTAAGAATGAAACTCTGACAAGCCCTCTTTGCCTCTCAAAAACCTTGTTTACAAACGCTTATAAGTAACAATGGTGTTACCGTAAAACTCTTTTTTCACAACGGCAATGTTGTGGGGAAGGTGCGGAGCGGCTACACCATTGTTTATTGTAAAGGGGGCTGTTTCCACACGAATCTCGTCCCACAGTCCTGCATCTATAAACGATTGCAACGTGCGTGCGCCACCTTCTACGATGAGAGAGCATATCTTCTGCTCGGTTTCGTTGCGCCGATTGATGGTTTCCACGAGATGTTGCAGACTGTTCACGCACAAGGTTCCGTCTGGCAGAGTATTGGTCTTATAAGTTGAAGACATTACGATTTTCTGCGGATTTCTACCGCTCCACTCCCTTACTGTAAGGCGTGGGTGTTCCGTTTCTTCGGTATTGCGCCCCACAAGAATGGCATCGTACTCGGCACGGAGTTTGTGCACGAGCATTTTTGTGAAGGCATTGGAAATCTGCAGTGCAGGTTTTCCGTTGCCAGCAGCTTGCGAATAGCCCATGAAACCGTTGGCGGTCTGCGCCCATTTCAGCAAGATGTAAGGTCGGTTCTCCGTATTCCGCACGATAAACTCACGGTTCAGCATCAGGCATTCTTGCTCCAAGATCCCCACCGTAACATCTATTCCTGCCTTGCGAATACGCTCAATGCCACGCCCTTGCACAGCCGAGAAGGGGTCTACACAGCCACAAACCACTCTGCGGACGCCTTTCCGTACTATTAAATCGGCACAAGGAGGCGTTTTTCCGTGGTGCGAACAGGGTTCAAGACTCACATAAATGGTAGCTTCGGAAAGCAAATGCTCGTCTTCGCTGCGCACCGACCGAAAGGCGTTTACTTCGGCGTGCCCCTCTCCGCAACGCACGTGATAGCCCTCACCGATGATTTTTCCCTCACCGCTTACTATCACTGCGCCCACCATAGGGTTGGGCTTTGCCTGCAATCTGCCATTCTTTGCCAACTGCAAACAGCGGCGCATATACATTTCGTCTATATCCTCTTGCTTCATTTCCATTTATTTTTTACCTTTGCAAATATGTACACAACCTACCAAAACCTGTGCCAACGGCTTACGGAAGTTTATCCGACAAGCGAAGCGAAAGCCATCGTTAGAATGGTTTTAGAAGACTATTTCAGGCTAACGCTTGCCGATATTTACACCGACAAAGTTACGCAATTATCGGCAGACGATGCCAACGAACTCGAAAAAATAATGCTTCGGTTGGAAAAGGGCGAACCTGTGCAGTACGTTCTCGGCTCGGCTACGTTCTGCGGACGGCAGTTTGGCGTGGCAAAGGGCGTGCTTATCCCCCGTCCCGAAACGGAATTGCTCTGCGAATGGGTAGCTTCTGCCCACGATTGCCCTTTCTGCGGCTTGCAACCGCCTGCTCCTTTGCGCATCTTAGACGTAGGAACGGGCAGCGGTTGTATTGCAATTACACTGTCGTTGAATATGGCAAACACCGTTGTTACGGCTTACGACATTTCGTCGGACGCGCTTTTGATAGCCCGCGACAACGCCATAAGGTTGGGAGCAGCGGTGAATTTCCAGTTGAAAGATGCATTACAGCTTGCGGCAACCGAAGAAACGTTCGACATTATCGTAAGCAATCCACCCTATATCTGCGACAGCGAGCGTACGGAAATGATGCGGAACGTGCTCGAATACGAGCCTTCAACCGCTCTTTTCGTACCCGATGACGACCCGCTGCGCTTCTATCGCTCCATTGCAGAATATGGAACGACAGCCCTTTCGCACGGTGGCGAACTCTATTTTGAAATCAATGCCCGCTTTGCCGACGAGGTTTCGGCTATGCTAAACGCTTTGGGCTATGCCGAAATAGAGGTGCGCAACGACCAATTCGGCAGACAACGATTCGTAAAAGCCATACGCCCATGATACAAAAGAAACAAATAAGCGAGACAGAAGCCTTGCGCAAACTTGGCGACCTTTGCGCTCGTGGCGAGCATTGTTCGGGCGAAATAGCAGAGAAGTTGCGCAAATGGGGTATTGCAGCCGATGCACAGGAACGCATTATCGACAAACTCATTGATTATAAGTATATCGACGACGAACGATTTACACGCTCGTTCGTGCGCGATAAGATTGCTTTCAACAAGTGGGGACGCCGAAAAATAGAACAGGCATTGTGGCAAAAGCGCATTCCACAAAGCATTTCGCAGCCCATTCTCGACGAAATTGAACCAGAAGAATACTTGAATGTGCTGCGCCCACTGCTGAAAAGCAAGTATCCAACCATCAAGGCTGAAACCGATTACGAACGTTCCATAAAGCTGATAAAATATGCAATGGGGCGTGGTTTTACGCTCGATTTAATTCGTCAGTGCATAGACGATGCCTCAATAGTAGACGATATAAACGAAGAATGACGCAGATTAGCTTCTTTTCCCGTGTGCTCGACCTCGTTGCACCTCGTGCTTGTCCTGCCTGTGGGCGCAGACTCGGCATTACCGAAGAACCTCTTTGTGCTGCCTGCAACATTGCGCTGCCTCGCACGATGCACCATCTTCAACCCTTCGACAACGAATTGGCACGTCTTTTCTGGGGCAGAATACCGATAGAAAAATGCGCTGCTTTCTTCCTTTACAAGCCCAACTCGCCCTCAAGCAACCTTATTTATAAGCTGAAATACTTCGACCGTCCCGACATTGGCGAACAGCTCGGACAGCTTGTTGCAACCGAATATGCAACGGAAAACTTCTTCGACGGCATTACTGCCCTGCTGCCCGTACCCCTCACACGCCGTCGCACCATTCAGCGAGGCTATAACCAAAGTCTTGAAATAGCACGTGGAATAAGTGCCGTAACGGGGCTGCCCATCGTTACAAAAGCCATTCGCAGAAAGTCGTTTATAGAAAGTCAGACGCAGAAAGACTTATGGCAACGCACCAAAAACGTGGAAAACGCCTTTGAACTTCGCACAAACGCCAAACTGAACAACCAGCACGTACTCTTAATCGACGATGTAATTACCACAGGCGCAACGCTGACAGCCGTTGGAAAGGAACTTACGAAAGTTCCAAACATAAAAATCAGCATTCTCTCCCTATGCTTTGCAAGCGACAAATAAACAGGTTTGGATAGCCCCGTAATGAGCAGAAAAGAAGGAAAATACGTGTAAACATTTTTTACAAGCATAATCATTGCATAACAACCTTACTATCAACATTTTACAAAACCTATTGTTTTGCATTCCAAAAGCGGCTGTTTTGCACGGTAAAAGCGTAGGTTTTGCAGCGCAAAACAGCCGCTTTCGCAATGCCAAAGCGCAGTTATCACTTTTTAACGGAATTATATTTACAAAACCGAGGTTGTTTTTCAGCATCTGACTTGAGCGGTAAAAAGAAAATTGCTCCTCAATCAATTTCTACTGAACCTAAATAGTTTCAGGTTCTAATAAAATCTAAATCTTTTGCTTTTATTTTGTTATCCGAATATGTTGCCGTAACTTTGCACTCTTATAATAATAGGTACACGTAAAAAAGAAATAACAGATGGCATATTTATTTTCATCAGAATCAGTTTCAGAGGGGCACCCAGACAAGGTTGCCGACCAGATTAGCGATGCTCTTCTCGACCAGTTTCTTGCCTACGACGATACTTCTCGTTGTGCAATCGAAACTTTCAATACTACCGGACAAGTAGTGATTATGGGCGAAGTGCGCTCGAAAGAATACATTGATATTCCTGCCATCACACGCAAGACTATCAATAAAATTGGCTACACAAAGGCTGAATACCAGTTCGACGGCAATAGCTGCGGTGTTCTTTCTGCCATTCACGAGCAAAGTTCCGACATTAACCGTGGCGTAGACCGCACCGATGAGGACAATCAGGGCGCAGGCGACCAAGGTATGATGTTCGGTTATGCCTGCAACGAAACGGCAAACTATATGCCCGTTACGCTTGAATTGGCTCACTTGTTAATGACGACCTTGGCGGATATACGCAAAGAAGGAAAGGTGATGACCTACCTCCGCCCCGATTCAAAGAGCCAAGTAACGGTGGAATACAGCGACGACAACATTCCGCAACGCATTGATACGATTGTGGTTTCTACCCAGCACGACGACTTTGTAAAGCCTGCCGACGATTCTGTCGAGGCTCAATTGAAAGCCGACGAAGAGATGTTGGCAAAGATTAGAGAGGACGTTTTGAACATTTTGATGCCACGCGTGAAAGCGCAGATAGAGTCGGAAAAGGTGTTGGCACTGTTCAACGACAACATAAAATACTTTGTAAATCCTACTGGAAAGTTCGTTATCGGTGGTCCTCACGGCGACACAGGACTTACAGGTCGTAAGATTATTGTAGACACCTACGGCGGAAAAGGCGCGCACGGAGGTGGTGCTTTTTCTGGAAAAGACTCATCGAAGGTAGACCGCTCTGCAGCATACGCAGCTCGCTACATCGCAAAGAATATGGTAGCAGCAGGCATTAGCGACGAAATTCTTGTGCAATTGGCTTACGCTATCGGTGTTGCACAGCCCGTTAGCGTCTATGTGAACACCTACGGACGTGCCAACGTGGCTCTGACAGATGGCGAAATCGCCGAGAAAGTGAAACAAATGTTCGACCTTCGCCCCAAGACGATAGAACGAATGCTGAAGTTACGCCAGCCAATGTACTTGGAAACAGCGGCTTACGGACATATGGGACGCAAGAGCGAAACTGTGAAGAAAACCTTCACCAGCTTGTATCACGAAAGAAAAGAAGTAGAAGTGGAACTCTTCACTTGGGAGAAACTCGACAGAATAGCAGAGATTAAGAAAGCATTCGGACTGTAAAAGAATATGCCAACAACCGATTCCATCGCCACACCGCCACTGTTAAGGCGGCTGCAAACTCCACCTCAGCAGTCTGCAAAGACCGCTACGACAGAGCGTGGGGAGGCGGGCATTGGACAGGCAGATACCGTTAAGACCGAAGGAACAAAGAGTTTGCTGAAATGGAAAGCTCCCAAGCCTTTCAAGCTGACAGACGTAAAGTTTGCTCAAGAAAGCTATTTCAAGGATAATCCATACTATCGTCCAGAACTCGGAATGTCGCATAGCGGCATACTTGGCGACCCTGCTCCTTACAGCGTGAGCAACGACAACGTTGTGGCAGGCACGCTGCTTGTGTGCTTTGCCTTGGTTATGATAGCCTCATCAATGTCAAGCGACTTCATTGTAAGACAGATAAAGGGTCTTTTCCACCGCCCCTATCGTCGTACAAATGTAGGCGAAACAGGACACGAAGTGCGCTTCCAAGTCTTTTTGGTAGTGCAGACGGCATTACTCTTGAGCATTACCTACTACTTGTTTACACGGTCTGAGAATGGCGGCAACTACATTGTTGATTCGCAACTGCTTGTCGTGGGTATCTTCTTTGCCATCTTCTTAGGGTATTTCCTTATAAAGAAGCTGTTGTATTCCGTTGTAAACTGGGTATATTTCGACCGCAAGAGCAATCAACAATGGTCGCAACTGACCTTGTTTATCGTATCTGCCGAAGGCGTGCTCATACTTCCTGCAGTGCTGTTGATGATTTATTTCGGGCTATCGGCGCAATATACGCTCATCTATGTAGCAGCCATTGTAGGTTTAGCCAAATTGCTTCTCTTTTACCAAGGATATGTCATCTTTTTTAAAAGAACAGCTGCCAGTCTGCAAATAATTTTGTACTTTTGCACCCTAGAATTAATGCCGCTGATAGCATTGATAGGGTTCTTGGTATATACCGATAACTATTTGACTATAATATTTTAGGACACGATGATTAAAAAGATATTAATATCACAGCCTAAGCCAGGGAGCGACAAGTCGCCCTATTATGAAATAGCCAAAGATTTGGGTGTAGAAATGGTGTTTCGCCCATTCTTTAAGGTGGAAGGCTTGTCGTCTAAAGAGTTTCGTCAGCAGAAAATTAACTTGCTTGATTACACTGCTGTGGTATTCACATCTCGCCACGCCATTGACAATTACTTCAAGTTGGCACAGGAAATGCGCATCACCATTCCTGAAACGATGAAATATTTCTGTGTGATAGAAACGATTGCGCTCTATATTCAGAAATATACGCAGTACAGAAAGCGTAAGATTTTCTTTGGTAATTCGGGTAAAATAGACAACCTGATTCCTACAATGGTAAAGCACAAGGACGAGAAATATCTTGTTCCGTTAAGCTCGGTGCACACCCATTCCATTGGAACGATGCTCACAAACAACAAGCTGAAGCACAAGGAATGTGTGATGTATCGCACCATTAGCAACGACCTTACAGAGGAAGAGAAGAAAACTTTCGACTACGATATGCTTGTTTTCTTCAGCCCTACGGGTGTTCGTGCCTTAAAAGAGAATTTGCCCGACTTTGAACAAGGCAACATTAAGATAGCTGCATTTGGTCCTGCAACAGCCAAAGAGGTGAAAGACCAAGGTCTGCGCCTTGATTTGGAGGCACCATCAGCTAAGTATCCTTCTATGACAGGTGCGTTACGTGCCTTCTTGGAAGAGCAGAAGAAGTAAGAAAACATAGGAGATTATCCTGCTCGGATTATCTTCCGAAACATAAAAAGCTAATCGCCAATGCCTATTACCCGCAGATTTACGTTGTGTAAAGAGGAGCGAATATGCAGCAAACTGCTCATAGACAAGCTCTTTAATGGGGGGAATAGCCATTCTATGGTTGCTTTTCCGCTGCGGGTAGTATATGTGATAAAAGACCGTAACGAAGCACAAGACGCAACAATACCACAAGCAAAGATACTCGTCAGCGTACCAAAGAAGCACTTTAAACGTGCCGTAAAGCGCAACAGAGTGAAACGACAGGTAAGAGAAGCGTACCGAAAGAACAAGTACATCTTGCTCGACAAGCTGCAACCGATGCCGAATCAGGAGGTGTTACTCGCCTTTATATGGCTCGATAACATGCTTCACGCATCTGCGGATATAGAAAACAAGGTGTGCAATCTGCTCCAACGCATTGGTGAAAAGATGGAAACAGACAGAAAGGAGGCTATCCAAGAATGACGTTCCAGAAGGTTTTACACGCTGTTTCGCGCCTATTATCGTGGCTACTGATAGTTCCAATTCTGTTTTATCAACGGTTTATCACGCCTTTTACGCCCCCTTCTTGCAGGTTTACACCTACTTGTTCGGAGTACGCAAAGCAAGCATTGATGAAACATGGTCCGATTAAAGGACTCAGATTGGCAATCTGGCGAATACTAAGATGCAACCCATGGGGTGGAAGCGGATACGACCCAGTTCCCTAAACAACACATAAAAACACTCCAATAATACATTATATATAATACAGCCCTTGCGGGTTTTAAACACAATAATTGATGAAGAACTTTGTTGAAGAACTAAAATGGCGCGGTATGTTGGCGCAGATTATGCCTGGTACAGAGGAGTTTCTGCAAAAAGAAATGGTATCGGCATATCTTGGAACCGACCCTACTGCCGACTCTTTACACATTGGACACCTTTGCGGAATTATGATGCTCCGCCACTTGCAGCTATGTGGGCACAAGCCTTATCTGCTCATCGGTGGCGCAACAGGTATGATTGGCGACCCATCGGGCAAGAGCCAAGAGCGCAATTTGCTTGATGCCAAAACCCTTTACCACAACCAAGAGGCGATAAAGAAGCAGGTTAGCAAGTTCCTCGACTTCGATGGCGATGCGCCCAACAAGGCAGAACTGGTGAATAACTACGACTGGATGAAGGATTTCACCTTCCTCGACTTTGCCAGAACTGTTGGTAAGCACATCACTGTAAACTATATGATGGCCAAAGACAGCGTGAAACGCCGCCTCAACGGTGAAGCAAGCGACGGTCTTTCGTTCACTGAATTTACCTACCAGCTATTGCAAGGCTACGATTTCCTATACCAATACAAGAAGTTTGGTGTGAAACTGCAGCTCGGAGGCAACGACCAATGGGGCAATATGACTACGGGTACAGAGCTAATCCGCCGTACACTCGGACAAGAAGCCGAGGCTTACTGTCTGACTTGTCCACTTATAACAAAGGCAGACGGCAAAAAGTTCGGTAAAACCGAAAGCGGAAACATCTGGCTCGACCGCAACCGCACCACTCCATACGTATTCTACCAGTTCTGGCTCAACGTCAGCGACGACGATGCAGAGAAGTATATAAAGATATTTACTTCGCTCGACAAGCCCACTATCGACGCTCTTGTAGACGAACATCGTCAAGACCCAGGCCGCCGCAGCCTCCAACGCCGTTTGGCAGAAGAGGTTACACGTATGGTACACTCGCAGGAAGACCTTGATATGGCTATGGCTGCATCGAACATTCTCTTCGGTAAGGCTACCAAAGAGAACCTTCTGCAACTCGACGAGCAGACTTTCAACGACGTTTTCAAAGATGTTCCACACTACGAGGTATCTAAAGACTTGCTCGGACAGCCTGCAGTAGACATCTTCAACCAAGAAGGTATGCAGATTTTCCCAAGCAAGAGCGAAATGCGCAAACTTGTTAAGGGTGGTGGCGTATCACTTAACAAAGAGAAATTGCAAGCTTTCGACCAAGTAATTACTGCCGAAGACCTTATCGACGGTAAGTATTTATTGGTGCAGAAAGGCAAGAAAAACTACTTCCTTGTAATTGTGAAGTAACTTTATAACGCAAAAGACTGTAGATGAAAATGAGAAAATAGATAATGCAGGTTGAACTATTTCAACTCTATTTACCATTCCTCGTTTCTATCTACAGTCTTTTTTATTTGCAAATAGTTGAAGCAAAAATACCATTCTCCCTTACACTGCAACCCTTATTCAAACCCTTCTAAACTTAATCCTCATCGATGAAAAGTTCTTTCGATACCACTTTAAAACAAGGTTTCATTTTCGCTTTGCTTGCAACATTAGCTTTAGCAATTCTCTTTTTCGCTTATATATTCAATGGAAGCAGCCTCGACTATATGGACTTTGCAGGGTGGACATACTTTGCCACATCGTGTCTTACCCACGCCTGGCTCTTCATTTTTATTCCTTTCTTTGCCCTTTTCTTGCCGATGGAAATGATGGGACTGAAGCGTCGTTACTGCAATGCAGTGCTAACATTGGTTTACAGTTTCTTATTTATACTTGCTGTAACAAACAGCTACGTCTTCAACATCTACCATTTTCACATCAACGGACTGATATTGAAGTTCCTGACAAGTCCCGGTGCTTCCGAAATATTTGTCTTTTCCACAGCTATGAAACTGAAAGCAACCACCATTGCCATTGGCTTGGTTGGACTTTGCATTGGTCTTTGCTGGTTTTCTTGCTTTTTAAGCGCACGTCTCCGCATTGCCTCTTTCTATCGCAAGGCTCTGCTCCCACTATTTCTTATTGCCTTAACTTCGCAAACAATGCACATCTATGGTAGCGCGACGATGAAGACTTCAATCGTAGAAAGTACCGAAGTACTGCCCTACTATTTTCCGCTACGTATGAACTCGCTGCTCACGAAGTTAGGTATAGTAGACAAAAATAAGCTGAACCAGATACGATTTCAAAATAGCGAAGCGGCTGTAAACTACCCGTTGCACCCATTGACAGCAGAAAAGCCCGACAGTGCGCTCAACATCGTAATTCTGTGCATAGACTCTTGGAACCCACGCACTATGACACGCGAATGCACACCCAACATATACAAGTTTGCAGAGCAAGCAGAATACTACACGAAACATATCAGTTCGAGTAACGCCACTCGTGGTGGCATCTTCGGAATGTTCACAGGACTCTCGGCTTACTATTGGAAAAGTTTCGAGTTCGCAAACGTTCAGCCCGTTATGATAGAGGAATTGCTGCGTGCTGGCTACACCGTGCAAGCCTATCCGAGTGCAACGCTCGAATATCCGCCATTCGCAAAACTATTGTTCAAGAATGTAAAAGGACTGAATACCAAGACTGCAGGCAAGACACCCTACGAACGAGACTTACAAATAACACGCAATTTCCTGTCCGATTTGGACAAATACAATGGGCGTAAACCTTTCTTTTCGTTCGTCTTTTACGATTTAGCGCACGCAATAGAATTTCCGAAATCGAAGCTCTACCGCTTCCAGCCATCGTGGGAAACGTGCGATTATATGAAACTATCGAACGACACCGACCCCACACCTTTCTTCAACCTTTACAGAAACTGCGTGGCACAGGTGGATTCCTTAGTAGGACTGACACTCAACAAACTCAAAGCAAAAGGTCTGCTCCGCAACACCGTAGTGATGATAACAGGCGACCACGGGCAGGAATTTAACGAAAACCACAATAACTACTGGGGACACGCTTCCAACTATTCGTATTGGCAAACTGCCGTGCCAATGGTTTACTATTACCCAAACTGCAAACCTGCAAGACGAAACTACCGCACCACGCACTACGACATTTCGCCAACGCTATTGCATAAGGTATTGGGCATAAAAAATCCGCCCGCCGATTACTCTATGGGAAAGTATCTTTCCGATTCCTCTCCCCGAGATTGGCATCTTGTCGGCAGCGACCTATACTACGCTTTCATACGTTCCGACGGTACAATAATAGAGAAACGAGGTGCAGGCAACATTAAAATCTTAGACAAGCGCATGCGTTCTATCGACGAGTATCCGCTTGATGCACGTAAGCTGAATGAGGTAATACTGGATATGAACCGCTTTTTTAAGAAGAAACAGAAGTAAAAGAAACAACAAATAATTGCTGTCTGCTAAGATGTAAAATACAACAATATTTCTTTGTGTATGGGCGAAAAGAAAGCAATAAATCTGTAATTATTTTTCAAGAGAGCATTTGTTTCGTAACTCGCTATATACCAGTGTATTACAAAACCTATTGTTTTGCATTCCAAAAGCGGCTGTTTTGCACGGTAAAAGCATAGGTTTTGCATCGCAAAACAGCCGCTTTCGCAATGCCAAATCGAAATTACTGTTTCCTTCGGAATTATCTTTACAAAGCCAAGGGTATTCTCAAATGTGATACAACTAAAAATAATATCGGCAAATGCGATATTATAAACAAAGAAAGCGTGTAAAGTAAACCGTATTAAGCCAACTTTTCCAATAGCTTGACACACGTCGTTTACTTTACACGCTCGTCTGTTTTATGTTACTTCTGAATTATCTGGAAAGCAGATTGCTT
Organism: Prevotella intermedia ATCC 25611 = DSM 20706; assembly: GCF_001953955.1. NCBI lineage: Bacteria > Pseudomonadati > Bacteroidota > Bacteroidia > Bacteroidales > Prevotellaceae > Prevotella > Prevotella intermedia. The sequence continues at coordinate 194,271 of NZ_CP019300.1, forward strand.
CTTTCCAGCCTTTGTCAAAGGCATCTGTGTAACGCCTTTAGATGTTCCTTGTACGATGCGAATAGGAGCAACCTTGCTGCCAGCTTCGCCAGCTGGAGTTGTGAATTCAACCTTTTCGAGTGGTCCCCATTCGTCATTGGCATTCTTAGCCAAAGAGCAAGCATAGTACGTTGTAGATGGAGTTGCGTTCCAAGTTGCGTTATCAACACCGTATTGGTTCCAATATGGGTCCTGTTCACGGTCTTCCTTCAACAGATTTTTAACGCCTTCCTCGCCCATTTCAGGCTTATCGTATGCATTCTTTTCAATGATAATGTCTCTGTGTACTGAACATTCGCTGTTTGGAGTGTAGATTACACGTTGGTAGTAACTATCGCCACTCTTTGCAAACTCCTTGATTTCGATACTTACTTTGGCAACGCCAGTGCCACCAAGTTTCTTTGTTGTAACTGGAACAACAACCATATCTGCGTAGGTTTCTGCTGCGTCCCACGCTTGCACATAGATTTCGTACTTGGTGTCAGGTTGCAAACCAGTCCATTCGTGTGTGTATTCGCCAGTGCATTGTACACCCCACTGCTTAATCATATCGCCCATATTGCTTAGTCCCATCATTGGACCGAACTGCTCGAACTGCTCTTTAGCCTTACCTTCAACAAAGATACAAACTGCATAGCCCTTAGCATCTGCATTGGCTGCGAATTTGGCTTTAACGGTTGTAGATGTTGCATCTACGATTTCGCCCGTTACCTTAGGATTTCCTATGAGTGGTTTCTTAGGAGTTGTAAATTCTGCTTTCGACATATTGCAAGCCACACCGTACTTGTCGAAGCCAATCGTAATGATGGTGTAAGGTGTATTATCCTTGAATGGTTGGTCGAAACCAGTCATCTGCGCGTTCGTGAAATCGTCTTGCATCATAGTCTGATTGGTTCTCTCAAAGTAAGAAGCAGCAATATCATCGGTAGTTATCTTGCTTGAAACAGACTGTGGGATACAAGCAATTTTATACGATTTACATTCTGGTGTCTTCTTTACTGCTACCCAAAGAGTATCGCCGGTAGAACCACTCTTGTAGTCTTTAAAGGTTACATCGGCTGCAACTCTGCCTTCAACGGTTGCAAAGAAAACGTTATCAATGCGGTCGACCATAAACGCCTTGTGAGAGTTGGTCTTTTCCAATACTATCAATCGGTTAGGTTCTGTCTGTGCAAACGCTGTCAGACTAAAGATTGCCATAAGGCAAAGTAATATGTTCTTTTTCATTGTTTTACGAATTTAAAGGTTGTGTTTTTAACTTTGATAATAAATACGCCATGTTGCAGGCTTGAAGCATCAATGCCTTCGCCGTCAGCAACTTTCGTGCGCAACATAGTTCGACCCTTCAGGTCGTAGATGGCAACATCTGTTTGTTCGGCATTTAAGCCGTTGATGTAAAGCATATCGCCACGCTGGGAAATCTTGATTCCCCCCGTTTCGTTGTTGCCTACTTTACCGATTCCGTCTGTTGTCTTAACAAACCTAATGTCTTTAATGGCAGATAACTTCCACACAGGTTCTACTGTAAAAGCACTTCCAATGATGTGCATTCCGTCAGCAGCGAAGGTTATCTTCTGAATGTCTGTTATGGCATACTTGCCAACAGCACCCGATTGTGGTGTAACCACGAGCTGCGTCTGCGCATAAACTTGTGAGAAGCCCATCGTCATTATGGCTGTTACGACAATTGAGAATAGTCTTTTCTTCATAATGATTGATATCTAAGTTAATGTTTAAATTATAATAATTGCAGATTTTCCAATTCTCTATTCTGTGATTTTCTGGATTTCATCTATAATTCCTTATATACGGAAAGCATTCACACACTATCGTATCAAGGCGTTATTGAATTGTAAAGGTACAAGTAAATTCGGAAAAACTTAATTTCCCTTAAGATTTTTGTATTAAATTAACAATACTACAGACTCTTTATAAAAAGGAATAATACAGTGAGTTCGCTATAAGAATTACGTCCATATCTTATTTACAAGATTCTTAAAGAAAGAACTGATTATGATTTAATGCGCTTGTAATCAAAAAGTAATGAAGCTTCTTCACCAAAATCTTACATCAAACTCACGTTATTCTATGAGCGAAAAGAAGATAATAATTGTGTAAATATTTTTCACAAGCATAACTATTACATAACCCACTCTGCGTCAATGCATTACAAAACCTATTGTTTTGCGTTCCAAAAGTGGCTCTTTTGCATTGCAAAACCTACGCTTTTACCGTGCAAAAGAGCCGCTTTCGCAATGCCAAAGCGCAGTTATCACTTTTTAACAGAATTATCTTTACAAAAACAAACGGAAAGCTTAATACTTGAACGATGAGCCTCCCAAGAACTCTCGAAGCAACGATGTTGGCGGCAGACTGCGGAAAGGCAGCGATGCAAAGTAGCTTAAGAATTTACGCAAACGATAGGCTTCGGCGTATTCATCGCACTTTTCGGGTACCTGTTCCAATACGGCTTCAGCTTGCGCCTTCAGTACCGCAACCTCGTAAAGCATAGCTGTGTTGAACATGGCATCGGCATTTTCCTGATAGGGGAATATCCATTTCTTTTCGCCAGCACGCACGCTTGGCCAGCGGCGTATGGTATCTTGTGCCGAACAACCGCGATACTTGTAGTCGCGAACAATGCGGCGAATGAGTCGATTGTCGGTTGTTGGAATATAATTGTGGTCGTCTAACAGAATGGTTGTCAATGCAGAAGCGTAAATGCGAAACTTCTTTTCGTCGGCAATATCCTTTGTCAGCATCGGGTTCAGTGCGTGTATGCCTTCTACTATCAGCACGTTGTTCGGCTTTAAACGCAACTTTTTGCCTTTCATTTCGCTCATTCCCGTTTGGAAATTATAGCTTGGCAACTGCACTTCTTTGCCTTGGAACAAAGCTGTAAACTGCTCGTTGATGAGCGGAATATTCAGCGCATACAGATTTTCATAGTCGTACTCGCCCGTTTCGTCCTTCGGTGTGTCTATGCGATTTACGAAATAGTCGTCTAACGAAATCTGTACAGGTTTCACTCCACACGTCAGCAGCTGCACCGAAAGTCGTTTGCAGAACGTAGTTTTGCCACTCGACGATGGACCAGCTATCAGTACAATGCGTACCCCTTCTTTATTTGCGATGGTTTCTGCCATTTGCGAAATCTTCTTTTCCTGCAACGCTTCGCTCACATTTATAAGGTCGTTGGCAAATCCTTGCTTCACGGCTTCGTTGAAATCGCCCACCGTTCGCACGCCCAAGATTTCTTGCCAACGATGGTGAACCCTGAACACCTCAAACATTTTGCCTTGATTTATAAAGTCGTCTAACTTAGCAGGGTTCTCCGCTGAGGGTACGCGAAGCAACAATCCGTCGAAGAATTTCTCGACTCCGAACAGCTTAATCTGCGATGTGTTTGTAAGCATCGAACCATAGTAGTAGTCCACGTAGTCGTCCAACTTGTAATAAGTGGTGTAGAGCGAGCCCATGTTTTCAAGGAGTTTCACCTTCGCTTCGTCGCCCAATTCGCGGAACATATTGAGAGCCTGCTCGGTTGTCGCTTCGTAGTGTCGTATAGGCAAGGCTCTGTCTATAATGCTTTGCATTTGCTGACGTATCCTTGTTGCATCGTCTTCGGTAACGGTGTGCCCTATACTGATGTTGCAGTAGTAGCCATTCGACACAGGAATGTCTATCACCACCTTGCTCTTTGGATAAAGGTCGTGCACTGCTTTGCACAGCACCATGAACAGCGAGCGGGTGTAAGTACGCACGCCCGACGCTGAATGAAGGTCGAGAAACTCGACGTCTTTATTCTGAAAGACCTGATAGTTCATTCCTTCCACCTTGTTGTTCACCTTTGCGCTCACTGGTCCGAAGTCCATTTTCAAATTAAATGCACGATAAACCTCATAAAGTGTGCTGCCGATTGGGACTTCTAAAGTTTTTTTATTATTTTTGCAACGGATTTGTAATACTTGTTTCATCTTGTATGAACGTTTAACGATTTAAATCAGGGTATAAAGTTAGCAAGTTCTCATTAAAGAGCAAAAAAAATTGCATTACAATACAATTAATTATGACAACAGGTGTTTATTTAGCCATTCTTTTTAAGATTATCGGCTCATTGGCATTGCTTATTTACGGTATGAAGGTAATGAGCGAAGCATTGCAAAAGATGGCAGGCTCACAATTACGCCACATTTTGGGCGCAATGACAACAAACAGATTGACAGGTATGCTTACAGGAACGTTCATTACCTGTGCCGTTCAATCATCTTCAGCAACAACGGTAATGACCGTTTCGTTCGTAAATGCGGGACTGCTGACACTTGCACAAGCCATTTCGGTGATTATGGGTGCCAATATCGGAACCACACTCACAGCTTGGATTATGTCGTTAGGCTATTCGGTAGACCTTACGAGCTTTGTCTTCCCAGCCTTCCTTATAGGTATTGTGCTGATTTACTCGCGAAAAATGCGCTATGTGGGCGACTTCCTGTTTGGTCTTTCCTTTATGTTCTTCAGCCTTGTGCTGCTGAGCGATGCTGGGAAAGCACTCCATCTGGATACAACACCTGAAGTAATAGAGTTCTTTAAGTCGTTCGACGTAAACAGCTACTTCACCATTCTGGCTTTCCTTGCTATCGGTTCCATCATCACTTGTATTGTTCAGTCGTCCGCTGCCGTCATGGCCATCACCATTTTGCTATGCTCTACGGGTGTCTTACCTATCTATCTTGGCATCGCTTTGGTAATGGGCGAAAACATTGGTACAACCATTACAGCCAATTTAGCAGCCTTGGCTGCCAACACACAGGCACGAAGAGCCGCCTTGGCACACCTTATGTTCAACGTTATCGGTGTGGTTTGGGTGCTCGCCGTGTTCTATCCCTTCGTAAATATGGTGTGCGGATTTGTTGATTACGACCCTACCGCAGGCGCATTTAATGCCAATATCAAGGTTAAACTGCCTATTGTCTTGGCAGCTTTCCACACTTCGTTCAATATTATCAATACTTTCTTGCTGATTTGGTTTGTCCCTCAACTCGAGAAAATGGTTTGTATGTTTATCAAACCACGCAAGAGCGAAACCGAAGAAGACTTCCGTTTGCGTTTCATTCAGGCAGGTATCATGAAGACGCCAGAACTTTCTGTACTCGAAGCAAGCAAGGAAATACATTCATTTGCCGAGCGTATGCAACGTATGTTTGGCATGGTAAGAGAGCTGTTGAACACCACTGAAGAGTCGAAATTCGTAAAACTATACTCACGAATAGAGAAGTATGAACGCATTTCGGACAACATGGAGATAGAAATTGCGAAGTATTTGGACCAAGTAAGCAATGCCCACCTCAGCGATGAAACAAAGGAAAAGGTGCGTTCCATGCTGCGCGAAATATCCGAACTCGAAAGTATCGGCGACTCTTGCTACAACATAGCACGCACCATAAACCGTCGTATATTGGCAAAAGAAGACTTCACCGAAAAGCAATACAACCGCATGGGGCAGATGTTTGAACTCACTGACGATGCCCTAACACAGATGAACAACTTGCTGGTAGGCCACAAGCACGACAACGATGTGAACCATTCGTTCAACATTGAGAACGAAATGAACAACTACCGCGACCAGTTACGCACGCAGAATATTCAAGACGTGAACGACCATAAGTACACTTACGCCATCGGAACAATGTATATGGACATTATCCAAGAGTGCGAAAAGCTCGGCGACTATGTTGTAAACGTTGTTGAAGCACGTATGGGAGTAAAACAAAACAGTTGATTTCAAATGGTTTATTTTGGAGTTTAAAGAGCTTTTATTAACTTTGCCAATATGGAACAAGAAAGTTTTGCACGACAATACAGCCCAGTAAACTATACAATGAACGTAAGAGGACAACTCTTCGACCTCTCGAAGCCTTGTGTAATGGGTATCTTGAACGTTACACCCGACTCTTTTTATGCCGACAGCCGCATGCAAACAGAGGCAGAGATATACAAACGCACCAACCAGATTATAGCGGAAGGAGCAAAGATTATCGACGTTGGCGCATGCTCAACACGCCCAGGCGGAGAGTTCGTAGATGAAGCGGAAGAGATGCGCCGCCTTACCATGGCACTGCCCATCATTCGCCAAGCACAGCCCGATGCCATTATTTCCATCGACACTTTCCGCGCATCAATCGCCCGACGCATGGTCGAGGAGTTCAATGCAGATATTGTAAACGATGTTGAAGAAGGCGGCGACCCCGATATGTTCCGCACCGTTGCCGAGTTGGGCACACCTTATATATTAATGTCGAAGGCCGCCAACATGCACGATATGCTCATCAATCTATCGCGCGAAGTGCAGGAATTGCGTGCCCTTGGACAGAAAGACATCATCTTAGACCCAGGCTTTGGCTTTGGCAAAGACACCATCGACGGCAACTATGCACTCATGGGAGTAATGGAACAGCTGCACGCCTTGGAGCTTCCCATACTTGTTGGCATTAGCCGCAAACGCATGATTCACCAGCTATTGGGCATCACAGCACAGGAAAGCTTGAACGGAACGACAGCCCTGAATATGATTTCACTGATGAAAGGTGCAAGCATTTTGCGTGTTCACGATGTGAAAGAAGCCGTAGAAACCATACGGATTTACGAACGTTTGGTAGCTGCGACAAAGGCAGAATAGGCTGCCCGTTGCACAAAAGAAATAGCAGAAAGGAAGGAATATGTTTTTTGAATTTGGCTTAAAAGACATCATCGATATAGTGTTGGTAGCACTTATGCTCTACTACCTCTATCGCATTATGAAAGAATCGCGTTCGCTCAACGTGTTCGCGGGCATTATGGTGTTCGTCGTTATCTGGCTTATCGTCAGCCAGGTATTGGAAATGCGACTCTTGGGAAGCATTATGGACAAGTTGGTTTCTGTGGGAGTAATCGGTCTTATCGTGCTCTTTCAAAAAGAAATACGCTACTTCCTCTACAACCTTGGTGCGCACCAAAAGGCAAAAAACATACTGAAACTGTTCCGAAGTGAGAAGAACAAGAAAGGCGCAGACCGCAAAGCCATTCTCCCAATCGTTATGGCGTGCATGAATATGGGCAAGGGAAAAGTGGGCGCACTCATCGTTATAGAACGCAATGTTATCTTGCAAGACATCGTAGAAACAGGCGACTACATCGATGCACGCATCAATCAACGACTTATAGAAAACATTTTCTTCAAGAACTCGCCTCTCCACGACGGCGCAATGATAATATCGAAGAAGCGCATAAAGGCAGCAGGCTGTATTCTGCCTGTAAGCCACAGCCAAGACATTCCAAAAGAATTTGGACTCCGCCATCGTGCTGCAATGGGTATCTCGCAATCTTCCGACGCCCTTGCCATAGTTGTTTCAGAAGAAACAGGCAAGATTTCGGTGGCAATTCACGGCGAGTTTCAAGTGCGCTTATCTGCCGAACAGCTTGAAAGCATCTTGGCAAAGGAACTTGCAGACCTATAAAAACAAAGGAAAACAATACACAGAACAAACCTACTTTAAGTCCATTACGCTTGGGCATAAAGTAGGTTTGTTGTTTTTAAGAATCCACTTCGCACAATGTGGTATCAACTATAATCTTTCTTTTTCTTTATTTCCTGCTCCCTTGCCCTTGTATTTCGACTTGGTGGCATTGAAACTATAGCTAACGGTGCACTCTATGGCACGAGTGTTTGAAAGTTTTTCCATATAGAATTCCCTTACACCACTATAAAAAGTGAATTGATTTTTGCGAGCCGTATTGAAAATATCATTGACGATAAACTTCATCTTCCAGTGTTGCCCCCACTGCTTGGTTACACCAGCATTGATTTGCCACACTTTTCCCACATCTAAATTTTCACCATTACCTTTACTCCTCCAGCTCAAATCTACATTTAGCATACAGGTCGGCGACAGTACAAGAAGGTTATTGAATCTTATAATACACATTGGTTTGTTGAACCGCTTTACTTCACCTCTGTAGATTTCCTTGTAGAAAGGTGCTATAACACCGACCATCAAGGCAGGGTAGTAATGTTTGAATTGGGGCGAGAGTTGTACTACTAATTGTAATTCATCTAAGTTATAATCAGAGTTCATTTTCTTAGATAAGGTTGCATTATCTTCGCCATAATCTATAGCCGACGTTATGATTTTATCCGTTGTATGCATATAGCTTGCCAACAGCATTGCCCAGTTGTATCGTACATTGAGCGAAACATTATCAATGTACGATGGACGTAGCAACGGATTTCCACTTTCGTAGAGATAGCGGTTTATGTACAAGATGGTGCCACTGAGTTGAGAATACAGCGGACGGTTATACTTCTTGGCATAGCTGAGTTGCAACATACTTTTGCCTATCGGCATTACCAACATCGCCGTTGGAAAGAGTTTATTGTAGATACGAGATTGTTCTGCAATTTTTATTCCGTTCTGATAATAGTTGCTATTTACATGCTCGTAACGGGTTCCTAATTGCATAATTATCTTTCCCAATCGTTGTTGCAAATCTACATACACTGCCGTGTTGTTCTCTTTTATCAGAGGAATGTTGTCTGCCAAAAGCTTTTCTACATTGAAGAAATACTCATCACGCTGACTGTTAGAATACTCTGTTCCCAAACTGAGCTGTCCTTTCCATAGCGTTCTGGACAAATGCAATTCGCCTGCAAGCATACGCGACTTGTTATTATCAATCAGTGTAAGGGTTTTATTGGAAGTGTTACGATTTATTTCCTCCGTACAATTCTCTATTTTCCCTTTCTTCCACAACACATCAAAGGCCGCATCCAGCACCCATTTACCTATTGCGTTGGTATAATATCCATTGATATTATGCGTCGTTGTGCGGTTTTCGGCATCGCTGGAAACATTACTTTCATCTTCCAATATATTGTCTATCCACGATTTTGTCTGAGCCATACCCCAAACCTTGTGAGGCGTGTGTGTTACTTTATAGTACACACCCAACGAATGAATAGGCGAGAACGTATAGTTGAAACCTATTCGACCGTCATACATTTGCGAACGGTCCTTCGACTTTATGTCGATATTTTGCGTATATAATGAGGAAAGCCATATATTTTGCAGGTTGCTACCTGCTCCTTTCATCTTGCTTCTCGAATATTCCAAATCGGCAAATATATCAAGTTTGTTAATGCGGTAGTTCATATTAACAACCTCAGAGCCGTAGAGATAATCGCAATAATTCAGCTTGGTAGTACTGTCAAATGCAAAACCTTCGCCCGACTCTCTTTCGGCTGTAATACGTATTACTGCCTTTACAGTGGCATTGTAGCGCGCACCAGGATTTGTTACAACTTCCACTTTCTTTATTTTGTTTGACTTGAGTTGTTCCAGCAAATTGTCGTTATTTACTTTCCGACCATTGATATAGATTACAGGCGCACCCTTCCCAAAAACCTCGATACCGCCTTGATTGCTGATTACACCCGGTAAACGGGCAATGACGTCTTTAGCATTGCCTAACCGCTCAAGAATCGTACCCTTCACCATTGTAACCAGTGCATCTCCCTCTATGCGTGTGACAGGCTTGTCCGACTTAACAACTATTTCTTCCATATTGACGGCATTGGCTGTCAAGCAAATAACAAGAGGTTCGTTGGTTCTTGCGTGGATTATCTTAGTATCGTATCCAATACACGACACTCTCAGCAATCCTTTTAATGCATTCTCAATTTTAAACTCACCCTTTTCGCCTGTTACCACACCCGTAACAAACGACGAGTCAGTGTCATTTAGCAAAACTACATTTGCAAAAGAAATAGCTTTCTGGTTACTATCTACTACTTTGCCGTGATAACTCTCTTGTGCATGTGTTGAAAAACATATACAACTAAGAAGAACAATGATGAATAAACTTCTTGCTATCATATTTTTTGTTTTGTTATTACATTGCCACAAACCTAATAAACTTGCTAATTCTTGGTTATATATAGGCATTATTTTTAGTTGTTTGTTACTTGTACTGCAAAGATAAGGCTTTTATTTTATAATATTAAGTAAAAAATAGCTTTTTCTTCTACTTTCTTTACAGTGTCCCAAACAGCGCAACTGTGTTGCAGGCAAGTTGAAAAAGGGAATCCATCATTGTGTACCTCTATATTAAAAACATTAGGTTGTAGTGTCGTATAACTATTTAGGCGTATTTCTTTTTATCCAAATACAAATCCAACAACAATTCTTCAAATGATAAACAAAATCACATTAATCTTTTATTAAAATAGATACAGAACTATGAAGATACCTTGAAAAACAAACTATAATAGTGTAAATATTTTTCACAAGTATAACTATCATATAACCCACTCTGCGTCAGCGCATTACAAAACCTATTGTTTTGCGTTCCAAAAGCGGCTGTTTTGCACGGTAAAAGCGTAGGTTTTGCATCGCAAAAGAGCCGCTTTCGCAATGTCAAATCGAAATTATCGTTTTTCAATGAAATTATCTTTACAAAATCAAAGGTGTTTTCACGTGTTGGTTTGAAGGTTTATAGAAACCTTAGAAAGACTATGAACCTTAGGTGAAAACATTTTCCCTTGGTGTCAGGAACGTGATGAATCACGTCCCTGCCTGCCATTATAAACCTACTTTATGCGTATAAGTGCATAGGCACAAAGTAGGTCTGCTTGTTTCGGATAACGGTTTTTACACTATTCCGCTATTTCAGGAATAACGTAAGAGAGCGATTTCAGCACATCTTCATGCGAGCAACCCTCCTTGAAAACAATAAAAATGGTGTCGTCGCCTGCTATTGTTCCCAATACTTCGGGCAAGGCACTGTTGTCCAAGTTGTAGGCAATGGCACTGGCATAGCCCGGACGCGTCTTCATAATAGCCATCTGCCCAGAGAACTGAATGGAAAGATAGCCGCTGTGGCGAAGCATTTCCGATGCTATCCGTGGTGTCGAAACACGTTTGTACATTGAGTCGTTAGGCAGCACGTAAACGTATTTTCCGCCCATAGAGGCAGCTTTTGCCACCTTCAGCTGCTTGAGGTCGCGGCTCAATGTAGCCTGTGTAAGCTTAAAGCCCTCCTTCTCCAACGCCTTGATAACTTCTTCTTGCGAACTCAACTCCATACTCGAGATGAGCATCTTTATCGTTTCTAATCTTTTGGTCTTTACTTTCATACTACAGAATATCTATGCGTTATTTACACGCAAAAATATCCAATAATTTCCAATTATGCAAGAATTGTTTCAAAAAAGATTACTTTTTATACATCTTTATCTACTTGCGGCACTTAAAATCCTGCTTTTCTTTCAATCGCTACGGATAGTTCTGACGTTTTTGTCGTCAAAGTATTGTACGCCAACCGAGTGAAAGTCAGTGTACGATATTGTCTTTATATATAATAAGGTGTAAAGCTATTGAAAACCCAAAAAGAAACAAAAATATCGCTATTTTGCAAAAAAGTTGCTCAAAAATTTGGAGGTTAATGAATTAATACATACTTTTGCAGTGTACTACATAAGTAATACAGCATAACAAGAGATAATAATTTAAACAAAAATACAGCTATGATTGAAGTCAAAAACTTAGTATTCAACTATCCCGGCAACAAGAAAAAGGTGTTCGACGGATTGAATTTAACGCTCAACGAAAACCGCATTTATGGTCTTTTGGGTAAGAATGGTATGGGTAAGAGCACTTTGCTTTACTTAATATCTGGTTTGTTGCGCCCAAAGAGCGGTGAGGTTAGCATCGATGGAATGGAAACAAAGAAGCGTCGTCCGGAAATGCTTCGTGAAATATATGTAGTGCCAGAAGAATATAATCTTCCAAATCTCACGCTGAAGCAGTATGTGAAAGTACATCAAGACTTTTACCCACGCTTCAGCGAGGAGATTTTAATGAAGTGTCTGAAAGATTTTGAAATGCAGCCAGACGTAAACTTCAAGCACCTGTCAATGGGTCAGAAGAAGAAGATTTATATGAGTTTTGCCGTGGCTTCTTGCTGCCAGCTGCTCTTAATGGACGAGCCGACAAACGGTCTTGACATTCCTTCAAAGGCACTTTTCCGCAAGGTGATAGCAGGAAACCTGCCTGCCGACTCGTCGCTCATTATATCTACGCACCAAGTACACGATGTTGAGCAGCTGCTCGACCACGTTTTCGTTCTCAATAACTCGGAGATGATAATCAACGCATCGGTGGAAGAGATTGCTAAAGAATACGAATTTACTTACCGTAACGCCAACGAGATGGACGAAAACGTGCTTTACGCCGAGCCATCGCTGCAAGGCAACGCTGTAATTGCACGCAGAAAGGCAGACAGCCCCGAAACTACAATCAACTTGGAATTGCTCTTCAATGCAGCAACATTAGGTAAACTAAACAATAAATAAGGAGGAAAAGATATGAAAAAGATATTTGGTTTTACATTCAACGTATGCCTTTCAATATTGGTTTTTGCACTGTTGTTCACATCGTGCGTACATAAGAAAAGAGATATGGGCAAGGTTATAACAAAGGAAATAAAGGTTACGCCTTTCCAAGACCTTAGTTTGTTTTCCAACTCAACAGTGAATATCATTCCCGGCGACACATTTAAAGTAGTGGTAAAAGGCAAAGAGAAGTTGCTTGCTAACGTAAGCGCAAAGGTTGAGAACGGCGTACTGACAGTATCTGATACAAGGGAACTCTTCTCCAATAAAAACGAATTAAACTTCGGAACATTTACAAGAGAAGACTATTTTACCGAAATTTACATCACAATGCCCACCCTGCGCAACATCTACCAAGAGGGTAATTCATCTATAAACATCAACAAAACGATGACAGGAGACAGCATTTACATCGATATACTTGGCAATTCCGACCTTAATATTGCAGGACTTACAGCGAAAAGCCTAAAGATGAATGTTCAAGGAAATGCCAGTGTAGACTTGGCACACTTAACCGTAGACCGCACAAATGTGGATGTCTTAGGCAATGCGTCAATGGATTTAATGTTCGATTTAGGCGGCGATGTAAACTTAGGCATACAAGGAAACGGTTCTGCAACGCTCACAGGTGTAACCCGTAACCAACCTATTTACAAGATGCAGGGCAACGGAACCATTAACGACCGCACTACTCGTGCACAGAAATAATAAAGTAAAAAACTTGTAAAACATTAGAAACAAAACTACAATATGGAAAATTTCAATATACAACGATTCGGCAATGTTTGCTCAAGACTCGTGATGATTAGAAAAAAAGAATACTTCAGAATGTTCTTGGGACTTATGTTGGTTTTCACTTTTTTTAGTGTATTGGCTTGTAACCCTTTCAAGTTAGAAGCCCTTAGCGATGAAACTTATAAGCTTGCATTCCTCAAAATATCAGGTTTAATAGGTGTTATTTCATTTATAATTGTAGTTCTTAGTGGCTCAATGATTATCAGCGACTTGAAGACAAAGCAACAAAGAATAGACGAACTTGCATTACCAGCCACCAATCTTGAGAAGTTTGTGGCACGTGCAATAGGTTCTACCCTTCTTGCAGTAGTAATTTTGGTAGTTGCTTTCTTTGTAGCTGACCTTCTGCAAATGCTCATCAATATGTTGCTGCACAAGGGAACGTTTGCCTCAATAACTGTGGCGGTGAAGGATACAATAATGAAAACAAGAGACTTTGATATTACACCATTCCAGCATGAAACCGCTATGGCGACATTAATATCAACGTTGCTCTCCTTCTTAGGTGCCAACACTACTTACGTTCTGGGTGGTATGCTGTTCAGAAAGTCGGCTTGGCTGAAGACTTCCTTGGCACTCATTATCCTTGGTATCATTATTTTCAGCTTATTCGTTGGCTATGGTTACCTCGTTTACAAGTACACCGACTACGTGGTATATATCCCTGAATGGATACAAAGCAAATGGTTTTCTACAACGCTCAGCATTGTTCAAATAGTGGTTTGCTACTATCTTGCTTACCGCATCTACTGCAGGTTGCAGGCCATCAACACTCGCTGGCTAAATATTTAAACAGTTATTGCTTGTGGATAGGGCTGTTCGCAGCCCTCCACAATCTCCTCTCTCAACTTTAAAAGAAAGGATTTAATTATGAATTTCAATAGTAACAAGGCTATATACGAGCAGATGGCAGAACGCCTATGCGACGAGATAATTGCCGAAAACTACAAGGCAGACGACCGAATACCCTCGGTAAGGGAGTATGCCATTATGTTGGAGGTGAACACCAACACCGCCGTAAAGGCGTATGAGCTACTCGCCCGCGAGGAAATAATCTACAACAAGCGAGGCTTAGGCTACTTCGTGTCGCCCAACGCACGCACGCAGATACTCGCCCAACGCAAGGACGAGTTTGTAAACGAGATGTTGCCAGAGGTTTTCAGACAGATGGCACTGCTCGAAATCGATATAAAGGACATCGAAAAAATGTGGAACGAAACGCACACTTCGTAGCGTAAACAGAATATGACGTCATTTTCTACCAAATATGACGTCATATTTGCTGAAATATGACGTCATATTTAAAAAGAACACATAATCAAACAAGCATAACCTACTTTAAGCATTGAAAAACTTGCTGCTTATAAAAAATATTTATAATATTGCAGTGGAATAAGAATATAACAACAAAATAACAATTTAAAACATGAAAAAGAGAACATTAATAGCAGCCTGCCTGTTGGCAGGAATGTCTGTAAATGCACAAAACTTCTCATCAGGTATCGACAAGAAAAACATGAACCTGAACGTGAAACCTGGCACCGACTTCTACCAGTATGCAGCTGGAGGTTGGCTAAAGAGCCACCCATTGGACGCTGAACACACCAGCAACGGTGCCTTTGTAGACCTCTTCGAGGAGAACCAGAAGCGCATTCAAGAGCTTATTTTGGAATACGCAAGCAAGCCACAGCAGCAAGGTACGCTCGGACAAAAGCTCGGAAGCCTCTACAATATGATGATGGACAGCGTACGCTTGAACCGTGAAGGTTGGGCACCGCTGAAACCAACACTCTCTCGCATCGCTGCCATCAAGAACAACAAAGAATATCAGGTTGTTACAGCACAGCTCGACCGCCACGGCGAGAACACGATGATGTACGGAATTGGCGTAGGTGCCGATATGCGCAACGCATCTATGAACATCGTTTCTATCGGTCAGGGCGGTTTAGGTATGGGCACACGCGACTACTATCTGAACGACGACCCACAAACCGTAAAGGTTCGCGAAGCCTACAAAACCTATATGAAGAACCTCTTCAAGATGGTAGGCAACGATGAAGCCACAGCTGCGAAGAAGGTGGAAGCCATTATGGCAATCGAAACACGCATCGCAAAAGCCAGCTATTCGAACGTTCAGCTCCGCGACATCGACAAGAACTACCACAAGATGAGCTACAACGAACTCGTGCTGAACTTCCCTGGCATCGACTGGGGCAACGTATTCCTGCAGACAGGATTCCCTCCTTTCGATGCAGTAGACGTTGGTCAGCCTGAGCCAATACACGAAGTAGAGAAGATTCTCGCTGAAACAAAACTCGACGACCTCAAGGCATACGCCGAAATAAAGGTTATCTCGGGTGCATCAAGCCAGCTCAGCGATGCCTTCCGTGCTGAAAGCTTCAAGTACAACAGCGTGGTAAGCGGTGCACAACAAGACCGTCCACGTTGGAAGCGTGCAGTAGGCACAGTGTCAAACGTATTCGGCGAAGCTGTCGGCAAACTCTATGTAGAGAAATATTTCCCCGAAAGCAGCAAGCAACGTATGATAGAACTCGTGAAGAACCTGCAGGAAGCATTGGCACAACGCATTCAGGAAGCAACATGGATGAGTGCAGAAACCAAGGCACAGGCTAAGGACAAGCTCGACAACTTCATCGTAAAGATTGGCTATCCCGACAAGTGGCGCGATTACAGCGGACTGCAAATCGACGAGAAACTCTCACTCTACGAGAATATGCAGAACGTAAGCGAGTTCTTCCTCCAAGACGAATTGAACAGAAAGGTGAACAAGCCAGTAGACAAAATGGAATGGGGTATGACACCACAGACCATCAATGCCTACTACAACCCTACAACAAACGAAATCTGTTTCCCTGCAGCTATCCTCCAGCCTCCATTCTTCGACCCTGAAGCCGACGATGCAGTGAACTACGGTGGTATCGGTGCAGTAATCGGACACGAGATGAGCCACGGCTTCGACGACCAAGGTTCACAGTTCGACAAGACAGGTAACCAACGCGATTGGTGGACTCCACAGGACAAGAAGAACTTCCAAGAACGTTCAAAAGTATTGGTAGACCACTTCGGCAAGGTAGAAGTTGTGAACGGAAAGAAGGTGAACGGCCAGCTCACATTGGGCGAAAACATCGGCGACAACGGCGGTTTGAACATCGCATTCCGTGCTTTGCAAAACAGCATGAAGAAGAAACCACTGAAGGTATTGGACGGTTTCACACCCGAACAACGCTTCTTCCTTTCTTGGGCACGTGTATGGGCAGGCAACGCTCGCCCAGAATACTTGGAGTACGTCATTACCGTAGACCCACACTCTCCTAACATGGCACGCGTGAATGCTGCACTCCCACAAATCGACGCATGGTACGATGCATTTAAAATCAAGAAGAGCGACAAGCTCTTTATCCCTGCAAAGAAGCGCGCACAGATTTGGTAAGCAACACGAAATCCGCAGCAGCAAGTCGCTGACAAGCTGCTAAGGCAACATAATAAAATCCCTACAAACAGACTCAATGCTGCTTGTAGGGATTTTTTGTGCATTATGCGAACAAGTCAAATACCCGTCAGAGGCATCTCACAAAAGCAAGAAAAAACACTCGAAGCAAAACAAACATTTTAGCACAATGGAACGAGCGTTCAGTATAAGAAAGCAGTTCAAGCAGTCATCTATGAGGTGTTTTTAGCATTCTTCCTTGATGAAATAGCGAGAGCCTTTTCGTTTAATTTTGTAAAGATAATTCTGTTAAAAAGTGATAACTGCGCTTTGGCATTGCGAAAGCGGCTGTTTTGCGATGCAAAACCTACGCTTTTACCGTGCAAAACAGCCGCTTTTGGAATGCAAAACAATAGGTTTTATAATGCGTTGATGATAAGGCGGTTACACGATAGTTACGCTTGCGAAAAATGTTTACACCTCTATTATCTTCTTTTCGCTCAGAAAGTAATGTTAGTTCGGCGTAGGAATGTGCGGACGAAGACACTTTACTTCTTTCTGATTATAAGCATATTAAATCGTTATCAAGTCTTTCTTTAAATATCGTATGAATAATATACTGGTGCAATTCTTATATCGAACTGACGTTACGCCTATACTCGACGACCATAAAATGTATGCAATACACTTGTTTAAACTATGCTATTATTCCGTTTTATTGTTCTCTTATACCGATAAAAAGCGAAAGTTAAATGATAATAACTTCAAAATAATTTCCTTATATCGCTAAAATTTACTATTTTTGCATTTATTAAAGGTGGGCTAACGTTTGCGTCCACGAAAAGCAAAAAGACTATGCAGGCAAAACATCACTACGCAGTACTCATACATGAGCAAGCCAAAAAATATGGCACAAAACCCGTTATAACATTCAGAAACTTTGGTAGTTTAAATTGGAAATCGGTTTCTTGGAATCAGTTTTCCATGCGTGTTAAGCAAGTTTCAAACGCTTTGCTCAACTTCGGCTTAAAGCCACAAGAGAACATTGCGGTGTTTGCGCAGAACTGCATACAATATTTATACACCGATTTCGGTGCGTATGGCGTTCGTGTAACTACAATTCCGTTCTACGCATCAAGCTCTGAACAACAGATACAATACATTATTCAAGATGCCAGCGTGCGCTACATCTTCGTGGGCGAGCAGGAACAATACGACAAGGCACGCCGTATATTTTCGCTTTGCCCATCGTTGGAGCGCATCATCATCTTCGACTCAAGTGTACGCACCAGCTCAAACGATACTTACGCTATCTTCTTTGAAGACTTCCTGAAGCTCGGCGAGGGACTTCCACGACAGTCGGAGGTGGAGAAACGTTGGGCTGAAGCGAGCGACGACGACATTTGCAACATACTCTACACCAGCGGTACAACGGGCGAAAGCAAGGGTGTTATCCTCACCCACGGTATGTACAACGCAGCAATGTATGCCAACAGCCAATGCGTTCCCGTTACCGACAAGGACAGAGCGATGGCTTTCCTGCCTTTCGCACACGTTTTCGAGCGTGCTTTCTCTTATTTGGTATTGGGCAATGGCGGCGAAGTGATAGTGAACACGTACCCGAAAGAAATTCAAGACAGTATGCGCGAAACCAACCCAACCTGTATGGCATCGGTGCCACGCTTCTGGGAAAAGGTGTATATTGCCGTAAAGGAAAGGATAGAAAAGTCGAGTGCCGTACAACGAAAGATATTCGAACACGCCTTGGAAGTAGGACGCAAGCACAACGTGGTGTATCTTGGACGCGGCAAACGTCCGCCTTTGAACTTGCAATTGGAGTATAAACTCATCAACAAAACAATATTGAGCCTTGTCCGCAAACAGTTGGGACTTACCAATCCTAACTTCTTCCCAACGGCAGGT
Source organism: Prevotella intermedia ATCC 25611 = DSM 20706 (assembly GCF_001953955.1). Lineage (NCBI taxonomy): Bacteria > Pseudomonadati > Bacteroidota > Bacteroidia > Bacteroidales > Prevotellaceae > Prevotella > Prevotella intermedia. Next base: position 212,900 of record NZ_CP019300.1, read on the forward strand.
GCATACATTTCGCCCGATGTAGAAACGTTTGTACACAGCATTGGGCTTGATATGCTTGCGGGATATGGCCTCACCGAGAGCCTTGCAACCGTAAGTTGCGACCATCGTGGCAAAGCCTTTACAGTGGGTTCGGTGGGTATTCCTATCGAAGGATTGGAAATAAAAATCGGCGAAAACGACGAGATACTGCTCAAAGGTCCAACCATTACGCCGGGATACTACCGCCGTGAGCATATAAACGAAACGGCTTTCACCAAAGACGGCTTCTTCCGTACAGGCGATTCGGGCTACCTTAAAGACGGCGAACTGTATTTGAAAGAACGCATAAAAGACCTTTTCAAGACATCGAACGGCAAGTACATCGCACCACAGATGATAGAAGGACTACTCTTGGTAGACAAATTCATCGACCAAGTAGCCATCATTGCCGACCAACGCAAATATGTTTCTGCGCTCATTGTACCCGAATTCAGAGTATTGGAGGATTGGGCGAAGGAATACAATATAGCCTACGATAGCCGAGAGTCGCTCTGCAGCAACCATCAAGTAAACAAAATGATGAAAGAACGCATAGCTACCTTGTTGCAGCTGCTTGCTCCTTACGAGCAGATAAAGCAGTTTACGCTGTTGCCACAGAACTTCTCGGCAGAGAATGGCGAGCTTACAAACACGCTGAAACTGCGACGACCGATAGTATACAAGAACTACAAGGAGATTATCGAGCGTATGTACGAGGAATAAGCAACACTATCTAAAGACGAAAAAAGAAAGTGATTACAGCAGAACAACTGAAAGATGTGGTGGCGCGTGTAGATGCCTTGCACCACTATCTCAACATAGATAAGAAGAAAATAGAGTTCGAAGAAGAGCAACTTCGCACGCAGGCACCCGACTTTTGGGAAGATGCCGACCGTGCAAGGGAGCAGATGAAGAAGGTGAAAGGCATAGAAAAGTGGCTGAAAGGCTACAACAACGTGCGCTCACAAGCCGAAGAACTGCAGCTTGCCTTCGATTTCTATAAAGACGAACTCGTTACCGAAGAAGAGGTAGACAATGCCTATAAGAAGGTAATAACCGACATCGAGAGTCTGGAACTCATGAATATGCTCCGCCAAGAGGAAGACCCTATGGAGTGTGTGATGAAGATTAACTCTGGCGCAGGGGGCACAGAGAGCCAAGATTGGGCTTCTATGCTTATGCGTATGTATATGCGCTACGGCGAAGCGCACGGCCACAAGGTAACAATTTCGGACATTCAAGACGGCGACGAAGCAGGCATAAAGAGCGTAACGATGAAGTTTGAAGGCGGAGAATATGCCTACGGATTCTTGAAAAGCGAAAACGGCGTGCACCGTTTGGTGCGTGTCAGCCCTTTCAATGCACAGGGAAAGCGTATGACAAGCTTTGCCAGCGTGTTTGTTTCGCCGCTCATCGACGATTCCATCGAAGTGTATGTAGACCCTGCACGCGTAAGTTGGGACACCTTCCGTTCGGGCGGTGCAGGCGGACAGAACGTAAACAAGGTGGAATCGGGTGTGCGTCTGCGCTATCAATACGAAGACCCCGACACGGGAGAGCAGGAGGAAATCCTCATAGAAAATACGGAAACGCGCGACCAACCCAAGAACCGAGCAAAGGCTATGCAGCTCTTGAAGTCGCAATTGTACGACCGTGCGATGAAGAAACGCATGGAGGCGCAAGCCAAGGTTGAGGCTTCGAAGAAGAAAATAGAATGGGGAAGCCAGATAAGAAGCTATGTCTTCGACGACCGACGTGTGAAAGACCACCGCACAAACTATCAGACTTCTGATGTAGACGGTGTGATGGACGGCAACATAGACGACTTTATAAAAGCCTACTTAATGGAGTTTCCAGTAGAAGAAGAATAGAAAAGGTGGAGCTGAAAAACCGATTTTCACCTTATTATATATAATAACCTGCGAGAAGGAACAAAACTTCTCACGTAAAATAATATCATTATGAGCAACAAAAGCAAAATGCAGAAGAAAGCACGCGAAGCGCGTCAAGAAGAGCAAGCAAAGTCTGTTATCAGGTGGATTGTCATCACGCTTATCATCTTGGCTATCATCTTAATGGCTTGGGCAATGTATATTTGACAACAATGAGCAGCGGATTAGAAATAGAACGCAAGTTTCTCGTTCATAAAGACATTGATTGGAAGAGTAGGGCGCACAGCGTAAGCCACATTCAGCAAGGCTATTTTGTGGCTGTAAACACCGTTCGCATACGCATTCGCGATAGCAAAGGCTACCTCACGATTAAGGGAAAATCGAACGACGGCGGACTTTCGCGCTACGAATTTGAGAAGGAAATAACCCTCGAAGAAGCCCAACAACTTCTTCGTCTGTGCGAGAAAGGCGTCATAGACAAACACCGTTATCTCGTGAAAAGCGGCAGCCACACTTTCGAGGTAGACGAATTTCACGGTGAAAACGACGGACTCGTAATGGCAGAAGTCGAACTAAACAGTACAACGGAAACGTTTGAAAAGCCCGACTTCATAGGAATGGAGGTTACAGGCGACGCCCGCTTCTACAATCGGCAGATGCGCCACAATCCGTTTAGTGCTTGGAAAAATACCTTACCAGCAGAGTACCGATAATCAAAGCGAGGGTAGAGCCCACTATATTGGCAACGAAATCGAGCCATTCGCCATTTCTGTTCCCATTGGTACAATAGGCTTGCAACACCTCTGTTACACCGCCTAAGAGCGTAGGCAGCAGCCAAATGCCCAAAAACATACCCTTTCGGGTTACGTGCTTGTGGTTGTGGAAATACTCGTGTGCGATTATCAATCCCAATGCTGCATACAAGCCGATGTGCGCCCACTTGTCTATGAGCGTAATATCCTTTAATGGAGTGTCGGGAATGGCAATCAACGAAACGATTAAAATAGCAACCGACATACCTATCGACATCGGAAACTTGCGCAATAACTGAAGAATCTTTTCCATAAGCCTATTCTGTTTTAATGCAAAAATAGCATTTTTTTTGCACTTTTGCATCGTTTTGACTGAATATTTTAAGAATAAACACATCTTATACTATGAATATTCGTGATTTCTTTTACTTGCAGAAGTCCGATAGAAAGGTAATTGCTTTCTTGCTATGCCTTGCCGTTGCCGTATTGGGAGCAATATTCCTGTTAGGCAACAAGAGCCCTCGCACATTGCTGAACGCCGCCGACAGCACGGCTTTTGTAGCAGAAAAAGGAGGAAGAATGAACGGTAGGGCAACCGACCTGCGCCACTACGAACTGGAAAACAACAGAAAAGCAGAGCTGTTCCCTTTCGACCCCAACACAGCCGACAGCGCACAACTGAGCCGTTTAGGGCTTGCGCCTTACCAAATACGCAACATCTACAAATACAGAGCCAAGGGAGGCGTGTTCCGTTCGCCACAATCGTTTGCCAAAGTCTATGGTCTGACACGCAAGCAGTATCGCGATTTAGAACCCTACATCACCATTGGCGACGACTATCAGCCCGCTTTCACGATGGAAACCATACGAGGCTACGAGCGCGAAAGGGCAGCAGAGCAGCGCAAACTGCACGAAGCCTACGAGGCTTACAAGCAGAACGATGCGTACAAACCTTACAAGAAATACGACAGAGACACCATTCGCTACCCCATTAAAATAAAGTTGGGCGAGCACATCAACCTCGCCTGTGCCGACACCACGATACTGAAGAAAGTTCCCGGCATAGGTTCGGGGTGGGCAAAAGCCATTGTCGGCTATGGCGAACGGCTTGGCGGATATGTCGCAGTGGGGCAACTGAAAGAGATAGAGGGCTTTCCTATGGAGTCACTGCCTTTCTTTGAAGTCCGCAACGCCCACACCAAGCAACTCAACCTGAACACGCTTTCGGTGTCGCAGCTGCGTCGCCATCCTTACATAAACTTCTATATGGCACGCCAAATAGCAGAATACAGACGATTAAAGGGCAAGCTAAGCAGTCTGTCGCAACTTCGATTGCTCAAGGATTTCCCACCCGACATAATCGAAAAATTGCAACCTTATGTTTGTTTTTAGGCGGTCAGAAGAAGCTGATGAATGGAGTTGATTTCCTTTTTCCTGCTTGCAGACAAAAGCATAAAACAGCCCTTGTTTTGTAAAGATTATTTCTTTAGAAAATGGCAATTTCGATTTGGCATTGCGAAAGCGTAGGTTTTGCGTTGTAAAAGAGCCGCTTTTACCGTGTAAAACCTACGCTTTTAGAATGCAAAACAATAGGTTTTGCAACACGTTGATAACAAGACGATTACACAAGAGATATTCTTGTGAAAAATATTTACATTTTTATGACGTACTCTATAAATCATTTTTGCTGATAGATTGGCACACTTTGGAATATTATCAAGATTGTCATAGCATTGTCATGGTGGAAAAAGCACTTTCCGAAAAATTAGGAAAGGAGTGACGCAAGAATTGTTAAAAAAACAGATAACTTTAAATATGATTTGGCTATCCGAAATTATTGATTTACTTTTGCAATAAATTAATCAATAAAACACTTCTAAAAACAAATTTAAAACTAAAGACATGAAAAAACAAGATTATTGTTTGGAAGTATATTAATGTTCATAACATTGACCTTTACTTCATGTACTGAAAACATTATTATACTTATGCTTATGAAAGCGAGAAGTTTTGGTAAATTAAAGAAGGTCAAAATTAATTATATCATAAAAGAATAGAAGATATGAAAAGATTAAAATTATTTTTGGGAAGTATATTAATGCTCGCAGCATTAATCTCGTGCAACAAGTCGGAACTCGATAGTTACCCACCTGCATTAAACAAAATACAATTCGAATTATCGACTTCTCAGACAGGTAAAGATACACTTTATGAAAAAAATAAAAAAGATTTTAAGATACAACATGTATCGCTAATCAACAAGGCTGATGATAAAATAATTTGTGAAATAAATTCTTTGTCAAAGCAACAACCAAAATTAGAGGCAGGGGGAGTTACGTATGGAGAAGTAAAATATGCCGATGGTGAAGTTTCTCTAATTAAAATCTATAATTGGGGAACACTCGAAAAGATTTCTACTAAAGCTCATAAGAAGGCATACGCTATGACTTACACAGGCAAAAAACCTGCGGACATGGAGGTGGGCTTAGCTGTTATGGGTGAAAGCGCAGGTATATCTGTATCTATAAAATAAACCTCCATTGGTACATATCAGCAGTTGGAGAAAAGATGTAAATCAGACTTTCTGCAAATGATAACAACATCGGGTAGAAGGCAGACACTTATGATTGGTGTTTACTTACTACCCGATTATCTTTTGAGAGTTTTCTATTTGTCGTATTAAAATTATTTATGCACCAATTACACTACTTTTTGTATGGAGGGTGATTTACTGCATTCCTAACACTCAAAACGTGGTAACACGGTTATAGGGCAGAATAAATCCTATTCCCACCTATAGCCCAGATTTATACATTAATTCTATTCGCTTTTGTAAAGATTATTTCTTTAGAAAATGCTAATTTCGATTTGGCATTGCGAAAGCGGCTCTTTTGCGCTGCAAAACCTACGCTTTTACCGTGCAAAACAGCCGCTTTTGGAATGCAAAACAATAGGTTTTGCAACACGTTGATAACAAGACGATTACACAAGAGATACCCTTGTGAAAAATATTTACACTCTTATAGCCTGATTTTTCCTACTTTTACACCAAATCTTCGTAGGCTTGGTTCATCTCGTTCATCAGCACTTCAAAGTTGTCGGAATTAAGTGCCACACGACGGAAGATAAGTTCCAAGTTGTCGCCTTCGAGCGAAATGGGTTCTTCGTGCAGCAAAGCCATTGTACCGTGGAGCATCAGACGGAAGACGGTAGCTTGGTGCAGGGTTGCCAACTCTGGGTTGGCAGCTTTCAGAACCGTGCTGTACGCCATCATCTGCGTGCGCACCATAGAGCGAATGGCAAGGGCTACATCAACCACTTCGGTCGTTTCTGTACCACGTTCGTAGTTTTCAAAGAACTCCGAAATAGTTTGCAATCGTCCCGAAAGCAAGGTCGCTATCTGCTGCTGATACTCTTTAATGGCGGTATCGTACACTTCTTTCGAACCGCAGGCATAGCGGAGAAGTATCTTCGGCGATGTTGAATTACTGAAGTTCCTACGCTTCATATCTTCCGCAACCGCTTCTCCGTCAGCGTAATTCAGACGAATGAGAATTGGAAACATCACTGAAACGTAACAAGCCGACAACTTTTCGTAGTTGTCGGCTATTATTTTCTTGTACTCCAAGGGTGTTATGTCTGTCTTCCCAGGCTGTGTAGCGTCTATCTGACCGCTTACAAAGGCTTGGAAGAATCCCCTTGTCATTGCTGCCACCACCTTGTGGCGGCTAACAGTTGTTATGCGCATATCTATTATTTCTTATCTGTGTCCTCCGAAAGAACCGTTGTTTTGTGCAGGGCGTTCGATTGTTGGGCGTGGCTGCGGATTAGAACGTGGCGTGCTGTTGCCAAACGAACTTCTGCTTTCGCTGCTGTTGTTGAACCCGCTGTTCGATGGTGTTGTGGGGCGACGGCTGTCTGAACCAAATGTGTTTGTTCGGTCGGAGCTGTTGCTTCTGTTATTGTTTCTGCCGAAACCCGACGATTCTAACGTTGTGCCTTGGCGCGAACCACCGAAGCTACTGTTACCGAAATCGGAACGTTGAGGTTTCCGCTGTGGTTGAACACCGAATGGGCGACCTTCCATTGAGCTGTTGCCGAAACTTCCTCTGCTGGGTCTTTCGTTGTCGCGGCGTTGGTTTCCGAACGATGGCTGGCTGCCATTGTTTCCGTTTTGCGGTGTCTGTATGATGCGTGAATCGTTGTTGTTGTAACCTCCGAAACTTCCGCTGTTGCGATTAATCACCACTGGCTGCCCTGTGCGTCTGCCAAATCTGCCTGCATAATAGCTGTTGCTGAGCAGGTTTCTGCCGCCACGATAGGTATCGTAGTAAACTGGGCGTGAGCGATAATAATAGCGTGGGTTGTCGTATCGGCTGTAAATGCTGAACACGTATCTGTTGTCATACCAATAAACAGGGCGATAGAAGTAGTCCATATTTACGAAGTAGTTGTATTGAGAAGCATTCAGCACATAGAAAATATCGCTGTTGCGACGTGCCCAATAGTCGCCGTAGATAGAGCGTTCATCGCGCATATTGAGCAGATAGTCGAGGTTTATTTCGTAGATAGCCTCGTATTGTGCATCGGTAAGTCCCAATTCGTAAGCCATTTTGTCGGACAAGAACAATGCTTCTCTGCGCGCTTCTTCGTATCGCATGCCCGAGTAAGCATAGCGACCATCGTAGCCTGAGCCGTAACCTGCATTGTAAATCGTGCCCCCCGACGTATAGATTGTACCGCCTGATGTGTAAACTGTACCCGCAGGGGTGCTGTCTATTGCAAGCAAAGTGTCGCACGAGGTGAGGGACATCATCGTTGCGATGGCACTCATAAGGAAGATATACTGACGTTTCATGACTTTATACTTTTAAATTGTTATACTTATTTTTCATTGTTTATGCTGCAAATATAGCGGTAATTCCCCATACAGCCAAGGGCGTATGCCTATAATTGGGCGGAAAATCCCTACTCTTTCAAATGTGCGGAAAGTTGTATTGTAATATAAAATCATCTTTTATAGGTATGTAATATTTACAGTAAACACTCTCTATGCCCTTATTTTGCGGTATTCTTCGTTTTATTTAATACACAGAGATAACTATTCTTGCCCTATCAGTATTATATTGCTACCTTAAGAAGAATATATAATAACAAATTGACAGAATAAATTCAATAGAATGAAACTAAGGAAAAAGAACACTTTATGACAATATTTTACTAACTTTTAGGTATTGTCTGTTGTTTCATAAGTAAATACCTTTGCACGCATTAAATTAATATACCATATTATATGAAACGAGTTTTAATTCTATTTTCAGGATTGCTTTGTGCCATTATGTCTATGGCTCAAGGCACAGACGCTATGCTTTTTGGCGATGTTAAAGCCAAAGAAACAGGGCAACACCTCCCTCACGCAACCATTACCGTGAAAGGTACAACCTTAAAAACCAAGTGCGACGCTTCGGGACACTTCAAGATGGCAGACTTGCCAGTGGGTAAACAAATTGTTGTTGCCAACCTTGAGGGTTATCAGGAACAAGAACTTGAAGTTGAAATGATTAGCGGTAAGGGTACTGCTGTTTACTTTAAATTGGATAAGGACGCTTTAGAGCTTAGCCAAGTTGTGGTAACAGGTACACGTACCGAACACTTTGTAAAGAACGTTCCTATCCGTACGGAAGTGCTTACATCGCAGGCTATCAAGCGCAAGAATGCGCTGAACCTCTTCGATGCATTGGAAGGAGTGCCTGGTATTCGTGTAGAACAGCAATGCCAATTCTGCAACTTCTCAATGGTTCGCATGCAGGGTCTTGGTGCTGAACACACACAGGTGCTGCTCGATGGCGAACCCGTGTACTCTGGTCTTGCGGGTGTTTACGGCTTGCAACAGATGGGTACGAACGACATAGACCGTCTTGAAGTGGTTAAGGGTGCAGGTTCTGCCCTCTATGGCAGTAGTGCTGTGGCTGGTGCCATCAACATTATATCAAAGGAACCAACCTTCGAACCTTCAATAAATGCAGACATTCAGTATGGCAACTTCGGACACAAGAGCTACAAGGGCTCTGGTTCTATGCGCTACAAGAACATTGGTTTGCTGGTTACAGCACAACGCACGGAAGAAGATGCCGTCGATGCGACACAGGACGGACTTACACGCGACGAGGTAAAGCAGAAAGACCAAATCTCTGACCGTGTTTACAGCCTTATGAACAACGTCGGTGCAAGCATCTACGTGTATAGTCCTTTTGCAAAGAACGATAAGCTTGTGCTTCGCGCAAAGGCAATGGACGAACTCCGTTATGGCGGCAATATGAAGGATAACCTGTTCCTGAACCCTTATTCAGAAGGCACAGAGAATATCCGTACCAACCGTATCACGACCGACCTTGCCTACACATTGCCTATCGGTTCACGCTCTGAGCTGAACCTCGCAATGGCTTACGTTCACCATAAGCGCAACGCAACGAACGATACATTCCTTTCTAACTACAAGGAAGCAACAACCGACGCTGCGCACCCAGAAGGTATCAGCCCTGACGTGGAGTTGATGCGCCCTTACATTGCTAAGGAAAATACATTCACTCCTTCGCTCACGCTGACTTCTATCCTCGGCAAGCACACTTTGCTTGCGGGTGTTCAAGGCTACTTTACCCGTTTGAACGAAACTGGTCTTTACATTATTTCTGCCGAAGAAGAAAGAGGTAACCCATACTTCGGTATTCCTTACACATCTATCGGTAAGAAACACGCCAACGAATTTGGCTTCTTCGTTCAAGACGAATGGAACATATTGCCCAACCTTACCGTTGTGCCTGGCTTGCGTTTAGACACCCACTCTTCTGGCGAAGAGTATGCAACAAGCCAAAAGGTGTCTGACCATGCCTTCCCACAGACCCACTTCAGCAAAACTTCGTTCAATCCTCGTCTTGCCATCAAGTATTCTGTGAGCCCTTCATTCGTACTCCGTGCAAACATTGGTACAGGTTTCCGTGCTCCTTACGGTTTCTCTGAAGACTTGCACCTCTGCTCTGGTTCGCCACGTGTATGGAAGTCATCAAGTCTCAAGGGGGAGCGTTCTATCAGCTACAACCTCTCTGCCGACTACTATGCAAGAAACGTTCAGTTGAGCGCAAACATCTTCCGCACCGACTTGAAAGACAAGATACAGTTTGCTCCTGCAAGCGACGAAGTGAAGAAATTCGGCTATACATACCAGTGGGAGAACGTAGACGACGCATACGTGCAAGGTATTGAGCTCGGCGTAAAGTGGAATCCATTCAGAAATTTCAAGGCTGGTGTGAACTGGACAATCAACCAAGGCAAGTTCAAACACGAACGCGCAGAATGGTCTGACCCAGAATCAGACGAATGCAAAGAAGCTCCTCAGCGTTTAGCTTACGCCAAAGACAGCAAGTACATCTCTCGTTTCCCTGCTATGACGGGCGACTTAAACCTCGAATACACTCCTGGCACTTGGTCGTTTGCACTCACAGGTTCTCTGCAAGGCAAGATGTACATCGACTATAACTCTGAAGATGCTCCAAAAACATCTAAGATTAAGAAGACAAACACTTTCACTTTGTGGAACCTCCGTGTAGCTAAGCGTTTCGGTTCGTTCAGCGTTTATGGTGGCGGAAAGAACATTTTCAGCTATCTGCAAGACGAAAAGCACGGCGACGACGCAGCATTTATGTATGCTCCTGTCTATGGTGCAACGTGGTATGCAGGCGTTAGCTTCACCCTCTAATGGGAGTTCAAGCTGACAAGATGCAGGTTCACAGCCCTTAATTGTTTGTAAATTGGGTGATACTGTACTCGTAATACACAAACGTATACCACGAGTGGGGTATGAGCATATACCACGAGTGATATGCAAGCGTATACCACGAGTGGTATATAAACGCACCTTACTTATGGGGTATGAAAGCGGTTTCGCACACGATGAAACAACCGATAAAATCATCGAACTCACGTTAAGGATACGTTTTTCATTGATAATATTAGCAAAAAGGTTCGCACACGGATTGTATGCGAACCTTTTTCATATTTTTTAGGTGTATGTTTTAGCAAGCACCTTTACTTGTCATAATGTCTAAGACCATTATATCCATTTCGTTCATAGCGTCCTTGCCCAAGCTGGTAAGGTTGCGAATAGACTTGTCGATATCTTTGTCGATGATTCCTTCTGCCTCTGTTACGTGGTGATTTTCCATTGAAAGCATCGCAGAAAGTATGGCAGTAGATACGCCTGACGAAACTTTCAGTGCGCAACTTGGCTTTGCACCGTCGCAAACCATACCTGTAAGGTTGGCTATCATATTCTTTACAGCATAGCAAATGTTGTTGTAGTCGCCACCCATCAAATAGGTAATACCACAACTTGAGCCCGTGCAGGCAACGATACAGCCACAGAGTGCCGACAAGGCACCGAGGTTTTGCTTAATATAAATGGCGGTGAGGTGGCTCAATGTGAGCGCACGCACCAACTCTTCTGGTGTGTTTTCGTTCTCCTTGGCAAACACTACAACTGGGTTTGTTGCACAAATGCCTTGATTTCCCGAACCACTGTTGCTCATAACAGGCACCATTGCGCCACCCATACGTGCATCGCAAGCCGACGCAGTTTTAGAAAGTATATGCGAATAGATACTGTTGCCGAACAAACCGCGGCTCAATGGGCGGTCCATTGTTTTACCGACACAGTGTCCGTAGTTTCCTTTCAACGCCTCTTCAGCAGCATTCATATTGTAACGCTTAGCTTCGAGAATGAATTCTATTTCGTTTATGGGTGTCGTAGTTGCGAAATCCCACACCATTTTTAAGTTCAACTGAATGTCTTTGTTATCGGTTGGTGCACCTTCTTCAGCAGGAACCTGCTTATCAAGCAGCACTTTGCCGTCGGCTTCTTCATAGACAAAGTTTGTATGTGTCTTTGAAATAATGGCAGTAGCTTTCTTTCCACCTGCCTCGCACGTCATTTCGATGTACAATTTCTCGGTAATTCCTTCCTTCAGCTTTATGTCTATGCGGTTTTCGCTTACATATTGCTTTCCCTCTTCCAAGGTTTCAGGCGTCAGGTCTTTAATTACTTCAAGCTGATATTCCGACTTTCCTATGAGCGCACCCAAAGAAATGGCGATTGGCAAGCCTATCATTCCTGTACCGGGAATACCCACTCCCATTGCGTTCTTTAAGATGTTTGCAGACAAGAATGCACTTATTTTCTCTGGTTTCTGCCCCAATAGCTCTGTGGCACGTGCAGTACAGAGTGCTACCGCCATAGGTTCGGTACAGCCAACGGCAGGAACAACCTGTCGATGCATCAAATCAATGATTTGTTCGCGTATGTTTTTCTCAAGCATTTCTATTATAAATTAGTAGTTGGATTGCAAATGTACGCAAATTTTGGCAAACCAAAGGGAAAATAAAAGAAAAATTATTGATGAAGAAAAACTTTGACTTAAATTTTGCAATTGCAGAACATTATCGTATCTTTGCACGCAGATAGACTTTCGGTTTATCCGAAAAAGGGGTGCCACTCCATTGAGTGAGCTGAGATTATACCCGTATAACCTGATGCAGGTAATGCTGCCGTAGGAAGTGCGAATATACAGACATTTGCGTTTATCTATCCTTATTGGTGTATCCCCCCATATTTTGGCTATTCCGAAAAGTACCATTTGTTACTTTTATGGCTTATGATGCACTATGTAAAAACTCTTACGATAGCAGGCTCCGACAGCGGAGGAGGCGCAGGAATACAGGCTGATATTAAAACAATGTCGGCTTTAGGGTGTTACGCCTCATCGGTTGTTACGGCTGTTACGGCACAAAACACGAAGCAAGTGTTCTGCATTCAGAACATCGAAGCTGCGGTTGTAGAGGCTCAGCTGCGTGCTGTTCTCACCGATTTGCGCCCTGATGCCATTAAAATAGGTATGGTCGGATGTGCCGAGAATATCAAGACAATCACACAAGTATTGGCGGAATACAACGATATTCCACTCGTCATAGACCCCGTAATGGTTTCCACATCGGGCAACAAACTTATGGAAGAGAAAGCGATTGGCACCTTCTGCCAACATCTTTTACCTATGGCGACAGTGCTGACGCCCAACATTGCCGAAGCAGAAGTTTTGGCACGCCGTACAATCACAATGGTAGCAGACATTGATGAGGCTGCTGAAGAAATCCTAAAACTTGGTTGCAAGGCACTATTAATAAAAGGTGGACACATAGAAGGCAACGAAAAGACCGACCGTCTTTACTTTTCCGACAACAGCAAACCGCTAATCTTTGAAACCGAAACCATCGATTCGTTCAACACACACGGCACAGGCTGCACGCTCTCTTCGGCGATTGCGGCTTTCTTGGCTCGTGGTTTAAGGCTCGAAGAAGCCGTTGCAATGGCTAAAAACTATATTTCTCAAGCCATAAGAGCGGGGGCAAACATGTGCATTGGCGGCGGACACGGAGCGGTAAACCATTTCTTTTGTCCTGAAAAACTAATAAAACGATGAACAACATACAGTTTATTACACACGAGAACCAACGGTTTGGCTACGTTGAAGGTGCTGAAATGGCACTCCGTGGCGGTTGCAAATGGGTGCAGTTGCGTATGAAAGACGCTACCGACAACAAGTTTCTAAGCATTGGACGCAAGGTTGCTGTGCTCTGCCGTAGCTATAATGCAACGTTTCTACTCAACGACCGTGTGCATTTAGTTGCCGAACTCGGTGCCGACGGCGTGCATCTTGGCAAGAACGATATGCCCATCAGCGAAGCACGGCGCATACTTGGTAACGAAAAAATAATTGGTGGAACTGCCAATACCTTTTCCGATGTGCAGCATTTGGCAGCACAAGGAGCAGACTACATAGGGTGCGGCCCCTTCAGATACACACCAACGAAACGCAACCTTGCGCCCGTACTTAGTTTGGAAGGCTACCGAAACATTCTAAAACAAATGCAGCAAGCGGGCATCAGCCTACCACTCATTGCCATTGGCGGCATCGTCAGTACCGACATCGCAGCACTTCGAGACATAGGCGTAAGCGGAATAGCCATCAGCGGAGCTGTGCTCAAAGCAGCAGACCCCATTAAAGAAATGAAGAAACTAATAGAAATATAACATTATGAAGAACGAAAACATTAAGATTTCTTATCCCAATTCGGAGAAGATTTATAAGTGTGGTACCATCTACCCTGAACTAAAGGTGGGTATGCGCCGCATTCTTCTTACACCAACGGTTACAAACGAAGGCGGCAAACGCATAGAAAGACCTAACGACCCAGTAGTAGTTTACGACACAAGTGGAGCATACAGCGACCCGAACATAGAGATAGACCTCAACAAAGGCTTGCCGAAACTGCGCCAACCGTGGATAGAAAAGCGCAAAGGAACGCAGATGTACTATGCCAAGAAGGGCATCATTACAGAGGAAATGGAGTATGTTGCCATTCGCGAAAATATGGATTGCGAGGCTTTGGGCATAAAAACGCACATCACACCCGAGTTCGTTCGCGACGAGATAGCAGCAGGGCGGGCAGTCATTCCTGCCAATATCAACCACCCCGAAAGCGAGCCAATGATTATCGGAACGAACTTCTGTGTGAAAATAAACACCAATATCGGCAACTCACACGAAAATTCGAGCATCGATGAAGAGGTGGAAAAGGCGGTTTGGAGCTGCAAATGGGGTGGCGACACCTTAATGGATTTATCGACAGGAACGAACATTCACGAAACAAGAGAGTGGATTTTGCGCAACTGCCCCGTACCTGTAGGCACCGTTCCGATGTATCAAGCCTTCGAGAAGGTGAACGGAAAGGCTGAGAAACTTACTTGGGAGATATTCCGCGACACACTGATTGAACAGTGCGAGCAGGGCGTTGATTACTTCACAATTCACTGCGGAATCCGCTTAAAGAATGTCCATCTTACCAACGGACGCCTTACGGGTATGGTGAGTCGCGGCGGAAGCATCATCTCCAAATGGTGTCAGGTGCACAACGAGGAGAGTTTCCTGTACAGCCACTTCGATGACATCTGCGACATTTGCGCCAAATACGACGTCGCAATATCGCTGGGCGACGGTCTGCGCCCTGGTTCTACCTACGATGCCAACGATGCTGCACAGTTTGCAGAGTTAGACACGATGGGCGAACTAGTGGAACGGGCGTGGGCAAAAGACGTTCAGGCGTTCATAGAGGGTCCCGGACACGTGCCGATGCACAAGATTAGGGAGAATATGGACAGACAAATAGAGAAGTGCCACGGTGCGCCTTTCTACACATTAGGCCCTCTTGTAACCGACATTGCGCCTGCTTACGACCACATTACGAGTGCCATTGGTGCGGCAATGATAAGCTGGTACGGCACGGCAATGATTTGTTATGTTACCCCAAAAGAGCATCTTTCGCTGCCCAACAAGGACGATGTGCGCACAGGAGTGATTACTTACAAGATTGCTGCCCACGCTGCCGACTTGGCAAAAGGACACCCCGGTGCTGCCGTAAGGGACAATGCGCTCAGCAAAGCCCGCTATGAATTCCGTTGGAAAGACCAGTTCAACCTTGCACTCGACCCTGAAAAGGCACTCGAATATTGGAAAACATCGAACAAGGTAGGCGGAAAATACTGCACAATGTGTGGCCCTAACTTCTGCGCAATGCGCATCAGTCAGACATTGGAAGACTGCGAGTGCGAAGAATAAACAAAATAAAAACACCTAAAAACAATAATATTATGATTGAGAAAAAAGTTTCAAAAGGAATTATCAGCACCTATTTTGCCAAAATGGAAAAGTGCCTCGAACTCGATGTTGCCATTGTTGGCGGCGGTCCTTCGGGCATTGCAGCGGCTTACTATATGGCAAAAGCAGGACTTAAAGTGGCACTCTTCGACCGCAAGCTATCGCCAGGCGGCGGTATGTGGGGCGGTGCTATGATGTTCAACCAACTGGTTGTGCAGCAAGAAGCCTTGGAAATCATCAAGGATTTCGACATCAACTACGAACCTTACGAAGACGGATTATACACTGCCGATTCGGTGGAAAGCACCTCTGCCCTACTCTACAAGGCAACCCACGCAGGCGCAACCATCTTCAATTGCTATTCGGTTGAAGATGTTGTGTTCAAGAACAACATCGTGAGCGGTGTGGTTGTGAATTGGACACCCGTGCTCCGTGAAGGCTTGCACGTAGACCCTTTGAACATTATGGCAAAATTTGTGGTAGACGGAACAGGGCACGACAGCGAGATGTGCCAAGTGGTTGCACGCAAAAACGGCATTAAACTCAACACGGCAACGGGCGATGTGATTGGCGAACGCTCGTTAGACGTGGCTGAAGGCGAACGCCAAGTGGTGGAAGGAACAAAGGAAATATACCCTGGCTTGTATGTTTGCGGTATGGCATCGTCGGCAGTTGGCGGCACGCCACGTATGGGACCCATCTTCGGCGGTATGCTTCTTTCTGGCAAGAAAGTGGCGGAAGCCATTATCGAACGTTTGAAATAGAAAGCAAAACAGGTGGCAACGGTTGCACGACAGCAATGGTTGCCACCTATTTTTATATATACTCGAAAACAGAATATATGCGTTTTTTAGTGATTACCGAACCACAGTTTACCGACAACGAGGCAGCCATTATCGCACAACTGCTGCATTGGGGCGTAGACCTTGTGCACCTTCGGAAGCCTGAAGGCAATACCAACGAGTTGGCAAAGCTCATCGAAGCCATTCCAACAGCCTATCACAACCGCCTTGTACTGCACGACCATTTCGATTTAGCTACCCATTTCACACTGTACGGACTACACTTAAACCGCCGAAACAGTGTGCTACCACCGAACCATAAAGGCACGGTTTCGCAGTCGTGCCACACGTTAGACGAGGTGAAAGTCTGCAAAACAAAATGCGACTACGTTTTTCTCAGCCCTATTTTCAATAGCATTTCAAAGCAGGGATATACCTCTGCATTCACGCCAAAAGCCCTTTCCGAAGCGAAAAAGCAAGGCCTTATCGACCAAAAAGTAATTGCCTTGGGCGGCATTACCGCAGCCAACATTGACAAGGTAAAACATTACGGCTTTGGTGGCGTTGCGCTTTTGGGCGATATTTGGAGCAGAACAGCAGACAAGAACTTTGAAGAGTATGTGCAAAAAATCGTCGAAACTTGCCACACATAATGTATAAAGGAAGCACAATCGCCTAAATACAAAACTTTAAACAATCTATCGAAACATCGGAATAACAGCATAACGAAACACTGAAAAATATATGCCTTCATTCTAAAAACATGAATGCTGTTATTCTTAAAAAGTGGAAACAACAGACAGTACCGCCACGAAAAACACACAACTACTTGATTTAAATCTATTGTCATCGCAGTTTTGGCTAATTTCCAACAGTTTTCTATCGCAATATTACGATAACCATTATCGAAACAACCCATTACCAATGCTTGTAAGGGTGCAGAAATGCGCCTACCTTTGCATCGTAAAAAAGAAATAAACGAACTTAAAATCAAAGAATTATGAATAGTCAAATTATTATCTGGAGTTTAGTAATGTTGTTACTTTTAGTAGGTTTCGTATTGCGCGTAGCCATCACTGCCCGCCTCACAAACGGCAACGGAAAGATATTTGAAGTAGCCGACGAATTTGATTTATATGATTGGAGCGAAGATGAAGCATAGCCACCCCTCCTTTCTTGTCAATGAAACAAGCAATTTCATTGCTGAATATGCAGCCTGGCTTTATGGTTGTGGTGCTACTTGCACACGCATAAAAAAAAATGTGGAACGCATTGCCAAGAAATGGAACATAAACTGCCAACTTCTGATTATGCCCGGCAGTGTGCAGCTTATGGTGTTCGACCCCTCCACAAACCAATCCTCGGTGGTGATAAGAAGAACGCCCCATACGGGCATCAGCTTCTACAAGAACACGCATTTAAGTCAATTAAGCTGGCGCATAGCCGACGGATTGGTTGATTTAGACGAAGCAAACAAGATTCTTAAGGAGGTTAGCACAGCACCTTTCACCAACAAATGGCTGGTACTGCTGCTGACTTCGCTTGCCAACCTTTCGTTTTGCCGCATCTTCGGTGGCGATTTCATGGCTATGGCAATTGTCTTTGTTGCCACCTTTGTGGGTTTCCGACTGAAACAGGTATTGCTCGAAGACGGTGTGAACGTAAAGTTTGTTTTCCTGATTTGTGCTTTCTTCTCCTCTGTAATTGCCACCTCAGGCTATATTTTCGGCTTAGGAAACAAACCCGAAGTCGCACTTGGAACGTGTGTGTTGTACCTTATTCCAGGCATACCCTACATTAACAGCATCAGCGACCTGATGGCAGGCGAATACCTTGTGTCTTTCAGTCGCTTTATGGACGCCATTATACTCACATTCTGCTTGTCGGTAGGTTTGTCGGTAGGCATACTTCTTATGAATCTTCAATTAATATCGTAGCCCTTGATTATGGATTTTCTCTTTTCAATACTGCAAGATGCGTTTTTCGGTGGCTTGGCAGGCATCGGATTTGCCAGCATCAGCAACCCTCCGAAAAATGCCTATAAATATTGTTTCATCATATCTGCCGTAGGCCATGCCATTCGTTTCATTCTTATGAACAACGACTATCACCACTTCGGACTTATTGCTGCCAGCTTCATAGCAGCGTTAGCCATTGGTTTTATGACGGTGTTCATGGCACGGAAGGCGAAGTGTCCGCCCGAAACATTCTCGTTTCCGTCGCTTCTGCCTATGATTCCGGGAATGTATGCCTACCGCACTGTGGAAGGATTGGTTATGTGTTTGTTTACCGAAAATGAAGATTTATTCGAGCATTATTTGTATCTTTGCACATCGAACGGCTTCACTTGTGTCTTCGATATATTAGGAATGGTATTGGGTGCAACTATGCCTATCTTTATTTTAAACAAGATTTCCTATAAGGTAACAAGGTACACGAATTAACAAAAATCAAAGGATAATGGAGCTAAGACAACTACGATACTTCTTAAAGGTAGCAGAACTTTTGAACTTCTCGGAGGCTTCAAAGGCATTGTTCGTAACGCAAAGCACGCTGTCGCAACAAATAAAACAACTCGAAACAGAACTCGACACCACGCTCTTTGAACGCAACAGCCACGAAGTTACGCTTACCGAAGCTGGTCAGAAACTTGTGAGATATGCACAGAAGGTAGTCGTAGATGCTGATATATGCCAGCAAAAAATGACCGATTTGAAGAGTTTGCTGACAGGCGAACTCAACATTGGGGTTACGTTTACTTTCAGTCCGCTGCTCACCGAAACCGTGCTTGAGTTTATGGAACGCTATCCCGACGTCCGCCTTAACATCATTTACAAAACAATGGCAGAACTTATGGATATGCTGCAACGCCACGAAGTAGACTTTGTTTTGGCATTCAAACCTACTGAAAAGAACGAAAGGGTAGAAAGCTACCTATTGTTCAACAATAATCTTGTAGCCGTAATGAGTTCCACCCACCCATTTGCCAAACGCAAAAGCATATCACTCGAAGACTTGAAAGCCTGCCAGATAGCTATGCCTGCGTGCGGTTTGCAGGCTCGAAACGCATTCGACGATATGATAGAATCGTCGGCAAATAATATAAAAACACGTTTAGAGATAAACGACATCAACATTCTGCTGAAGTTGATACGCCAAAGCAAACTCGTAACAGTGCTTGCCGAAGCCACCATTCACAACGAAGAAGGGCTTGTGGGAATACCGCTCGAAATGCACAACGACGATATGGAAGGCTGCATTCACATGCTAAAGAATGCTTATATAAAAAACTCTGCACGCGAGTTCTACCGCTTGTTAAGCCAGTCGCGCACCATTATGAAATACTCTTCGCTCTCTCGTCTGCTGTAAAAAGCATACGGTTTCAGGCATACATCTATCTTATGCTATAAGTTTGACAAGCGCGAAAAAGCGCCGAAAGAGTGTAAATATTTTTCACAAGCACACCTCTCACTTAACTTGCTTATTATCAATGCTTTGCAAAACCTATTGTTTTGCATTCCAAAAGCGTAGGTTTTGCACGGTAAAAGCGGCTCTTTTGCCGTCCAAAAGAGCCGCTTTCGCAATGCCAAATCGAAATTATCGTTTTCTCAACGAATTATCTTTACAAAACAAGGGCTATGCTTTACTATTTCAAAGCAAAAATTCTACCAACCACAACGGCTGCACACCAACCGTGAAGATGTGGCTGCGGTGGCTTTTTCCCGTTCTTCTTACTGCACTTTCAGCGCAGCACGAACGCCCGCCTCAACATCTTTCATATCGGCAGTAGGCTCAAAGCGGTCTACAACGTGGCCTTCGCGGTCGATTAAGAACTTGGTGAAGTTCCACTTGATGCTCGGGTTTTTCGCATAGTTAGGGTCTTGCTTGCTGAACTTTTCGTCAAGAAACTTGCCTATCTTGGTGCTCGTATCGAACCCCTTAAAGCCTTGTTGGGCTTTCAGATAGGTGTAAAGGGGCAGTTCTTTCTTGCCATTCACCTCTATCTTGTCGAACTGTGGGAAAGTAACGCCGTAGTTTCCTGTGCAAAAAGCCTTTATCTCGTTGAGTGTTCCGGGTGCTTGCTCGCCGAATTGGTTGCACGGGAAGTCGAGAATTACGAGTCCTTGCGCCTTGTAAGTGTCGTAAAGCTTCTGCAAGGCTTCGTATTGTGGCGTGAAACCGCACTTTGTGGCTGTGTTTACAATGAGCAACACCTTGCCTTTGTAGTCTTTCAGCTTTACTGTACGCGCGTTGGCGTCCTTCACTTTAAAGTTGTACACATTCTTTTGCGCCATGGCTGGAAACGCCAAAAGCGTGCAGAAAAGGGCTAATATTATTTTCTTCATAATTTGTTTTTTAATTTATTATATAGTGTGTTTTAAATTCTTTCCATAAATTCGCGCATTCCTTCGCTCGCCCCTTTGCGAATAACTGTGATGTTGGGAGTGCGTCCCGATTCCACATCGTTGGGGTCTATCAGGTAAATGGGTACGCCTGCGCGGACGTAACGCACCAAACCTGCAGCGGGATAAACGTTGAGCGAGGTGCCGACAATAACGAAAATATCGGCATCGCCCACTGCTCTTGCAGCAGGTTCTATCATCGGAACGCTTTCGCCGAAGAACACGATGAAGGGGCGAAGCAGACTTCCGTCGGCTGCTTTCTCGCCTGGCAGCACGTCGGGAGCATCTTCTGTAAGCACCTTTATATATTCGGGGTTGTAGGCATCGTCGCTCGAGCAAGCCTTTTTCAGCTCGCCGTGCAGGTGGATAACATTGGTAGAGCCTGCCGACTCGTGCAAATCGTCCACGTTCTGCGTAATCACGGTTACATCGTATTTGTCCTCCAGCTTCTTTATGAGTTTATGCCCCTCGTTAGGCTTTGCCATAAACAGTTTTTTCCGCAATCGATTGTAGAAGTTATTCACCAACACAGGGTCGCTTTCCCACGCCTCGTGGGTGGCAACTTGCTCCACTGGATAATCCTCCCACAAGCCGTCGCTGCCACGGAAAGTTTTAAAACCACTTTCCACAGACATACCCGCACCTGTCAGGAATACTATTTTCTTCATACTGCTATTTTATTTGTTGATTTTACAAATTTAGTAATTTTAATTAGATAAATGCCAAACTATATTCTAAAAATAGTATCTTTGCACATTAATAATATTTAAACAAGAAAAGAAAATCAATGGACAAATTAAGCTACGCTTTGGGTATCGGCATCGGTACACAGCTCAGTGAAATGGGTGCAAGCAACTTGAATATCGACGACTTTGCACTAGCGATTAAGGACGTAATAGCAGGCAACAAGTTACAGGTAAGCAACGAAGAGGCACAAACACTCGTAAACAACTTCTTTGCTGAACAACAGGCAAAGCAAGAGGCTGCCGCTGCCGAAGCAGGCAAAGTGGCTAAAGCTGTAGGCGAGGACTTCTTGGCTGAGAATGCGAAAAAAGAGGGCGTTGTAGTGTTGCCTTCAGGTCTTCAATACGAAGTTATCGCAGAAGGAAACGACAAGAAACCAAGTGCAACAAGCAAGGTGAAGTGCCACTACGAAGGTACGCTCATAGACGGAACCAAGTTCGATAGCTCGTACGACCGCGGCGAACCTGCAACATTTGGCTTGAACCAAGTAATAGCAGGCTGGACAGAAGGTGTGCAACTGATGGGCGAAGGTGCGAAATACCGCTTCTTCATTCCTTACAACCTTGCTTATGGAGAGCGTGGCGCAGGAGCATCAATTCCTCCATACGCAGCTTTGGTATTCGTAGTAGAACTCATTGAGGTGCTTTAAGCGAAAGAATAATAACTTAAAAATAATAACACAATAAAGAAAATGAAGAAACTTACAGTTGTAGCCGCATTGGCTATCGCCGCAGCCAGCTTTACTGCATGTGGCAATCAGGCTCCAAAAGAAGACTTGAAATCAGACATCGATTCATTGAGCTACGCCTTTGGTATCGACCAAGGACAGGGTGTTAAGCAATACTTGCAGCAGATGAACATCGACACAGCTTACATTGACGAGTTCATTAAAGGTTTGAACGATGGTGCAACGAACATGGACGACAAGAAGAAAGCAGCTTACAACGCTGGTATCGGTGTCGGCATGAACATGAATATGGTAATTAAAAACCAAATCAACAAGAGCATCTTCGGCGAAGATTCTACTCAGTCTATCTCGTTGAGCAACTTCCTTGCAGGTTTTGCAGCAAGCGCAAAGGGCAACAACAAGAATATGACCATAGAGAAAGCTCGCCAAATTGAGCAAAAAGTACCACAAGCCATTCAGGCAAAAACTGCTGAAAAGAAGTTCGGCGACAACAAGAAAAAGAACGATGCCTATATGGCAAAGGTGGCAAAGAACCCTGAAATGAAGGCTTTGAAGCAAGGCGTTTACTACAAGGAAATAAAGGCAGGAACAGGCGCGAAGCCTACTGCGTCGCAGGTAGTAAAGATTAGCTACGAAGGAAAGACCATCGATGGCAAGGTATTCGATAAGAACGACGGCGTAACAATGCAAATCGGACAAGCTGTTCCTGGTTTCAACGAAGCACTGCTGAATATGCCTGTGGGTGCGAAGTGGGAAGTTTACATTCCTTACGCAGCTGGTTACAACGCACAGCAGCCAAGTCCTGACATCAAGCCTTTCTCTACTTTGATATTCACTATCGAAATGTTGTCTATCGAAAAGACAGAGAACGCAGGGGCAGAAATGCCAATGAACTAATCGGAAATAAATTTCATAGTATATATAATAAGGTGGGTTGGGACACGATTTAGCCCAATCCACCTTTTCATTACTACACTATTTTATGGAAAACAACAAGGGATTGCAACTTGTAAGCATTCCCGTTTAATCAAAAAGAACTATGAAGAAAATAGCATTTATAGCATTGCTCGTTATGGCAAGTGCAGGTTTCAACACTGCAAATGCACAGAGCAAGAAAGGGAAAAAACAGAAAAAGCAAGAACCAAGAGAAGCAATAGCTATCACAGCACCTGTTAGCGATGAGACCGCAATAATCACAACGAAGTTCGATTCGTTAAGTTACGCAGCAGGTATAAGTATGACACGTGGGTTGGAAGAATATCTTGCCAACCAGTTAGGAGTATTGAAAGGAGATATGCCCGACTTTATACGCGGACTGAAAGAGGGCATATCAAAACGTAAGGACACTTCTTTCTCTGCTTACACAGCAGGTTTGCAAATCGCAGCACAGGTAGAAAGAGCCATGCTTCCCAATATAAAGAAGCAGTTTAAAGGTACATCTGCAGAAATCAACGACAAGTTCTTCTTCAAAGGTCTCATTGCTGCTATGGAAAAAGACACTACCTTCTTCAAACAAGAAGAAGCGCAAGAATACATTTCTAAAAAGCAAAAAGCATTGGCAGAGCAACGCAATGCACAAACAAAAGCTATAGGAGAGAAGTTCCTTGCAGAGAATAAGAAGAAGGCTGGAGTAATTACTTTGCCAAGCGGATTGCAGTATAAGGTACTCGTTAAGGGCAATGGACCGAAGCCAACAAAGGACGACCAGGTCGCAGTTGTATATGAAGGGCGCACCATCGACGGCAAAGTGTTCGATGCGACAGCACGCCACGGAAAGCCAAACGACACTTTCGGAGTAAGCAATCTGATTAAAGGGTGGACAGAAGCCCTCACGCTTATGCCGGTAGGGTCTAAGTGGGAGATTTACATTCCGCAAGAACTGGCTTATGGTGCTCGCGGTGCTGGCGACGACATCGCACCTTATTCAACGCTTATCTTTACCCTTGAACTGCAAGATATAGTAAAGACAGCAAAAGGTTCTAATAAGTAATCATCTTTAGGAATATCTGACAAAATGTGCCTTCGGGCACATTTTTTTATTTATTTTTGTTGTCTAATCCATTTAAAATGCCTACTTTTGCTTTCAAATTGTAAACTAACTATCTTGCTTACCACAGGCAAGTAAAACCTAAAAATTTATGGATAAGATTGATAAATTAGACAGAAAGATATTGAGTATCTTGTCGCAAAACGCTCGTATCCCGTTTAAAGATGTAGCAGCAGAGTGTGGCGTATCGCGCGCTGCAATCCATCAAAGAGTCCAACACCTTATCGAAAATGGCGTAATTATAGGCAGCGGCTTCCACGTAAACCCCAAAAGTCTTGGTTATACCACATGTACTTACGTTGGCTTGAACCTCGAACGCGGTTCAATGTATCGCGATGTAGTGGAGCGTATCAGCACCATTCCTGAAGTTATAGAGTGCCATTTCACCACAGGTTCGTACACTATGCTCGTCAAACTCTTCGCAAAGGACAACGAACAACTGATGGATTTGCTCAACAACAAGATTCAAAGCATTCCTGGTGTAGTATCTACCGAAACGCTTATCTCGCTCGAACAGAGTATCAAACGCGAAATCCCAATCGCCGAGGAACTATAAATAAAGCAAACAACAGACTGCTGCTATCACCTATTTAAATAAAGATTATGACACTAAACTATAATTTGGACGCCCATTTGGCAGAACTTTACGAAAGCTATCCAGAGGGAAACAACAAGCCTATTATTGGTATTACCACCAACTTTTCGGGGCAAGATGTTACCATTCGTGAGGTTTTCCACAAACAGGTGATAGATGCTGGAGGCACACCGCTACTTATTCCGCCCACCACCGACAAGCAAATACTTGCCAATATACTCGACCGCATCGACGGACTTCTGCTTTCAGGCGGTGCCGATGTGAACCCTTTGTGGGCTGGCGAAGAGCCAACGCTCAACGTAGGCAACATAAACGATAAGCGAGACCTATCCGAACTGCTCACTACACGGTTGGCTTACAATCGCCAAATACCCATATTCGCCGTGTGCAGAGGTATGCAGGTCTTGGCCATTGCGTTAGATGGAAAGGTGCAACAGCACATTTACGACCCTTATATCGTTGAGGAAACAGGGGAAAAGAAGCTCGCACGCTTGAAAAATGCTACTACCTTGCGCCCTGCAAAGCTAAAGCACGACCAGAGTGCAGCCTTCACCGAGCCTACGCACAGCATTGCAATAGAACCCGATTCCATACTTCATTCCATCTACAAGCAAGACCAAATCTTTGTAAACTCCTTCCATCACCAAGCTGTTTCTGTGCCCGGAAAGCGGTTTAAAGCAACGGCTTACGCTCCCGACGGCGTTATAGAGTGCATGGAAAGTGCCGAATTCAAACCTATCTTAGGTGTTCAGTGGCACCCGGAATGGTTGGAAGAAGAAGGTCAGAAGCTGTTCAAATGGTTTGTAAACGAAGCCGACAACTTCCGCACAGCCAAGCAACTGCACACACGCATACTCACACTCGACACCCATTGCGACACTCCTATGTTCTTCCCACAAGGCGTAGACTTTGCCAAACGCGACCCACGCATTCTTTACGACCTGCATAAGATGACAGAAGGACACCAAGATGCCGTTACAATGGCAGCCTATTTGCCTCAACCACGCATAGGCGAAACATTCTCATCGAAGATAGACGTGGAGGGATTAAAGCGTTTTAACCCTGAACTGACCGACGTTTTAGACAACCTTACGCCCATTTCCTACGCCGATTTAATCTTCAACAAGATAGAGAAAATAGTAAAAGAAAACAGCCGCTACCTCAGTATTGCGCGCACACCGTCCGACCTTTACGAAGACAAACGAAAGGGACGCAAGAGCATTATGTTTGCTATTGAAAACGGTTTGGCGTTGGAAGGCGACCTTGCCAACGTGAAATACTTCGCACAACGTGGTGTTACGTACATCACACTGTGCCATAACGGCGACAACGACATCTGCGATTCGGCACGAGGGAGCAGCCTTCACGGCGGCGTGAGCAAGTTTGGCATTGAAGTAATCAAGGAAATGAACCGCAACGGCATTATGGTAGACCTCAGCCACGGCGGCGAAAAGAGTTTCTACGATGCACTTGAAATAAGCAGTCAGCCCATTGTGTGCAGCCATTCCAACAGCAAAGCCCTCTGCGACGTACCTCGCAACCTTACCGACGACCAGCTGAAAGCATTGGCAAAGAAAGGCGGCGTGGCACACATTACCCTCTATGGAGGCTTCTTGTGCAAAGGCGGAACGGCTTCAATTCTCGATGCCATTGCGCATTTAGAGCACGCAATAGATGTTATGGGTATCGACCACGTAGGTATCGGAACCGACTTCGATGGCGACGGAACAGTGCGTGGAATGGCAGATGCAAGCGAAATGATAAACTTCACCCGCCATTTGCTTGCTCACAAATATAGCGAACGCGACATAGAAAAGATATGGGGAGGCAACTGGCTGCGCGTAATGGCACAGGTACAGGCTGCCAAACAAAAATAAAAAGAACAACGATGAACGGAAAAATAAAGTTTTTATGCAGTGGTATGGCAGTGCTTTTACTTGCTGCCTTCGCCTTTAGTTGCAAAGGAAAATCGTCTAACAACAGCACCGAAGACGGCGACACAGTGGCAACAGCAAAGCCCGTTGGCCCTACATTCAACCCCGATTCGGCATTCGCCTATACGGCAGCGCAGTGCGATTTCGGTCCTCGCACAATGAATTCGTCGGCTCACGACAAGTGCGAACAATGGATTATCAGCAAGTTTAAGCAATACGGCTGCGAGGTTCAGACGCAGAAAGCCGACCTGAAAGCTTACGACGGCACGATATTAAAATCGACAAACATCATCGCCCGTACCAATCCCAACGCACAACGGCGCATCTTGCTCTGTGCACACTGGGACAGTAGACCGTGGGCAGACAACGACCCTGACTCTACCAACCACAAGAAACCCGTTATGGCAGCCAACGACGGAGCTTCTGGTGTTGGTGTTATGATAGAATTAGCACGCCAGTTACAAGCCGACAGCACGCTGAACGTAGGTGTCGATTTCGTTTGTTTCGACGCTGAAGACTGGGGTGTGCCGCAGTGGGAAACCAACTATCAAGAACAGTCGGGCGACAGTTGGGCTTTGGGTTCCAACTATTTTGCAAAGAACCTGCCCCTCACCGTTCGTCCCGAATTTGGCATTTTGCTCGATATGGTAGGTGGCGAAGGTGCCCAATTCTACAAGGAAGGCATTTCCCTGCAATATGCGCCAGACATCGTAAACCGAGTTTGGGAAGCTGCAAAGAGTGCTGGCTTCGAGGCATATTTCCCTACAACGAGAGGCGGAATGGTAACAGACGACCATTATCCGCTCAACAAAATAGCAGCCATTCCTACGATTGACATCATTCCGCACTATCCCGATTGCGCACAAAGCACGTTCGGTCCTACGTGGCACACCGTAAGCGACACGATGGAACACATAGACCGTGCAACACTGCAGGCGGTTGGACAAACACTCATTCAGCTTATTTACACCCTGTAAGAGCAGTGCCAATTAAGAGCGTTCCTCTATTGGTACAAGCTAAAAATGAAGAAAATAGTTTTCACAACACTTGCTTTGTTCCTTCTTGTAGGGTGTGCAAAGCAAGCCGAACAGAAGTTTCCTACTCACCGTTTTACCGATGAAGTGCGGTTGCGGACCACTCCCGTGAAAGACCAAGGACAGAGTTCGCTGTGCTGGGCGTATGCCATGCTGGCTACAATAGAGACCGAACACCTGATGCAAGGCGACTCCGTGAACCTCAGTCCCGACTATGTTGCGCGTATGTATTTGGCAGAACAGGCTACGAAAAGCCTATTGACAAGAACCCGAAATGCGGTTTTGCCCAATCAGGGTACGACTATTACCACTCGAGGAATGGCTGGAATGCTGATAGACCTTATTCAAACCTACGGCTTATACCACTTCGATGCCTACCATAAGCGAGGAGACGCAAGCTATAAGGTTATTGAACGCAAACTCAGTCAGGCAGTTTTAGCACCTAAGACAAGCAATGTAGCCGAACAGATTGGTTATATTAACACTATGTTGGACGATGAAATAGGTGCTGTTCCAAGGCAAGTGTTTCTTTATCGAGCCATTTACACACCGCAAGAGTTTGCCCACAGCGTATGTAAAAGCGACGAATACTTAGCTTTAACGAGCTTTACACACCACCCCTTCGGCACGTACTTCCCCTTGGAAGTGCCCGACAACTATTTTCACGACACCTTTTTAAATGTTCCCATCGACACTTTGATGCACCGCATAGAGCAGTCTGTGCGCTCGGGACACCCTGTTTGCTGGGAGGGCGACACGTCCGAAGATGGCTTCTCGTTCGCAGAAGGCATAGCAAAGTTAGACAACGACAACCAATTGCCTACACAAGCGCAACGCCAAAAGGCTTTTGAAACCTACCAAACTACCGACGACCATTGCATGGAGATAATGGGAATAGCCCACGACGAGGCGGGTAACAAATACTTTATTTGTAAGAATAGCTGGGGAAAACACAACCGTTTTGGTGGTTTTATGTATCTAAGCTACAACTATGTGCGGCTGAAAACCATTGCCGTATATGTTGTGAGAAACTGAAAACCTACCGCTTGCGCTCTTCCAAATATTCCTTGAAGGGTGCAAGAAAAGCATCGGTAACGTGTATTATCTCGTTGCCAATGTAGATGCAATCGTTCCTATCTACCTTTCTTATTTTATCCAATGCCACGATATACGAACGGCTTACACGCATGAAATGGGCAGAAGGGAGCAGCTCTTCCACTGCTTTCATGGTCATGTGTGTAACCAGTCGGCGGTCGGAAAGGTGGAAGATGACATAATCTTTCATTCCTTCCACATAAACGACATCGGTGAGCAGTACTTGCTGCAACTCTCCGTCAGCCTTCAGAAACACCGTCGTTCTTTGGTTGTTTATGGGTTGCGTCAGCCTTTCGAACCAGTCCCTGGCTTTTTCTGCAGCCGTTAAGAACTTGTCGTAGCGTATTGGCTTCAGCAAGAAGTCGAGTGCATTCACCTCGTAGCTGTCGAAAGCATATTCCTTGAACGCTGTTGTAAAGATGATGCGAGTGCGTGATGGCACCATACGCGAAAGCTCCATACCATTCAGGTCGGGCATTTGAATATCGAGAAACAATAGGTCTACAACATCGTTTTTGATGGTCTGCAAAGCCGAAATAGAGTCGGTGAACGATGCCTTGAGCACCAAAAAAGGTGTACGTTCCACAAAATTCTCTAATAGCCGTATGGCTAAAGGTTCGTCGTCTACGATAATACACGTTAGATTCATAGGTATATATTAACTTCTTGTTCTTATTTTTATCTGCAACTTGTAGACTCCTTGCTCTACCGTTAGGCTCATTTCGTAGCGTTTGGCATACATCAGCTCCAAGCGTTTGCGCATATTCTCTATGCCAATACCGCTGCCGCTGTGGTCGCAACCGTCTTTCGGGTGGTTGCTGTTCTGGCAAGAGAACACCAAGAAACCGTTCTCTTCGGTCAGCGAAATGTCAATGAATGATGGCTTTCCGCTGCTCACACCGTGTTTGAAAGCGTTCTCGATGGGCGACAGAAACAGCATGGGCGCAATGGTTCGTGCCGTGTCGGGAACATCGAAATGCGTTGTTATCTTCACGTTCTTGTCGCAACGCAGTGCCATCAGGGAGATATAGTTTTCCATAAAGGCAATTTCTCCGCACAGCGGCACTTCCTTTTGCTGCGTTTCGTAGAGCGCATAGCGCAGCAAGTCGGATAGTTCGCCAATGGAGTTTTGCGCCTCATCGGCATCAATCTGCGTCAAAGAAGAGATGTTGTTGAGCGTATTGAAAAGGAAATGTGGGTTTAATTGGTTCTTCAGCCAAGCCAGTTCAGCTTCCGTATTGCGCTGTTTTTCTTCTAAAAGTTGCTTCCGAAGGTCGCTCTGACGAATAAAATAACGCACGGAAATGGCTGCAATCGCCACGACATAGTTAAGAACCAGCCAGATAATAGCGAACTGATAGTAGTACAAATGTACCACCACACCATGGTCTGTATTGCTGCGTGGGAAGAACAAGTCGTAGTTCAGTAAAAATACCAAGGCAAATTCTACCAGCCAAAACAACCATCGGCGCAGCTTACTTTTATCTTCGTAGAGATACGGAACAAGAACATAGAAGTTTGCCATGAAGACCACGAGGAGCAGAAAGAACATAACAGCGTTGGTGCGCGCCGAAGCCGTTGCCACCCATGGGTCGCGTTCGGTGATATATACCACCACGCACCACGTTGCAGTAAGCATAAAGTAAATGCCTATTTGTGCAAGAAATATCACTACACTGCGTTTCTTCAACCACGCTTTTATTGTTTCCATCATCTTCCCCATTGCTGCAAAAGTGTTGCTAATGTGTACAAAGTTAGTTTTATTCTGCCATATCTACAAATTATTTTCGACGAGTAATGCCCCTTGCTTCGACGAAAATGCGAATATACAGGTAATACAACAGCAAACATAAGCATCTCTTCACCGAAATACCTGCCTTGTTTTTAAAACAGTCAGTATTCAATGTGGCAGGCAGACAGTTTCAGCTTTCTCCATTCAAAAGCACTTTTCCGATGCCTGCAATATTGCCCCTGCAAACCTTTTTATATGGCGAAAAAGGACGATAGGGATGTAAATATTTTTCACAAATACAACTATAGCATAACCACCTGTATATCAATACGTTGTAAAACCTATTGTTTTGCATTCCAAAAGCGGCTCTTTTGCACGGTAAAAGCGTAGGTTTTGCGATGCAAAACAGCCGCTTTCGCAATGCCAAATCGAAATTATCGTTTTTCAGCGAAATTATCTTTACAAAACCGAGGCGATTTTCCCACGTGTTGGCTGAAAGTTTCTAGAAATCCTAGATAAATTAGAATTACTATATAAACCCTTTCTCATTCAATACCAGGAAACGCAATAAACCACGCACCTACCTGCACTGAGCGATATAAAAACATAAAAAACGTGTAGTCCTGATAGGCACAATGCCATTCGGAACTACACGTTTTTTATGTTCTGTGCGCTGTTTACTTCACTACGAAGCTACGGTTCACACCGTTTACAACGAGAATGTAACAGCCATTTGCCACATTATCGAGTGCAATTGTGCACGCGCCTTCGGCGTTGGTGGGCGCATCTGCAATCTTTGTACCGTTGGTTGCATAAAGCAACACCTTGGCATTTGCCTTTGTACGGCTTACTGTAACCTTGCGTGTTGCAGCATTGTAGTCGATGCTGATGCCCGCTGCTTCGGTGGCTTCGATGCTTGTAGGATTCTCACAACCTGTACCGTCGCCCTCTACATCTACCTTCCAGCCCTTATCGGTAGCAATTTTTGTATAGCTGATGGTTGTTTCTGGGTTGCCGTTTATTACCAGTCTGTTGGTTGAGTGCTTAACGGTTGGTAAAGTTCTATAGAGTTTGTTCAGCTCGCAAGCGTCAAGGGAGTTGTGGCTAACATTTACTGCGTCTAATTTAGCAAAGCTTCGAGGCAGTTTGAGTGCTGTTAGTTTAGCATTGTGTGCATTCAAATTCAAGAGTTCTGACAGATATTCAACATCAAGCTTCTGCAGATTTGTTTCAGAAACATCGAGCCATTGGATAGCGTCAGACATTTCGTACTTAAGTGTACTCAAAGCCTGACAGCCAGATACGTTGAGCGTATTCAATTTAGATTGCGCAGAAAGGTCTATCGCTGCAAGCGATATGTTGTCGTTCAACTCAACTTCTTCCAAATCGGAATTGGCTGCAAATTTAACCGCTTTCAGAATATTCAATCCCGATTTAAGAACTTTCAGTTTAGCATTGGCACTTAGGTCTAATGTTTCAAGGGCACTGTGAGAAACGTCTATAACCTCCAACAATGGGTTCTTGGAAAAATCTACGGCGTTAAATCTCTTACCATTGAACTTACATTCTATTTGCGTAATATCGCCATAGAACTGGATAGTTGTTGCATCAATAGCCTTGTAGACGGGTGCATCGCCAGGTTCCAAGAGCGAATTGATGATTTTTTCTTTAAATTCGGCGTTACCTTCTTTCACCCAAATCTTTGTATTATCCCTCTTTGCTGCCAACTTTACCTTAATGTCTAAATTGCTTGCAACCGTCAAGGTTATGACAGGAGCATCGGCAGGAGGGGCTATCGGTGTTGCACAACCTGTGCCGTCGCCTTCCGCATCGGGTATCCACCTCTTGTCTTTCGCTATCTTTGTGTTGCACGTCGCAGTACCTTTATTGTCTTCAATGCCAAGATTTGGTTCGGTAGCTTTCATTGTTGGCAATGCTCTGAATATATCGTCCAATGCGCAGGCATCAAGTAAATTGCTTTGAAGAGACACCACGCTCAGGTTCTTAGCGTTTTCGGGGAACTTTGCAGCCATAAGTTTACTGCCGTATCCGCCAAATTGTTCGAGCGCAGACAAGGCACTAATATCCAACTTTTGCATACCTGTACCATTCATATACAGAAATTTAAGAGCTGGATTGTTCTTGAATACCATTGTAGTTAATGCTCGACATTCGTTTACACTCACCTTTTCCAACTTGGTTTGGTCGGAGAAATTCACTTCGGCAAGTTCCTTGTTGTTATTCAAATCTATTTCTTGCAACTCGGAATTGGGTGCTAACTTAAGCGAAGTAATGTTGTTGTAACCGCATTTCAGCTTTTTAATATTAGTATTAGCCAACAGGTCTAATGCTGCGAGGTGGCACTTCTCGGCAGTAATTTCTTCGATTAGCTTGTTCTTGGAAGCATCGATTGCAGTTATCTTTGCAAACTGTTTAGAACAGTCCATCTTCGTTACATTGCCATAAACATACATTGCACCCGAAGTAGAAGTGAAAGACAGTGCTGCGCCCATAGTAGAATTGATGGTTACTTGCTGGAAGCCATCACCGCCATTGTTCAGCCAGATAAGCGTATTATCTTTGTTGGCAGCAAACTTCACAAAGACTTTCTTGTTCTTTGCAACTGTCATTTTAATGAGTGGTGCATTTTCGGGAGGAATCTGAGTTTGTGCCATTGCATTCCCGACAAATAGCGTAAGAAGCAGAGAGAGTATGCTCCATTTCTTTAAAAAGTAGTTCTGTTTCATCTTCTGATTTAATTTAAGTTCCACAAAATAGTTGTTATTTAAATGTATTTTCTTTATAAATGAGGTATGTTTCTTTTAGTTTTATGACACGTGTTGCCATTTATCGTATCTAATTTACAAATATATGAATAAAAAAGAATAATAGCAAACAAAATGATTGTATTTTTATTAAATATATGACAAGATGTATTGATTTTATTAAAAACAAGTAAAATATGAACAAGAAACAAAGAAGCAATAACTTAAATAATTGATATTTTTGCCTAAGCATTTAAAAATACATCACTGTTCGCTTTGCACATCATCGGTAATTCGTTATCTTTGCAACAGAAAAAGAAGCATACTATTCAAATATATGGAAGATTTAAGGAAAACATTTGCAGGCAAACTGCTCGGTATTAAAGCCATTAAGTTGCAACCCAACGACCCTTTCACGTGGGCAAGCGGGTGGAAGTCGCCTTTCTATTGCGACAATCGTAAAACTTTGTCGTACCACGATGTGCGCTCGTTCGTAAAGTTAGAACTTGTTCACGCTATCTTGGCAAACTTCCCAGAGGCTACGGCAGTGGCTGGAGTCGCAACAGGTGCCATTGCACAAGGGGCATTAGTGGCTGAAGAACTTGCAATGCCATATGCCTATGTGCGCCCTAAACCAAAGGACCACGGTATGAAAAACCAAATAGAAGGCGAATTGCCAGAAGGTTCAAAGGTTGTAGTGGTGGAAGATTTGATATCTACAGGCGGCTCATCGCTTAAGGCTGTGGCTGCATTGCGCGAGGCAGGCTTTGAGGTAGTGGGCATGGTTGCTTCTTACACCTACGGTTTCCCAGTGGCAGAAGAGGCTTTCAAGGAAGCCAACGTGCAGTTGGTTACGCTCACCGACTATCAGAGCGTAGTAGAAAAAGCATTGGAAACAGGATATATTAACAAGGAAGACGTGCCAATGCTTGATGAATGGCGCAAAGACCCTGCAAATTGGAAGAAGTAAATGAGCAAATTTGAAAGTAGCATAAAGCAGATTGCTTATCCTCAGCAAAGTGTTTACAATATGCTGAGCGACCTTACAAACATAGAGCGTGTAAAGGATAAAGTGCCCGAAGATAAGTTGCAGGGATTGACTTTCGACAAAGACACCATCTCTGTGAACGTACCTCCTGTCGGAGCTGTGTCTATGCGGATTATCGAACGCGACGAACCGAAGACCATAAAGTTTGCAAGCGAAAACTCGCCGATGTCGTTCAACTTTTGGATTCAGATACTTCCTGTAGACGAAACCTCTTCAAAAATGAAGCTGACCATCGATGCCGATATTCCTTTCTTTGCAAAAAGCATGGTTTCAGGGCCACTACAAGAAGGCATAGAGAAGATTGCCAACGCCTTGGCAATGATTCCGTTTGAATAGGAAGAATACAAGACAATGATTATAAGAGCGTGATTTATCACGCTCCTTTCATTAAGTTTCCCTTTCAAAATTACTGTTATTTGGTTTGCAGGGTATTAGAATAATGTGGGTAAAAGCTGTGTAGCGTTTTGTCGGATACACGTTATTACAGCTGCCCAGCCTCTACCTGCAGTACTATTCGTTCTACAAGGCGGTCGGCACCTTTAGGGTCGTATCGCTTTTTAAGGCTTGCACCAAACACCCACGCAAAGGCTTGGTAGAAGCCTGCACGCACAGGACCGAGGAAAGCTTGTATGAGTTCGTAGCCCGTAGAGTGGGTTTCGCGGTCAATAAGTTTTATAAGTAGCTTTCCTTGCGAGTAAGTCAGCTTCTTTATGCGAGGCGTGTATTCTTCTTTCAGTCCTTTTTCGACTGCTTTCATATGCGCATCGCGTTCCTTTTTCGTAGGAATAGTTTGGAGATAAGCACCTGTTTCCAATATAATTTGGTTACATTCTTTTGCCAATGGCAGCACCTTTTTTATATTAGCTACAAGGCGATTGTAGGCTTGACGCTGCTTATCGTTCTTAAATTCCATAGGTGGAAAGATGTAAATCTTGTTCGTGCGCACATATTGTATGCTGTCGCTGCCCACCTTTGCTTTGCCAATATGCACCATCGGCACAAATGTGGGAGAGTTTAAGTCTACCACACGGTCTTCTGGATTAATATGTTCTTGCGCAAAACCGCTCACAGCGATAAGCAAGAAACAAAAGGCAAATATAATTCGACAGCATCTCATAACGAGAGCAAAAGTAGCGATAATTTCGCAATCGAGTGCTTTTTTATATTATTTTATGGTTTTCTTATCTCAATAAATGCAGTGAATTGCCGTTTATGTAAATAGAAAATTACAGCAAAAACATAAAGATTTATGAAGCTAAAATATATAATCAGCAAAGGTATAATGGCACTGTCGGTAGTGTTTGCACTAATGGCTTGTAGCGAAAACATAGACTACGAGTACAGCAACTACCATTGCAACTTGGCGATTGACAACAGTGTGCATCTTGACGCAACACTTGCCAGCTCGATGAATGCACTTTCGCCAGGTATATTCACAACGATAAAGCCACTTTATAAAGACGGAACAAGCTATTTCTATTTTAAGAACAATCAGGGAATGGAGTCGGAAAAGCGTTTCAATGCGATTGACGAAAACTTGCAAAGCCACTTGCGCATAGGTATGAACAAAGGTCTTATAGTGGGCTTTGGCAACCTTGATACACCTGCCCGCTTCTTTGCTTACGACTTGCAATGCCCCAATTGTTTCGACTTCAATGCCCTACCGATTCGCTCTTACGAACTAACGGTAAACGGAACAGGCATTGCTACTTGCAAAACATGCAGACGAAGCTACAACCTTAACACAGGTGGCAACATCGTAAATGGCGAAAAGGGCAAAACAATGACACGTTACAGAGCAAGCACAGCAGGGGCATACGGAATGCTACGTGTACTTTAAGCACTGTATCAAGTATAAAATAACGAAGATTAAAGCGAGAAATACAAAAAAATATCAATTATCTTGTGAAATTCGATATTTAGCATTATCTTTGCACACGGTTTGCCGCAATGGTGGAATTGGTAGACACGAGGGACTTAAAATCCCTTGGCCAGTAATGGCTGTGCGGGTTCAAGTCCCGCTCGCGGCACTTTTAAAGACAGCGTATTAATGCGCTTACAAAATGAAAAGCATAGACGAGCACATTGCTCCCGATTAGCTTTTTGCTTTTATACATTCAATTAAACATTGTCCAAATGAAGCGAATAGTTTATTTTTTCTTACTATCCTTACTATTGGTTTCTTGTGGCGGACGCAGCGGATACTTTAAAATTGATGGCAGATTGCTACACGTCAATCAAGGACAACTATTTGTTTATAGTCCTGAAGGCGTGATTGACGGACTCGATACCATACAAATAAAAGGTGGACGCTTCACTTACGAAATACCTTGCCAGTTCAATGGCACACTTATAATTGTATTCCCGAACTATTCTACACACGCTATTTTCGCCGAACCAGGCGAAGCTGTGGAAATAAAAGCCGATGCTTCGCACTTGAAAGAGATGGAAGTAAAAGGCACAGACGATAACGAACTGATGGGAAAATTCCGCAAACAGATTGCATCAGCATCGCCTCCAGAGGTTGTAAAATACGCTGTCCAGTTCGTAGAATCCCACCCAGAATCTCCCGTTAGCGTGTATTTGACAGAACGTTACCTTATTAATAATAAGAGAACAGACTACAAACAGACAGCCGAACTTATAAAACTAATGGAGAAAGAGCAACCGAAGAATGGCTCTTTGGCACGTTTGAAACAGCATTTACAAAGCTTACAGAACGGAAATGTTGGGCAACTGTTACCGAAATTCACGGTAAAAGACTTGAATGGAAATGTTATCACCAGTTCAAAGCTAAAAGACAAGAACACAATTATTTGCACGTGGGCATCGTGGAGCGAAGAAAGTAAAGACATTCTCTTAACGCTTAACAGTATGGCGAAGAAGGGTGCAGCTACCGTAATAGGCGTTTGCGTAGACCCATCGGCAAAAGAAGCAAGACAATATATCAAGGAAAACGACATAACAGTTCCCAATATCTGCGACGGAGAGATGTTGGAGAGCAGACTAATAAGAACTCTTGGGCTGACATCTGTACCCGACAACATCGTTCTAAACAACGGAAAGATAACCGAACGTAGGGTAGATGCCAACACGCTCAGAGAAAGAATGATAAAGTTAGATATCTAAATGCTTGTAAAAACTTATTGTGCTGCTGTAAACGGTATGGAAGTTACAACGGTTACAGTGGAAATAAGCATAACACGGGGTGTAATGTATCACCTCACAGGATTGGCTGACGTGGCTGTAAAAGAAAGCCACGACCGTATTGCTGCAGCACTATTAAACAATGGCTATCAGTTTCCAGTAGCCGATATAACCGCCAATCTTGCCCCTGCCGATTTACGCAAGGAAGGTTCAAGTTTCGACCTACCGCTTGCCATTGCTATTCTTGGCGCAACCGAAAAGATTGCTTCCGACCACCTTGGCGAATATATGCTTGTGGGAGAATTAAGCCTTGACGGAACTTTGCAACCCATTAAAGGTGCATTGCCGATAGCCATTAAGGCACGGGCTGAAAAGTTTAAGGGACTGATTGTGCCGAAAGCGAACGAACACGAAGCAGCCGTGGTAGACACACTCGAAGTCTACGGTATGAACAACATAGGCGAAGTCATCAGTTTCCTTAACGATGCCTATACACAAGAGCCGTGCAAGGTAGACACACGCAAAGAATTCTACGAGAATCAATATACCAGCGATTTGGATTTTTCCGACGTTCGCGGACAGGAAAATGTAAAACGAGCATTAGAAGTAGCCGCCGCTGGTTCGCACAACGTCATTATGATAGGTCCTCCGGGTAGCGGAAAGAGTATGATGGCGAAGCGTTTGCCTTCCATACTGCCACCATTGGCACTTACCGAGAGCTTGGAAACAACGCAAATCCATTCTATTGCGGGGAAACTAAAGAAAGATACAGGACTCATAACGCAACGCCCATTCCGCAGCCCCCACCATACCATTTCAGAAGTAGCCTTGGTAGGCGGTGGAGCAAACCCGATACCAGGCGAAATAACCTTAGCCCACAACGGGGTTTTATTCTGCGATGAGCTACCCGAGTTCAATAAACACACGCTCGAAGTATTGCGCCAACCATTAGAAGACCGCGCGATTACCATTTCAAGAGCCAAATATACCGTTACTTACCCTTGCAGTTTTATGTTTGTAGCGAGTATGAACCCTTGCCCTTGTGGCTATTATGGCGATATTACGCACCACTGTGTCTGCACGCCAGGGCAGATACAGCGTTACCTTTCAAAGATTTCGGGCCCGCTACTCGACCGTATCGACATACAGTGCGAAATATCTCCGCTTCCATTTAAAGACCTTTCGAAAGCCGAGCAAGGCGAAACGAGTGCCAATATTCGCGAACGTGTATTGAAAGCACGCAGCATTCAGACCGAAAGATTTAAGAATTACCCCAACATTCATTGCAATGCGCAGATGTCGGAACGTATGATTCACGAGTTTGCCGAACCCGATGAGCAATCGCTCGAAATACTTCGCAAAGCTATGGAAAGCCTTAAACTGTCGGCGCGTGCCTACAACCGTATTCTAAAAGTGGCACGTACCATAGCCGACCTCGACGCATCGACCAAGGTACAAGCCCACCATATTGCCGAAGCCATTGGTTACAGAAGTCTTGACCGAGGCGATTGGGGCGAAAGATAATATAGTTTTTATTTTGCTATTTTCTTAGTTTACAGTACCTTTGCACTTGAAATATCAATAGAATGCGTAAGAAACAAATCGTATTAAACTACTAAAAATAGCTTAAAAAGTTAGAAGATGGAATGGATAAACGGACTTTTCAGCATTTACTCGGCACTTCAAGGTGTAATCATTGTTTCGCTTGTATGTGCTGTCGGACTTGCTTTGGGTAAGATAAAGTTCGGCGGAGTATCTTTGGGTGTTGCCTTCGTGTTCTTCGTAGGCATTGCCGTAGGAAACTTCGGACTCAGTATGGACACACAGATGATGAAATATTGCGAGACCTTTGGGCTTGTATTATTTGTCTACACGTTAGGATTGCACGTCGGTCCTAACTTTTTTAGTTCCCTGCTCCACGAGGGCAAGGCATTGAATATGTGGTCTTTGGCTGTTATTCTGCTCGGAACAGTTATGGCTGTCGGACTAACATACGCCCTTAACGTACCAATGAGCGATATGGTAGGTATCCTTAGTGGAGCAACAACCAACACGCCAGCCCTCGGTGCGGCACAACAGGCGTTGGAACACGTTGGCATCAGTGGCGGCCGTGCAGCCCTTGCAACGGCTGTAACCTATCCGCTCGGTGTTGTAGGCGTTATCTTCGCAATGATTGTTTTGCGCAAGCTCTTTGTAAAGCCCGAAGATTTAGAACTGAAAAACACCGACGAGGAAAACCATACCTATGTTGGACAATACGTTGTTGTAAATCCTGCCATCATTGGCAAAACTATTGCAGAAGTATCGCAAGGTTCTCACACTAAGTTTATTATATCCCGCATTTGGCGCGACGAAGCAGTAATACTTCCAAAAGGCACTACGGTATTGGAAAACCACGACAATTTGCTCGTCATTGCCAACAAAGACGATGTGTCGAGTATAGAAATACTGTTTGGTCAAACCGTTCGACGCGACTGGAACAAGGAGCAAATAGACTGGAACAATATCGATTCGAATGTTGAAAGCCGCACCATTGTGCTCACAAAAGACGAGTTGAACGGCAAACGACTTGGACAACTCCAACTCCGCGATACATGCGGTGTAAACGTTAGTCGCGTGTTGCGTGGCGACATCAAGCTGCTTGCCACCGAAGACCTGCGTTTGCGATATGGCGACCACCTGACGATTGTCGGAACTCCTAAAGCCGTAGACCACGCCGAAAACTTCCTTGGCAATTCCATAAAGACACTGAACGAGCCTAACCTCGGCAATATATTCCTCGGAATGATACTTGGCCTCGCCCTCGGAACCATTCCAATCACTTTGCCCGGTATGGATTCTCCTATCCGCTTAGGCATCGCGGGCGGTCCCATTATTATGGGAATCTTGGTCGGAACGTTTGCCCCACGCTTTCATATGGTATCTTATACCACCCGAAGCGCATCGCTTATGTTGCGCAAATTAGGGCTTTCGCTCTATCTGGCGTGCATCGGATTAGAAGCAGGTAAAGACTTCTTAGACACCGTAATCCGCCCCGAAGGCTTAATGTGGGTGGGCTTGGGCTTCCTGCTTACGGTGTTGCCCATCATCATTATTGCCATTATTGCTTTGCGAACGAAGAAATACGACTTCGGCACTATCTGCGGAATACTTTGCGGTGCAATGGCAAACCCAATGGCGTTGGTTTATGCAAACGACACCACTAAGGGCGAAACATCTAACATCAGTTACGCTACGGTCTATCCGTTAGGAATGTTTATCCGAGTGATAATTGCTCAAGTGCTGGTAATGTTCTTTGTTTAGCAAAGGAGGACTGATAATTTTAAAATTGTACTTTCACATTTTTGCACTCATTATACATCGCTATACTAGAAACTATAAAGATGTATCAAAAGTGCTGCATCTTTTTATATTATTCTAATAAGGCTTATTGGGAGTTCCCAATAAGCCTTATTGAATTTACAGGGGTAATATATGTGTTTGAAAAATACACATCAACCCATTAACAACAATCTTATATATTGATAATTATTTCTTTATAATGGTCTTGCCATTAACTATATACATACCCTTTCTTATTCCTTTCAAAGAATGTATGTCCTTTGCAACGAGTTTTCCATCTATTGTGTAAAGATTAAAAGTTTTGTTAGAATCGGTTTCAATACTCTTAACATCTGTAACCAGAGTAGCTCTTGTTGCTTCAGACTCACCACCTGCATAGACTGCAGAAACAGCATAATCGCCAGTACTGTTCGATGCCTCTGTATCGGTAAACTTACTTGGAATATCAGAATTAATACGTTTTATCAACTTGCTTCCACGATATATATTGTAAGCAACGACCTTTCCGCAACCTGC
The DNA here is from genome assembly GCF_001953955.1 of Prevotella intermedia ATCC 25611 = DSM 20706. Taxonomy (NCBI): domain Bacteria; kingdom Pseudomonadati; phylum Bacteroidota; class Bacteroidia; order Bacteroidales; family Prevotellaceae; genus Prevotella; species Prevotella intermedia. The sequence continues at coordinate 254,195 of NZ_CP019300.1, forward strand.
AGTATAGGTTATGTCGTCCAGCATTAGCATATAAGTATCAGCCGTATTGTTATGAATGGCAAAATAAGTGGCACCTTCTGGCAAAGTTGCAGAATACTGTTTCCATACACCACCGTCCACTATTACCTTTGTATTTGTTGGAATAAAATCGGCAATTGTTGTTCCTCCTTTTGAATAAAGCAATTCAATATTCTCAGGATAATTAAGTTCTGATGACTTAAAGTTGTTCGCCCAGAATGTAATGACTTGTTCCTTACCAGGAAGCGATGGTGAAATAAGCCAATTATCTGCTACGATAAATTGTGAATTTTCTACGCTATAAAAAGATGACAGATAGCGTTCGCCACTATGTGGACGCAGACACGGATAATCGCCAAGTACTTTGTCTGTTAACCACGAAGCTGGTTCTACCAAAGTAAAAGCAAATCGTTTACCTTCGTTAGGGTGCGGATAGGAGCGACTAAACGGACCACGTGCGACACCTTTCTCCCCATATACCGATGTCCAATTACCAAAATCGTCAGTAGCCCAAGGTGTATAACTCTCAAAATCGTCGGTAACAACTTCAGAAGTTTCTACTATTTTCTGCCACTCTACAACTACCTTACCATCACTTTGCATCGTTGCTGTTACGTTAGTAGGAGCTGTTTTTGTAGAAGAAAGCAACTCTACATTGGCTGTTGCTACATTATCATCAGGTGTAGCATCTTCTTCCTCTGTTACAACTTCTGCTTTCAACAACAGTGGCGAAACATCTACAACCGTAGTAGGACACTTTAATGACACCGTGTTCTGTGCATGTGGAGCCAACGAGGCAGCTATAACTTTACTGTCTATTAAATCGTTTCCAGCATAAATCCGAACAGTATAGTTTGCTCTTTCAACACTTCCCATATTTCTGACATCTACCTTTGCAGTGATGGTCTCACCCTTACGCACCTTTGAAGGCGCATCAAGCAATATGCGCAAATCTTTCTCTACCACATCACGAACATAGATATTATCGAAGTATATCGTTTCTCCAGTTGGTGCCTGTGCAGTGAATGTAAATGTTATATAAGGCAGCACACTATATTCAGCGTCTATTTTTATAGAGGTAGTATGCCATTCTTGTTTTGAATTATCTATGTTAGCATAGTCTACAATACACAGCTGTTTGGTTTCTTTGCCCGGCGCATCTATCTTCACAATAACCTTACCTTTTCCGTTTGGATCTGTCGAACGATTGGAGAAGACTAATGTAGGGCTGACAGCAGCTTTAATAGAAATCTTTCCAGAGCCCATCGTAGCACTATCTGTATCAGAAACTGAAACGTATCCAGTACACCCACCATCGCCATCAGACGACATTCCTTGCATCAATTGGAAGGTTGATTTATCTGTTTCCGATACCCACCACATATTATTATCCAAGCGACCATTCTTGAAATGTTCCTCGAATGGCAAAGTATAAGGTTCTCCGACAAGGATATTAGGCGACATAACGCGTGGTCCCTCTCCCATTTCGTTCTCAGATGAGAGTGCGTAGTTAATAATATCCTGCTGTCCTACGTTGGTTTTATACGGAATACTAATAGAAGTTTCCTTTACTTTCTTCACAAGTGTCAGTTTAGCTCCTGTGTTAGTTTCTTCTATTTCATAAACATTATAGAGAATGTCGGTTGGTTTAACATATCCACCGTGCGACCCTGTTGTTACAGCATTCCAAGTGAGCGTAATAGAATTCTCGGTCTGACTTGTTTGAATATTTGTTGGCGCAACGGGCGTATCCAAACCTACGTACACTTCTATTTTCTTGCTTTCCTTTCCTTCTCCCATCAAGTTCTTTGCAATAACAGAATAGGTATTAACTCCCTGCTCTGCCTCATTGTCTACATACTGATAAGAGCCATTCGGTTCTATATTCTCCATTTCTCCTATCTTCGACCCATTACGCATAATGTCTATGGTGAGCGGTGTTTCAAGCTTTGCACCATCAATAGCTGTCTCTGGAGCTACAAAGTCTATTGTAGCCTTCAAACTACCATCGCTGGCTGCTTTAACCGATACTATGTCGGCTTCGTTAGGAGCTTTCGTTGAGTTGCCCTCAACTGATATATCATCAATTATCAGTTGCCAAAACCATTCGACATCACTTGTGCAATGAAATCCGAAATAATACACTCCATCAGCTGTTGGAGTAAATGTTTTCTTAATGGTTTGGTACTCAGTATTGGTTAACTTCTGTTGTTCAACGAGTACATTGGTCATTGCGGCAACGGTGGCATCGCTTCCGTATTTCACTTCCAATAACTCAGGATAAGATATTCCTTTCGTTGCTACACGATAAGAAATATTGTACATCATATTTGCCTTCAAACTCAGTGGTGGGCTTATAAGCCAGTCATCGTGGCTATAGTCGCCATACTGCATCTGAACTGCTGATTGTCCTGTTTCGTTGTCGTGAAAATAACTCCACGTATTGCCGTCTTTATTATTATCAATAATGGTAAATGAAGTTAGCGCATTTTCATTATCAAACCCTTCTCTAAATGGCAATTCTACTACACCGCTTGGCGATTTTTTCATAAAGGATTCAGCATTAATACGCTTTTGAGTACGCTTATTAGAACTAAATAGCAGATTTCTACTTGATGGTAAATTTAAATTTTGTCTTTTAAATCCAGTCATAGACCCTTGCACATTAGTAGAAGAAGACTTACTTTCAGCAGTAACCAATTGCCGTGTGGGCTGTTCCATAGAGGTTTTTTCATACTGCTGTGCCCTAACAGTTATTGTAAAAAGTCCTATTAAGGCTGTAGTTGTTACAAGAAACAGTTTCGATAAATATCTATCCATACTTTAATACTTTGCAACACTTTAGATTAATAATAGGTCAAAATAAATTAATAAATTCGTCTTAGATTTAAATATTCCATCAGAGCATACACTTACCAAGTGTTGCAATAAAGTAAACTACACCCTAATAGATTTTACAAAGATACATATTTTTACTTTTATTTAGTAATTAAAATACTAATATTTATCAGAGAAATATATATTAAAACAGAATTATAAGCTACTTTTTTGTAATATTCGGTGTGCCAAATTAATAAATATAAAAAAGGCTTACCCTTTTATAACAAAAGAATTTAGGATTTACCAATATGTTATAAAACATTAATAACATGTGGATAAAAACCTGCATTTGTTAAAAAACAAGCGTGAAACAATGGCAGGAAGGCGGCTTTTTTGCGTGAAAGAATAATTATTTGTAAATAATCGCAGCATTTATGTGCAGCAATAATATTCTGTGTGTCAATATATTGTATTCTAATATGGTAATTTTGTGCAACGAAATGCAAGGAAAGTATTCGTAAAACGAACAATAAATGTAACGTATAAAACTAAATTGCCTTATAAAAGCTATTGTCTTGCAACACCAAACCTACGTTTTTACTCGACAAAAGCTATTGTTTTACATTCTCAAAGCGTAGGTTTGACAAAATAAAAATATTTTTATCGCAGAACAATCGCTTTTTTCTTTGTTCCACAAATCTATTTCATCAATTCAGCTTAGCTTTTTTCGAGAAACACTTTTATACATTTTTTAATAATAGAGAGCGTACAGTAAAAGTTATTTTTAAACACTCTTTATGGGAAGATTTTATTCATAAGTGGCTTCAATATATCTTCATACAAGGCTTTCCTGTTAATTACAGGACACACTTCATTGCCTGTGATTTGGAATGATGGTATCATACAGATTACATAAACACTGCCGTCTATAAAGTATGGAACTGCATACAAAGGTGCTTTGCATTCGTCTATCATAAAATATTCCCTGTCAAATGTACCGATGCTCCACCCTGTTTCCGCCGACTTCAAGGCAATAATAGTCATCGCATCTTTCTGTACGCTGTCTTTAAGCAGCCCTATCTCTTTTGTCGAAATAGAAAGAGAATGGGTCAGCCATTGAGCATTCAAACCCTTCAATATTGCACTTATAAGCTTAGTATCAACTTTATTTTTGTTTATACCTGTAAAGGTTTTACCTGTCCATTGCAAGGTATAAGTTTCTTTTTCCGATATAATTCGATAGCTTGGTGCACTCAGATTTTCTATCGAATCTACCTTCTGTGCTTTGCAATTATATAGTTGTGTCTTATCGTTTGTAAACGCAAATGCAGTTAGTTTGGTGCAGCTAACGAGCATACAAATTAGATATACGATACGCAATTCTAATCTTTTCATACAGTTTTACCCTTTTATTCTATACTTAGACCGTTCTCAATAATTTGTTGTAAAAGTAGTATTTTTTTCTGATTGTCGTTTCCTTTGCTGCTTTAATAATTCTTAATGGGCTGCGTTTTCAGAAATCTGGCAAAGTATAATAAAAATAACTAAAAAACCATCTCTATTCCGTAATTTTGCAGTACTTTTGTAATTTAAAATAATTGGATAAGAAATGAATCTTACAAGCATAGTAAATAAGTTGTACTTCCATCCTCGTCGTCGCGATTTGGAACGTTATATCAACGAGGGCGAAGCTATCCAACGCGAAATATTACAATACTTGGTAAAGCGCGGAAAAGATACGGAATATGGAAGAAACCATTTGTTTTCTACTATCAAGTCGTACGAAGACTTTGCGCAAAACATACCTGTAAACACCTACGAAGAACTGAAAGACGACATCGACCGTATGCGACACGGCGAGAAAGACATATTGTGGCCCGGACAAGTGAAGTGGTATGCAAAGTCGTCGGGCACGACAAACGATAAGAGTAAGTTCATTCCAATCACGCACGAGGGCTTGCAGACACTGCATTATCAAGGTGGCAAAGACGTTGTGGCTTATTACTTAAGCAACAATCCTGACAGCAGGCTTTTCAGCGGTAAGGGTCTTATACTCGGCGGAAGCCATTCGCCAAACTATAACCTGCCCAATTCGCTCGTTGGAGATTTGAGTGCCATTCTCATAGAGAACATCAATCCGTTGGCAAACCTTGTGCGTGTGCCTTCAAAAGAGGTGGCACTGCTGAGCGACTTCGAGGTAAAGCGCGACCGTATCGCCCGCGAAACGCTCTCGCAGAACGTTACCAACATTTCGGGAGTGCCGTCGTGGATGCTGTCGGTGTTGGTTCGAGTGATGGAACTGACAGGAAAGCAACATCTGCAAGAGGTTTGGCCAAACTTGGAAGTATTCTTCCACGGTGGTATAGCATTTACGCCGTATCGTAAGCAATACGAGCAGCTCATCACAAAGTCGGATATGAAGTATATGGAAACATACAATGCGTCAGAAGGATTCTTCGGTATTCAAGACGACCCGAACGATGAAAGTATGTCGTTGATGCTCGATTACGGTGTGTTCTACGAGTTCTTACCTATGGACGAGTACGAAAACGAAAAGCCAAACATCGTTCCGTTAGAAGGCGTAGAGGTTGGGCGCAACTATGCAATGCTCATCAGCACAGCCTGCGGATTGTGGCGTTACGAAATCGGCGATACGGTTCGGTTCACTTCCACCCGTCCTTACAAGTTCGTTATTACAGGTCGCACCAAGTATTTCATCAATGCTTTCGGCGAAGAACTTATCATGGACAATGCCGAAAAAGGCTTGGAAACAGCTTGTAAAGCTACTGGCGCACAGATTTCAGAGTATACGGCAGCACCCATTTTTATGGACGCCAATGCCAAGTGTCGCCACCAATGGCTCATCGAATTTACGAAAGAGCCCAATGATATTCACGAATTTGAACGCATCTTAGACAGTAAACTGCAAGAAATAAACTCCGATTACGAGGCCAAACGCTTCCACGATATAACGTTGCAGCAGTTAGAAGTGGTGGTGGCAAGAAAGGATTTGTTCAACGATTGGCTGAAGTCGAAAGGCAAACTTGGCGGACAACACAAGGTGCCACGACTGTCGAACAACCGTAAAAACATCGAAGAGATGTTGTCGATGAATAAGGAAAAGGAAGAATAAAGCTACTTCATAGAAACACATAGGATTGTATTCAAGCTGCAAAGCGATATAAAACGAACAATATTTTAAAGGGTTATGAACAAACAGAGCATAAAGAATATGGGTTGGAAAGCAGGAAGTGTAACAACTTTCTGCCTGCTTCTGCTTACTGTTTTCGCATGTGCAAAGATGGGAGAACCTGATGGCGGTTGGTACGACGAAACACCACCGCACATTCTCGGCACATCGCCTGCCGACGGTTCGAACGATGTAAACAGCAAGAAAGTTACCATTCTTTTCGATGAGTTCATAACGCTCAGCAACCCAACCGAGAAAGTTGTAGTGTCTCCGCCGCAGTTGGAAACGCCTGAAATAAAGGTAAGTGGCAGGAAAATTACTGTGGAACTGCAAGATAAACTAAAGGAAAATACCACTTACACGATTGACTTCTCGGACGCTATCGCCGATAACAACGAGGGAAACCCAATGGGCAACTATACCTATTCGTTCTCTACGGGCAATCAAATAGACACAATGGAAGTGGCAGGGTATGTGCTTGAAGCCCAAAACTTAGAGCCTGTAAAAGGCATTTTGGTAGGACTTTACAGCAATCAGAGCGACACTGCCTTCCAACACGAACCGATGTTGCGTGTTGCGCGAACCGACGGAAGCGGGCGTTTCGTTATAAAAGGTGTTGCAAAAGGCGATTATCGCATTTATGCGCTGCAAGATATGGACGGCAATTATAGGTTCAATCAGCAAAGCGAAAAGTTGGCTTTCACCCCCGAAATCATTATGCCTTCGTGGAAACCAGACGTGCGTCAGGATACAATCTGGAGCGATTCGCTGCGTATTGCTGATATTAAGCGAGTGCCTTACACGCACTTTCTACCCGACGATGTTGTGCTTACGGCTTTCACAGAAATACAAACCAATCGCCATTTCTTGAAGTCGGAGCGCAAAAGTGCCGACCATTTCACGCTGTTTTATAGCTATGGACACGCCGAATTGCCCGAAATTAAGGGCTTGAACTTTAATGAAAAGAATGCTTTCATTACCGAACCGAGTCTGAATCAAGACACAATTACCTACTGGCTTCGCGATACGATGCTCGTCAATCAGGACACGCTGCGTATGCAACTTTCCTATATGGCAACCGATTCATTAGGTTCATTGGTGAAACAGACCGACACTTTGGAAGTATTGGCGAAGATTCCGTATGAGAAACGGTTGAAACGACAACAAGAGGATTACGATAAATGGAAGAAACAGCAAAGCAAAAACAAGGAAAAAGGAAAGCCGTATCAGACCGAATATCCTAAAACTCCATTAGAGGTAAAGATAAAAGTCGCTTCGCAAATGGCACCCGACGAAAACCCTATGTTTATTTTGCCGTCGCCGATAGCTCTCTGCGACACATCGAAGATACATCTTTACGAAAAAGTAGATACGGTTTGGCAAAACGCCAAGTATCAGTTTGGCAGCCTACCAGGCGTTCCTCGTCAATACAAACTTGTGGGTGAATGGAACTTCGGCAGCGAATACAGCCTCGAACTCGACTCTGCCGCCTTCATAGACATATACGGCAAGGTGTCGATGAAGACGAAACAGAGCATAAAAGTAAGCTCGCCAGAAGAATACAGCACGCTTATCGTGTCGTTACAAGGTATGGACGGCAAGAACTGTCTGCTGCAATTGCTGAACGAATCGGACAAACCGATAAAGGAAATAACAGCAAAAGGAAACGAAGCAACATTCTATTACGTGAAGCCGGGCACATTCTACCTGCGCTTAATCGTAGACGACAACGACAACGGACGTTGGGATACAGGACTTTACAGCAAGCAACAGCAACCCGAAGCTGTGTACTACTACACAAAAGAAATAGAATGTAAAGCCAAACGCGACGTCAGAATAACGTGGAATCCGCGCCAAACGCCGCTTTATCAGCAGAAACCAGCAAAGATAACCAAGCAAAAGGCAGAGGAAAAACAAAAGATAAGAAGGCGCAACTACGACCGTGCAAAGAAGTTGGGATTAGATTATAATCCACGAAACGGATTGGTAGAGAAAGCCAAAAAGAAAGTAAAAAACGACGTAACCAAAACTCCTTCGAAATAAAAGGTTATAGGAAATAAGAAAAACGTAATTACATTTATACTTTGTAATTACGTTTTTCTTATTTTATAATTGAGTTTCCGCAAAGCCATAGTTATGTTTTTAAAAGCTCGAACCTTCCAAACAGCAAGTTAAAGGCTTAGCGGAAAGAAGATTATAGCATTACTTTTCTTTGTATCCATTTGGCAAAAACGGGGTCGGTCATTACCGTTTCTTCTCCTCGTTTCTCTATTAAATCGCGCTCCAACAGAGCCGTTTTCAGTCGGTTGATATTAGAATAACTGCCTAATTTATACTCTTCGCGCACTTCAGAGAGTCCAAAATCCTTCGTAACTCCAGACGCTATGGCACGTAGGAAATTCAACTGATACTCCGAAAGTGGTTCTATCATCTGCATAAAAAGAATTTCGTTCGTTGCCAAAAGGTCGTTCATCGCCTGCTTCACATCTTCTTCGGTTACAGTTTCTCCCTCTTCCTTCTGTGTGAACACAAGCCAAGAAAGCTGCTGAACGTATGCCGAGTAGTTCTCCGTGAACTTGCAAATGTCTTTCGCCAACGCACGACTAATCGTTCTTTTGCCGTCTGCAAAGTGGCTGACAATATATTCCACCCAATCGGCTGTTGCTATTTTATCCAATGAAATAATATCGCCAAACTGGTAGAAAGGCATACTGCGGTGCAGGAATATAGCACTCATAAGGTGATGTTTGCTTCCGAAAAGACAATACGACACCTGCTTTTGGTGCTGCCATACAGTTCTCAAGCGGGCTTGTATTTGCTTGCTGTTCGCCATTTCTCCTATCTGTTGAAACTCGTCTATGCAGATAACAATGCGTTTCCCTTTCTTTATGGCAATCTTTTCAGCCATTCCCAACACTTCTTCTGGTGTATGCGTCTTGGGCGTAATGCCTAAAGAAATGGCAAAATCGGCGTTAGGTTCCGGGCTGAAAGAGATTTTAGGAGTAAGCCGATAAATAAATTCCTTAGCCTCTTCGAGCCACAATTCGTACTTCGAAGCAGTCTGTTTCAACACCTCTGCAGCCAATTTATTGTAGAAATCGTATTCGCTTTTACAGCCAAATATGTCCAAATAAACCGTAATAATATCTTCCTCGTCAAGCTTATTGCAGACATGCTTCACCAACGAGGTCTTTCCCAATCGCCTCGGCGACATCAATATAACGTTGATACCACCTCTGAAATTATCCAACAGACGCTTTGTTTCCTGCTCTCTTCCGATGAAATTATAATCGGAAACAGCGACTCCATAAACAAATCTCTTGCACATAATATGATGTTTTTAGTTCATCTGACGTTTGCAAATATAGCAAAAAAAAAGCAATCACACAAGTTTGTGTGATACAAACTTGTGTGATACCAACTTGTAGAGCCAATAATCAAAGCGTAAATTCGATGCAAGAATTACGCTAATATACTATTTATAAGATACTTAAAGAAAGAATTGATTACGATTCGATATGCTTATAATGAGAAAGAAGTGAAGTTTCTTCGGCAAGTTCTTACACCAAATTCACGCTATTCCATGAATAAAAAGAAGCTAATAAAAGTGTAAATATTTTTCACAAGCTTATCTATTACGTAACTATCTAACCGTCAGTGTATTACAAAACCTATTGTTTTGCGTTCCAAAAGCGGCTGTTTTGCACGGTAAAAGTGTAGGTTTTGCATCGCAAAAGAGCCGCTTTCGCAACGTCAAAGCGCAGTTATCACTTTTTAACAGAATTATCTTTACAAAACTGATGCACTTCAACAGCGATGTATGGCAAAAATAAAAAGGAGCTTTACCGCTCCTTTTTCACCATTCCCCTTGTAAAATAGAACAACGGGAGATATACCAAGACTGCCGAAACAACACCTGCTACGGCGTCTACAAGATAGTGCGCTTGAATGTAAACCGTAGCGCAGCAAAGGAAAAAATAGAGCGGAGCGAGCACGGCAAGCAACTTGTAATTGCGTGCATGTCCTATCAAGAACATACAAATGGTGCTGATTCCAACGTGCGAACTTGGGAAAGCTGCCGTTGGACGCTCGCCTGCTGCCTTGGCATCTTCTACTAACTGGTAGAAAAAACCGTCGGTATAACCGGGGCTTGGCAAACAGTCTTGATGCAGATTGAAGTAGTCGTGCACGTTAGGAAATACGCCTGCTACTATATTCTCCATTCCTACTGCCTTATAATAGAACGTAGGACCTGCCACAGGAACAAAGATAAAGACCACATAATAGATGAAAAACGAAGCCAACATGATAAAGGCTACACGTTCGAATTCCTTGTAACGCCATATAAAAAAGTAAAATACCGTCAGCGCAATCATAGGATAATAAGCCGCATAACCCATATCGAAAAGCTCGCTGAAGACAGCATCGGGCAACTCTTTAGAGAACAGCAATGCTGGCTGATAGCCAAAAATATTCTGTTCCCACTGTGCAAACACGTGGTCGAGATTAGGCAAAAGCCTGTTGAATTCGTAAGTATCGGGATACCACCACGCAAGCAAGCCGAGCTGTGCAGCCACTCTTGCAAGGCGAGTGAAGCGACAGGGGAAGATACGGTACACCAACCACAGTGCAGCCGTTATGGCAACGATGCGCAATCGCCCATAAATCATAGCTTCGGGCGTCTCCATTTTGGTGTAAAAAAACAGAATCAGCACGAACGTGAACACCATATAAGCTGCCGCTGCCCACTCTATTGCCATCAATCCCTTTAGCGGTTTCTTCTCTATTCGGAAGAGGTCGAGTATGAATTTTACCATTTTTATCCTTAATATCAGTTATCCTTCTTTTTAAATCCAACCATTCTCTTTATACCAATCCATCGTTTCTTTCACGCCTCGCGCTAAGTCGTACTGTGGATTATAGCCGAGGTCGTCGATGGTTGGCTGTATGTTGCAACGCCAATTCCGCTGCTTCAGTATTTGATACTTATCGTTGTTCAGCGGCGAAAGCTTGCCCGTTATACGGCCTAATATATCGCCAAAGAAAGTAACGATGCGCAAAAAGGCGATAGGAGCCTTTATTCTAATCCGCCAAGGCTTGCCCAATTCAGCGTGAATAAGATTGCTGAAAGTGGTGCTTTGATATACTTTTCCGTCGGTAAGGAAGTACGCACGCCCTGTTTTCCCCCTATCAAGTGCGAGGAAAACAGCTTGCACAAGGTCTTTTACATAAACAAACGTAATGTCCTGACGCTGAAAACCCACCGAGAAATCAGTATGTCCCTTTATCGATTTCGCCATTAGGAAGTAGTCTTTCTCCCTCGGTCCGTACACACCCGTAGGACGAAGCGTTATGTAAGGCAACGTTTTTCCGTTGCAGGAAACGCTTGCCAATACTTTCTCTGCCTGCAATTTACTCTCGCCGTAAGCCGTATTGGGGCGTGGAATATCGGTTTCGTCAATGTCCTTGTAGGGCAATTGCTCGTGAATGGCACCGTAAACGCTGAGGCTTGAAACGAAAACGAAACGCTCAAGCGGCATGTTCAGCGATAAAAGCGCATTTGCAAAATGCTGCGTTCCTTGTGTATTGATGCGGAAGAAATCGTCCCTCTTCACGCATTTCGTAGCTCCTGCCGCATGCACAACGTAGTCGAAGCAGTACGGCCGTAGCTGTTCGATAAGCCGTTCTTCCGACGAAAAGTCAAGCTCAATAAAGTTTATGCGCTCGTCTTGCAAGTATTTGCGCGACGAAGTAGCACGCATTGCTGCCCACACTTCCATGTCGTGGCGCAATGCTTCCTCAACGATGAACGAGCCAATAAAGCCCGAAGCTCCTGTTATTAATATTCTTTTTTTCATTAAAATAATGTGAAACGCTTGCAAAGATACGAACTTTTTTGTTACTTTGTAAATATAATTAAAGCGCAATTGACAATGGGAAAGGAAAAAAAGAGTAAAAGACGATTGACGAAAGCAGAACTTGCTGAACAGATAAAAGGTTTTTTCCAAACGCAACCAGACGAGACTTTTAGTTTAAAACATATATTCAAAGCCTTAAAACTAACTACGCACCCCCTTAAAATGCTTGCCATTGACGTGATGGAGGAAATGGCGTGGGACGACTATCTTGCGAAAGTCGGCGAGAATGCTTACACGCTTAACACCAAAGGACAAGTGCAAGAGGGTGTCTTTCTTAGGAAATCGAACGGTAAAAACTCTTTCCTTCCCGACGATGGTGGTACTCCTGTTTTCATTTCAGAGCGCAATTCCATGTCGGCACTCAATGGCGACAGGGTAAAAGTGCAGTTCTTTGCGCGCCGTCGCAACCATATAAAGGAGGCAATGGTTATCGAAATCTTGCAAAGAAAGAAGGAAACCTTTGTCGGACGACTGCAAGTAGAACCCGAAATAGCTTTCCTCATAACGCAGGAAAATCTCTTTGTGCACGACATTCTTATCCCAAAGAAAGCCTTGAATGGCGGAAAGACCGACGACAGAGCCGTTGTTAGAATTACGAAATGGCCCGATGCAAACCATAAGAACCTTGTGGGCGAAGTGGTAGACATACTCGGACAGGCAGGCGACAATGATGTAGAGATGAACACAATCCTTGCGCAATACGGCTTGCCTTACAAGTATCCGAAGGCAGTGGAGGAAGCAGCAGAAAAGATTAGTGCTGAGATAACGCTGCAAGACATTGCCGAACGCGAGGATTTCCGCAATATTTGGACTTGCACCATCGACCCTGAAGATGCGAAAGACTTCGACGATGCGCTTTCCATTCGTAAGTTAGAGAGTGGCTTATGGGAGGTTGGCGTCCACATAGCCGATGTTTCTCACTATGTAAAAGAGGGCGATATAATCGACAGGGAAGCACAAAAGCGTGCCACATCTATCTATCTTGTAGACCGCACCATACCGATGTTGCCCGAACGTCTTTGCAATTTAATATGTTCGCTCCGCCCCAACGAGGATAAATTGGCATACAGTGCCATCTTCCAATTAGACGATAATGCGGAAGTAAAGCACTTCCACTTGGCACACACCATTATAAAAAGCGACCGCCGTTATGCTTACGAAGAAGTGCAACAGCTGTTGGAAGACAATGGCGTTGCAGACGGAACAGGCGAACCAGCACCCACTCCAGGCAAGGAAGGGTATAAGGGAGAGTATGCCGAAAAACTCATTATGCTCGACTGTCTGGCAAAGAAGCTGCGTGCAGAACGCATCAAGAAAGGTAGCGTGAAGTTCGATTCAGAAGAACTCCACTTCGATATAGACGAACACGGAAAGCCTACCCGTTGTTATTTTAAGCGTTCGAAAGACGCCAATAAGCTCATCGAAGAGTTTATGTTGCTTGCCAATAAATACGTTGCACAGCACGTAGGAAAGGTTGTACGTGGCAAGAAGGCAAAGACATTGCCCTACCGTGTGCACGACAATCCCGACCCACAGAAGTTCGAAAACCTTCGCCAGTTCTCTGCAAAGTTCGGCTACAAGCTGAAATCGTCGGGCACTAAGGGCGCAACAGCGCGTGCATTGAACGCATTGATGGACGAAGTGGCGGGCAAAAGCGAACAGAAGGTAATTCAAACTGTTGCCCTGCGCTCTATGATGAAAGCAAAATATACCACACACAACATAGGGCACTTCGGACTTGCATTCGACTATTACACCCACTTTACATCTCCCATACGCCGTTATCCCGACACAATGGTGCACCGCTTGCTCACTCGCTACGAGCAGGGGGGCACTCTGCCAACCAAGACTACATTGAAGAGCTTTGCGAACACAGCTCGGATATGGAGCAAGTGGCACAGAATGCCGAACGCGATTCCATTAAATACAAGATGGTAGAGTTTATGGGCGACCACCTCGGCGAATGCTACGATGCCCACATCAGCGGCATTCAAAGCTATGGTATCTATGCTGAAATAGACGAAAACCACTGCGAAGGTATGATACCGATGCGCGATTTGGACGACGATTACTACGAATTCGACGAGAAAAACTATTGTCTTGTCGGGCGTCGCCGCCACCACAAGTACCAATTGGGCGACCCTATACGCATTCAGGTGGCAAATGCGAACTTAGAACGAAAGCAGCTCGACTTTACCTTAGCTGACGACCAAGAGGACAAGATGCCCACAAGAGCACCTCTGAACACTAAATCGGGCAGACCGACAAAGGTACGAAGAAGACGCAGATAAACACGTAAATGATGATGAAACGACTCGAAATAGCAATCGTTTGCCTGCTCATAGCACTTGCTGCACAGGCACAAGAACAGCAATATCTTCGACTGAAGGGCTACTACCGTGTTTATCAGTCTACCGACTTTATGCTTAGCTATTTCATCGACGGTATGGTTGAAATGTATGTACCGCTCGATACAACCGCCAAGAAAGCGACCTTCGTAGACCGCAAGTTTCTTGGCGAACGCCGACGAAAAGCCAAACAAGCCAATGGAGACGAAACGTTTGTCCGCATAAACATGCCAGCTTTAGAGTCGGTACCACTCATCGAAAGCATTAAAAGCGAGGAATATTCCACCCGAAACAATGGCGACATTTACCGCTGGGCTGACAAATGCGGTACGATAACCCTGCACAAGTTTCCCGACCAAAAGATTGCAACCACCGGAATAACCATTAAAATGGATAATCTGACGGGGCAACGCAACCACGAAATAGAGATGAACCAACTGAAGATGTATGGCATCATTGCACGTATGACGCAGTTCGACGAGCAGGAAACCTATGCAGAACACGCAGGAACATACACCTTAAACGATTTGTTCTCGGCGCACAAGCACCAAACCTTTATGGCGCGCTACCGTGGCGAGGACGTAGACGAACAGATAGATGTATGGTCTGATTTTTACGTAATCGACCGAACCACAATATCTGAAAAGGAAATGAAGCGCATTAAGAAAGCCAAAAACAACACACTAACTTTCAATATCCCCCCTTCTGTCCCACAGTTAGACGATAATATCTTACAGGCGTGGACACAAATGGTGGAATATTAATTTCTAAACGAAACGATTTGCAGCTGCCTATATTCAGCATTTGCAAATCGTTTTTTTTATAACGTTTTGTAAAGATAATTCTGTTAAAAAGTGATAACTGCGCTTTGACATTGCGAAAGCGGCTGTTTTACGATGCAAAACCTACGCTTTTACCGTGCAAAACAGCCGCTTTTGGAACGCAAAACAATAGGTTTTGCAATACGTTGATATACAGATAGTTATATAATAGTTATACTTGTGAAAAATATTTACACTTTTATTGTTTGTTTTCCGATTATAAAACAAGAAATTCAGGCGTATTTTATACTCGTATAAGTAGATTGTCTTGCATTGAATAATCTAAATAAAAAATGTTCGTAAACATAATATTTGCAGTGTGGGAGCAGTATTGCGAACGAAAAGCAGTATATTTGCAAGGCTATTCTTTAATAGGATAAAAACAGCGGAAAATGGAAGATAAGTGTTTTCATAGATTGCCAAATGGCAATGAGGTGGCAGCTTTGGGCAAGGCGAAAGTCTTTCCCAATCCTTTCTTTTACGAACCTTCTCCGCTTGCACGCATTGCTGCCACTTTGTTGCAACAGTCGCTCCCTGTGCTGAAAGAGGGCAAAATGTTTGGCGTTCTAATAGTGGAAAACAAGGGCGAGTTAGGTTATCTGCAAGCTTATTCGGGACAATTGGAAGGTGTTAGCGACGATGGTTTCGTGCCGCTTGTATTCGATTACTTGCAGTCCGATGGATATTTTAAGACGCACGAAGCTGAAATAACGGCATTAAACTGCGAAATTGAAACGTTGAAGCAGTCGGACGATTATGCAAAAGCAGTAAAAAAACTTGCCGACCTTAAAGTTGAAGCGCAGAAAGTTGTGGCAGAGGCACAGCAGGCAATGGCAGTAGCGAAGCAGTTGCGCGACGAACGGCGGAAGAAAACCTTTGTTTCGGAGGACGAACAAAAGGAAATGATTCGCGAAAGTCAGTATATGAAGGCAGAATTGCATCGAACCAAGAAGCGGTATGCAGCGTTGTTGGAAACGGCAGAAGCAGAAACGGAGGAGTATAACAAGAAAATAGCGCAGCTGAAGAATATTCGTAAACGCAAGTCTGATGAACTTCAACGTTGGCTTTTCTCGCAATTCACTTTCTTGAATGCAAAGGGCGAGCGTAGCGACTTGCTGTCTATCTTCCGCAATTACTATTTGCAACATAGTCCGCAGTCGGTACTCGCCACGCATTTTGCCACTATGGGCGAACAGGCGACGCTGTTTCCACCATCTGGAACGGGCGAGTGTTGCGAACCAAAACTGCTTCAATACGCTTTTTCGCACGGTATGCGCCCTGTGGAAATGGCAATGTTCTGGTGGGGAGAGCCGCCGAAAACCGAGATACGGCAGCACGGACAGTTCTATCCAGCGTGCAATGGGAAGTGTAAACCCTTGCTGACGTGGATATTAAAAGGTATGAATGTGGCTGCCAATGCGTTGGAAACGGAAAGCGAACAAAGTATAGATATTGTTTACGAAGACCCCGATTTGGCAATTATAGTGAAGCCAAGCGGTATGCTCACCATGCTTGGGCGCAGCAACCGACCATCTGTTGAAACCATCTTGCGCCAACGATGGAACAACAACGATACGCCCATCATCGTGCATCGCCTCGATATGGCAACCAGCGGACTACTTGTGGTGGCACGAAACAAACAAGCACACAAGCATCTGCAGGCACAATTCAAGGCAAAAACAGTTAAGAAACGCTATGTAGCCTTGCTATCTACCAAGTTGTTAGATAGGGTTGAATTGCCCAAAAAAGGCACTATTTCGCTACCATTGTGTGCCGATGTACTCGACAGACCGCGCCAGATTGTAGATAGAAACAAAGGAAAATCAGCCATTACACATTATAGAATAATAGGAAAAACGCCTTTGTCAGACAGTCGTTATAGCGAGGCAGTAAAGGTGGAACTAAGTCCTATAACAGGGCGCACACACCAATTGCGAGTTCATTGTGCACACCCTGAAGGTTTGGCGTGCCCCATTCTTGGCGATACGCTATACGGAAAACGTGCAGACAGACTCTACCTGCACGCCGAATATCTTGAATTTACGCACCCAACTACGGGAAAACGCATTCGTTTCGAGAAGAAAATATAAGGTAATGGTTCGTATTCAATAGAAACTTATTGGTAGAAACAACTTTTCGTTTTGTTGTTGAAAAGTAGGCATTGAGAATTTTCAAATGTGGATAACTTTATGGATAACTCGGTTAATAACTTTAAAATAATCTCTGACTTATCCACAACAAACAAGACGGAACAAAGTTATAGAGAATAAACACAGAGTTATTAATGTGCTTTTATAGAAGTTTTACACAGCTTTTGTAAGATAAAAGATATAAACTTATTATCTTTGCAGGATAGAGTGGAAATGTGGATAACTGCAAATATTGGTTGAATATCAATAAGAAAGCAAAGCATAGGAGTGTGGATAACTTTTATTCACGGGTTGATAACCAAATATGCAAGGAATTGATAAAAAACTTATAAACGATATCCACAACCTATCATACTACTATTTTCTTTTTTCTTTTGAAAAGAATAAATAAGAATATAATGTAACGAACAAGAAAAATGGGGAATAAGATGAAAAAGTTAAAGTTTTATATAGCGTCTGTTTTATTGTTGCTTTCTGTATCAGCTTCGGCACAATGCTCGTTTCGCAACACGGCTTTCAATGATGGTGAATACTTGAATTATAACCTTTACTTTAACTGGAAATTTGTTTGGGTAAAGGTAGGAACAGCCTCATGGTACACCGTTTCATCTATTTACGAAGGCACACCTGCCTATCGTGCCTCGCTTACAACACGTGGAAACGGAAAGTTGGACAACTATTTCGTAATGCGCGATACACTGCTTTGTTACAATACAAAGGACTTGGCACCGCTTTATTATCGCAAAGGTGCAAAGGAAGGAAAGCGATATACGGTAGACGAAGTGTTCTATTCTTATCCGAATGGGAAAGTTCAGACAAAGCAACACCGAATAGACAACGATGGAGAACAACATTGGAAAACCAGTTCGCAAAAGGAATGTGTTTACGATATGATGAGTATTTTCCTGCGTGCACGAAGCTTTAATCCTGCAAGTTGGAAGAAAGGATATGTTGTAGACTTCCCATTGATAAGTGGAAAAACTCTGTTGCCAGCACGAATAATATATAATGGTAAGAAAACAATAAAGGCTGACAACGATAAAAAATATCGTTGTTTGGAGCTTGCTTACTATGAAAAGGAAGACGGAAAGTGGCGCAACCTTGCCAATTTCTTTATTACCGACGACGACAACCATATTCCTGTTCGTTTGGATATGAATTTAAAGTTTGGTTCTGCCAAGGCTTTTCTTATATCAATGAAGGGAATACGCCACAAAATAGCATCGCAAGTGAATTGAAAACGCTTTTTCGTCGAAAAGAATAAGCGAAGTGGTCGAAAATTGTTTTCGACCTTTTTATATTATAGTTATCTTTGCAGCAAAATAAAAAACAACGAACAATGAGGATAAAGAAAACATTACTGACATTGGCATTGGTGTGGATAGCCACAGCTATGAATGCCCAAACGACAACAATTACAGGCGAATTGCTTGATTCGCTTACGCGTGAAAGCGAACCGTTTGCTACAATTCGTGTGTTCAAAGGTGGAAAAATGGACAAGCCTGTTGCAATGTCTGTTACCGACGACGGTGGTAAAATATTGCAGAAGGTGGACGGAACGGGCAACTTTACTGTTACAATCAGTTCTATGGGACGTAAGATGATAACACGAAAAGTGCACCTTAGCGCTGCAAATCCTACTTTAAGCCTTGGTACTATCTTGGTGCAAGACGATGAAAAGATGATGAAGGGTGTGGAAGTAGTAGCACAAAAGCCACTCGTAAAGATGGAAACCGACAAGATGAGCTACGATATAGAGAATGATGTGGACAGCAAATCGAAGACAGTGCTCGATATGTTGCGCAAGGTTCCGATGGTAACGGTAGATGGACAAGACAACATTACCGTGAACGGACAAGGTTCTTTCAAAGTCTATGTAGACGGAAAGCCGAACGTAATGTTCTCTGCCAATCCTTCGCAGATATTCAAATCGATGCCGGCCTCATCTGTCAAGTCGATTGAAGTTGTTACCAACCCAGGTGCAAAGTACGATGCCGAAGGTGTCGGCGGCGTGCTGAACATCGTTATGAACAAAACTACTGGAACTCAACAGAGAATGAATGGTTACAACGGAAATGCGAGTGCGATGGTAAGCAACTTTGGTTGGCGTGGCTCTATGTTTGTCAGCGGACAGCAAGGAAAACTCACTTACAGTATCAATGCGATGCACAACCATATGGAAACCAATGATGCAGAAATTACAAACGAACGTACTTCTACCGACGGAACAAAGATGTATTCGTTCCAAAAGAGTAGGACAAAGGTGCCTTTCAATATGGCTAACATCAGTTTAGGCTACGAATTGGATTCTATGAGCAACATTGGTGCTTCTATTGGATTAATGGATTACAGTATAAAAACTATGGGACACCCTATTACAACCTTCTCAGGTGGAAAGTTTGGCAGCGGTTTCTCGTATGGCAACGACATGATGTCGCTCAATAAAAGTACTTCTTTCAATGGAAACGTAGACTATCAATGCTTCCTGAACAGTGAACGAACAAGCAATATAACCTTGAGTTATTTGTTCACGACAGCTCCTGCAGCAACCGAAAGTCGCAACATTTATGACCCATTGCCAACAGGAATACCCCTCAAACTGAACAATCTCTACTCTGATGCAGATACACGTGGCACAGAACACACGTTCCAAACCGACTATACAACACCGTTGTCGAAGAACCAAACACTTAATGCTGGTGCCAAATTCATTGGTCGCAGAAACATTTCTGATTCTAAATTCTATAATATTATAGACGGTAAGGAAGTCTTCGATACCAACAACAGCGTGAATTACAAGAACAAACAGAGTATCTTAGCTTCGTACATAGAGTATAAACTCACGTTGGGAAAATTTAGTGCAAAGGCTGGTACACGCTACGAACATACATGGGAGAATGTCGAATTCATACTTGGAAAGGGCGATAATTTCAAGAAGAACTATGGTAATTTGGTTCCTTCAGCAAGTTTCACTTATAATATCGGTGCTGCTATCAATATCGGTGTGAACTACAGTATGCGCATATTGCGCCCTGGAATTTCGTTCCTCAACCCTTACATCGACCGTTCTACACCGACTGTACTCAGCTATGGCAATCCAAACCTCGATGTGGAAGAAAGCCACAACGTTAGTCTTGTGTTCAATGCCTTTACTCCGAAGTTTATGATAAACCTTACTTTGGGCGAAGCATTTGCGAACAACCAGATAGAACAGTATTCGTTTATGGACGCCAACGGCATATTGAACACTACCTACGGCAACATTGTACGCAGTCGTTGGACCAACTTCAGCACGTTTATAAACTATTCCATAACGCCAAACACGCGTATCTACCTTAACGGTGGCTTCGATTATGGCGATATGCGTTCCGATAAACTCAACCAAAAGAAGCATGCTTGGCAGGCAATGGCATTCATCGGACTGCAACAAACCTTGCCTTGGAACGTGAAGATGAGCATCAATACGGGTGGTATGACGAAGCGACACACCTTGCAAGGACACGGAAGCAGTTTCAATATGATAAACATTGCCTTGGCAAAAGACTTCTTCAAGGAAAAGCTGAATGTAAGTGTGAACTACTTTACACCATTCTCTGGCAAGATGGAATACACTCAACACAACGAAGGTACCGACTTTACACAAAAGATGAATATGGTTATACATGTTCAGCAAATAGGTTTAACCCTTACATGGAACTTCGGTAACACCAAGAAACAATTCCAAACAAATAAGAGCAACATATCTAACGACTTCCAAGAAAAGAAAAACGACAATCAAGTTGGTGGAGTTGGCACTGGAATAGGTATGTAATTTTCCAATTGAATTTGACTTTTAAGTCGATATAATAACTGATACAAATAAATATGGCGTCATATCCCAAAGGGTATGACGCCATATTTGTTTTCAATAGAATTAAACCAATAAGATGCTTAAAGAAAGAACTGATTATAATTCAATATGCTTATAATCAAAAAGAAGTGAAGTTTATTCGTTTAGTTCTTACACCAAATTCACGTTATGCAATGACCGAAAAGAAGGTAATAAAGGTGTAAATATTTTTCGTAAAGATAACTATCGCTTAACTCTCTAATCATCAACGCATTACAAAACCTATTGTTTTGCGTTCCAAAAGCGGCTCTTTTGCACGGTAAAAGCGTAGGTTTTGCAATGCAAAACAGCCGCTTTCGCAACGCCAAAGCGCAGTTATCACTTTTTAACAGAATTATCTTTACAAAATTAAACAGAAAATCTCTCACAGTTTCAGTAGGAAGTTTCCTAAAGAATACTTGAGAGATTTTCTGTTTAACCTATTTTCTTATACCGAACTAACGTATGTTATAGCTTTATTTTTGGTCGTTTTTAATCAGTGCAAGCAAATGTTCTACGGCATCTTCTTCGGGTATGTTCTTCTCTACGCATACCTTTTTGCGGTACAGACTCACTTTTTTCAGACCTGCACCGACGTATCCATAATCGGCATCAGCCATTTCGCCGGGACCGTTTACAATGCAACCCATAATGCCAATCTTTAAGCCTGTCATACCTTTTGTGGCTTCTTTTATGCGTGCAATGGTGGTGCGGAGGTCGTAAAGCGTGCGACCGCAACCAGGGCAAGATATGTATTCGGTCTTCACCATGCGTAATCTGCCTGCCTGAAGAATGCCAAAAGCAGTTTGCTCCACATCGTCTTGCGAAATGTTACCATTGTTCATAAGCCACAAACCGTCGGTCAGTCCGTCAATCATCAATGCGCCCATATCGGCGGCAGCAGATAGTTGGAATTGTTCTTTTGCGCTTGGTTCGTTGGCGTTTTCATTGCTTTCGTCAGCCGAGAATTGGTACATCTGTGCAAAAACGACAGGGTTTTCCACGCCTGCAATTATCATTTGGTGAACCAACGCACGCTGTTCGGCGAGCTTGTTCTGATGAGAACTTACGCAAACTACCACTACTTCGGGGTGGTATTTCAAGCAAGCGAGAAACTCTTCCGACGGTGTTCCATACTTCAGAACCAAGAATTTCATCTTCGACTTCACGGTTCCGATGAACGGAATGGCAGGAGTTGGGAAGATTGGGAAAACGTTTTCGGAAGGCAATTCGCCCTTTGCTGCCAATTCAATATAGGCATTGTAGTCGATAATATATTTCTGTCCGCTCTTCAGCTCTGCTGGTAACGCATCGTTTACGTAGATGTAATCGGGCGTTGGAAGCGTAGAAGCGACGTCGGCATTTTGTTCTTTTGTGTTGCGGGTAGCTATTACAACAGGAACGTTTTCGCCACCGATGTTTTCCACTGCCTTGGTTTTTCTGCGTTCAGGGCGCAGATAATCGAAGTCTTTGGAGGTTTCGGCAGGAACAATAATATGTCCTTTCTTCTGACGAATATAGCGTGCCAAGTATTTTGCAACAGGTATTTCGCATTCGGGTTCTTCGCTTAGCGACACGCGGATAGTGTCGCCAATGCCGTCGTTCAGCAGCGCACCAATGCCCACAGCACTCTTTATGCGTCCGTCTTCGCCCTCGCCAGCTTCCGTAACGCCAAGATGGAGCGGATAGTTCATACCCTCTTTCCCCATTTCAGCCACAAGAAGGCGCACCGAACGCACCATTACCACCGTGTTGGAAGCCTTGATGGAAATAACAATATCGTTGAAATCGTGCTTTTTAAAGATACGCAGAAACTCCATACAGCTCTCTACAATGCCTTCGGGCGTATCGCCATAACGCGACATAATACGGTCGGAAAGGCTGCCGTGGTTTACACCTATGCGCACCGCCGTATGATTTTCTTTGCATATCTGAATAAAAGGTGTTAGGCGGTCTTCTATTCTTTTGAGTTCTTTGGCATATTCCTCGTCGGTATATTCCAATATCTTGAATGTACGTCCGGGGTCTACATAGTTGCCAGGATTAATGCGAACCTTCTCTGCATACAGTGCTGCCACGTCGGCAACATTCGCATTGAAGTGAACATCGGCGCAGAGAGGTGTCGTAATACCTTCTGCACGCAGTTGCGCATTAATATTCTTGAGGTTTTCTGCCTCGCGTTTTCCTTGTGTAGTAAGTCTTACAAGCTCACCGCCCGCAGCGATAATGCGCTTTGCCTGCGCCACACTCGCCTCGGTGTCGTTGGTGTTTGTGGTTGTCATTGATTGGATTCTGACAGGATTATCGCCTCCCATATCCAACGCACCAACGTGTGTAACAGAACTTTTCCTACGTTCGTAATTGAATAAATCTATCATTTTTACCTTTCGAGCGTTAAGTTTTAGGGTGTTGAGCAATACGAATAAAGACGTACGGTTGAAGCATTTCAGCAATGCTTACGCTTGTCTTAACCTTCGATGCTTGGGTTCCTTTCTCTTAACACTTAAATTTATAGTCCTTTATTTCAGCCAATTCTTGGTTGGCTTTTTCTATTTTCTGCCCTAAAGTAGCCTTCCATTGTTCTACTTTCTTAGCAATTTCTTCATCTCCGAGTGCCATCATTTCAGCTGCTAATATCGCTGCATTCTGTGCACCGTTTACGCCTACGGTGGCAACAGGTATGCCTGGAGGCATCTGAATGATGGAAAGCATGGCGTCTAAGCCGTCTAACATACCTTTGATAGGCACACCGATTACGGGCAAAGAGGTTGAGGCTGCAATAACACCAGGCAATGCTGCCGCCATACCTGCACCGGCAATAATCACCTTAATGCCACGTTCTTTCGCCTCTTTGGCAAACTTTTCTACTGCCGTAGGGGTGCGATGAGCCGAAAGTGCATTCACTTCAAACGGTATTTCGTATTGTTCCAACCACTTGCAAGCTTTCTCCATGACTGGAAGGTCGCTTGTAGAACCCATAATAATGCTGACCAATGGTTTCATAATATCTTTGTTTTTATTTTTTGTTTTTATATTAATATGATTGTAAAAAATGCGCTGATGATGCCTAAAAAGAATCCTGCCGTAACCTGTGTAAGCGTGTGTTGTCGCAATATAATGCGGCTCGAACCCACTATTCCCGATGCTATGATGACCAAACAGAGCCACCACACGGGATTGAAACTAAGCATAAAAGAGAATGCCAGCAACGCTCCCAGCACGCCACCAATCGCTGCGGTGTGGGTAGATATCTTCCACCACACGTTGATAATGGCACAAAGTATTTGTATAACCAATGCCACAATCAGGATAGACGTTATCAAATGCGGCAAATGCAGCAGGTTCATGACGTAGAAACAAGTGAAATAGCAGAGTATGGAAATAACGTAGGGCACCATTCTGCGTTCCTTTTGTCCCAACTGTAAAGGCGTCCAGCCGTGGTATTGTCTGTAAAGATGAATGAGCAAACTCGGTATGAGCACGGTGAAAAGATAAACCATCAGTATCAACGACAACTTAACCTGCCACGGAAACATACTCAGGTAGGAGAAAATGAATATCGCCAAGATACCCACAACGGGCAGATAGAATGGCGTGAGTAGCATACTCGCTATTCGTGCAGTCAATATGATGTTCTTTTCGTTCATATTTTTATGTGTCGTACCAATTTTCTTGGTTTGCTTATTCCTTGCGCAGACGGGCTACGGGTAGGTTCAGTTGCTCACGATACTTTGCCACTGTGCGCCTTGCAATGGGGAAACCTTTCTCTTTCATCACCTTTGCCAGAGCGTCGTCGCTAAGCGGTTTCTGTTTGTTTTCATTATCGATGATTTCCCGTAAAACCACTTTTATCTTTCTTGTAGACATTTCTTCTCCGTCTTCCGTAGTATAACTGTCAGTAAAGAAGAAACGAAGAGGGAATGTTCCCCACCTTGTTTGTGCGTATTTAATGTTGCTTACACGCGAAATAGTAGATATATCGAGACCTGTTTTCTCGGCAATATCTTTCAATATCATAGGCTTCAAGTCGGCTTCGTTGCCTTCTTGGAAGAATTTCTTCTGTATTTCGATGATGGCTTTCATCGTTGTGTAAAGCGTGTTTCGGCGTTGCTTAATGGCTTCTATAAAGCCTTGAGCCTTTTCCACCTTGCCTTTTGCATAGAGCAACGCCTCTTTTTCCTGTCGGTTCATACCCTGCTTGTTGTCTTTGTAGGCTGCCAACATATCGTTGAAGCTCTGCGAAACGTGCAGTTCGGGTAGGTTTCCGTAGTTCAAAGTGAAGCTGATGTTTCCGTTATCGTCGGTGTCGATGATGAAGTCGGGCGTTATTTGCTGCACGTTTCTGCCCATTGTTTCGCCCATCGATGCTCCAGGCTTTGGGTTCAGCTTGCGTATCTCGGCTTGCAGTGCCTTTATTTGGAGGTCGGAAAGCGATAGAGCAGCTTGTATCTTGTTCCAATGCTTCTTCGTGAAAGCATCGAAGTGTTCGGTAAAAATGGTTTTCAGATAGCCATACACGTTGCCGTTGCGTTCCCATTCTCCATCTGTTACCTTGCGTTTTATTTGCAGGAGCAGGCATTCTTGCAGCGAGCGTGCGCCAATACCGGCAGGGTCGAAGTCTTGCAACAGCTTCAGCGTGTCGGCTATTTCCTGTTCTTCGCAGTCTATACCGTGGTAAATGGCAAGTTCGTCAGCTATTACATCAAGCTCCTTGCGTAGCAATCCATCGTCGTCGAGGCTGCCAATGAGGTATTCCAGTATGGCTTTCTGCCTTTCGGTAAGCACCCTTTCGCCCACTTGTTCGTTGAGTTTGTCGATGAACGATGTAGTGTCGCCATACACAATTTCCTCGTAGTCGGCATTGTCTTGGCGTTGCCGTCCGTCGTAGACAGGCAGTTCGTCGTCGCCTCCCATACGTTCGAGTGCCTTGTCGAGTGCGTCTTGTCGCTCTTGCTGTTCCTGTTGTGCGTCGAAATCGTCGTTGCCAACCTCCGTGTTGTCTGTTCCTTCAGAGAGTTCGCCCTCTTCCCGTCCTTTTTCCAATGCAGGATTATCGTCTAATTCGGCATTTACACTTTCCTCCAATTCGGTCAATGGCATTTCAAGCAACTTCACTTGCAGCATCTGTTGCTGCGAAAGTCGCTGCACTTGCAGTTGTCGTTGCTCTTGTATCTGTATTTGTTCTTGTGCCATAATAACCTGAATTATGTTTGCAAAATTACGAAAAAAGAAACATAATCATTTGAAATAATGGTGCAATTCTTCTACCAATACAGAAAGTTTCTTTGTATCGGCGTTGCCATATCTATCCCAAATGTTCTGACAAGGCAGCAAAAGGGGCGAAATCATAAGGTCGTCGTGGTTCAGATAAGGGTCGCAAAACCGATATACGTCCATAATTTCCACCACTCGGCGGGCGGTTATGCCCAACAGTTGTGCCACTTCTTTCACTTCGGGAGTTTCTTCTGCCATTGTGATAGGGGTGAGATGGAAATACAAATCGAGCACAACGATGAGTGCAGCAGGCGTCAGGTCGGTGGCTTTCTCTATAGGCAGGAAGTCTTTTTCAAAGGTTTCCTCTGCTTCCACACCTTCGTAGAACTTCTCAGGCTTTCCAAATCCTTTCATTCCCCTTATGCGTTTCACTTCTTTTCGCAGCTTGTTGGGGTTGTTGGCGTATGTTTCCCAAAGTGTTTGCAGGCTTGGAATGTCTTTTCTTGCAAGTTGTTCCATCTTTTCCGATAGCATACGTGGCGGAATGTGCAGTTCCAAACTAAGCTCAACCATCGAACGAGCGTAAGTTGGTTTAATGCCTATGGGTTTCTTCAGATATATTTGCAAGAGCAGAAGCCAATATTCTTCCGTCCATAATGGGTGTGTTGCCATAAGTCAAATGCAGTTAATGATTATGGCAAAGTTACTTATTTTAAGTTTAATAACCAAATTTTTCATTATATCATTGTGTTGGAATATGAAACAAGATGAATACCTTATTTTTGTAAAGATAATTCTGTTAAAAAGTGATAACTGCGCTTTGACATTGCGAAAGCGGCTCTTTTGCGATGCAAAACATACGCTTTTACCGTGCAAAACAGCCGCTTTTGGAACGCAAAACAATAGGTTTTATAATACTCTGATAACGAGTTAGTTATACAATATATATGTTTATAAAAAATATTTACATTCTTATCATCTTCTTTTCGTTTATGAAATAAGTTATATTACTAAAATAGACTATTCGAGAAAATGTGTATCTTTGCCTACAACTATACTTTGGCTTATTGCGAAGACAAAGGCAATGGAAAGGAACAAGTACTGGTATTGGAAAGTCTGCCTTAATCTTATGCAATATAAAAAGTTGTAGTGGGCAGCATTTATTATATAATAAAAATATTTATCGGATTGATGTCACAAAGCCACGCTTACTACGTACTAAGGGTAAACAATCAAAACAAAATGCTTATGAAACGACTATTTTTTTGCTGTGCCATACTTCTTGGAGTGATGAACAGCTGTGCAACAAAGCCAAAAGAGAAACGTAATGCCATTACCGTTACTACTTCGACAGCCATTATTACCCAAAGCTACAATGTGAAAGGCTTTAGCGGGATTGACATTGGTATGATTGGAAATGTGGAATACGTGCAGGGCGACACATACAGTGTCAGTATTACAGCACCCAGAAACATCATTGCAAACACGGAGGTGAGCAATAAAAACGGACTTCTCAGAATACATTGGAAGGAAGGCACAAAGCATAAAGACAAGGACGAATGCAAGAAGACACCCATCATAAGAATAACATCGCCTCGTATGGACATTATCGATATGTACGGTGTGAACGATTTTAAGGCGAAGAACATGAAAGGTGGAGACATGAAAATCGACCTTAGTGGTGTAAATTCGTTGCATATAGACAACCTTTCAAGCGAATCGCTGACACTGAACATGAGCGGTGTGGTAGATGGAAAGATAAACATAAATGCGAAGAAAGTTAAGTTTGATGGAACTGGTGTCATCGATATAACATCGTCTGTAAGCTCTGATGACTTCAAGATAATAAACAGCGGGGCGGGCGAATATAAGGTTACGTTCAGCGGAAAGAAAGGCAGAATAGACAATGCTGGCAATGGAGAAATCAGACTGAAAGCTACAAAAACCGATTTATTGGACATTGTAAATTCGGGTTACGGCGAGTTTAATCTTAACTTTAAAGGAGGTGAAGGCAGGATTAATAATACTGGAAACGGGGAAGTAAAAGCCGATTTGGAATGCCAACGCATCGTGGTAACAAATGCAGGCTTCGGCGAAGTAACGCTTGCAGGTACTGCCGATGATGTTCAGATAGACAATCAAGGTGTTTCACACGTAGATAGCTCCAAGTTGAATAAATATTAAAAGCGTGTATTAACTGCCTGTGAATGACAGAAACAGAGTTTAAACAAGAAGCCGCCACCGCGCGACCGAAACTCATTAGCATCGCCCTGCGCTATCTGAAAAACAGCGATGAGGCGGAAGACATTGTGCAAGATGCAATGTTACGACTATGGCAGATACATACCGAACTCAATTTGCCGCTCATGCCCATCGCTTCTGTCATTACTAGGAATATTGCTATCGACCGCCTGCGCTATGCTATGCCACACACGGCAATAAGCAGTTTGCAAGCCATACAGGCGGAAGAACGTACAGAAACCGATGAACGCATCGACAGAATGTTGCGCATTATGAACGCTTTGCCTACATTCCAGCAAACCATTCTGCGTTTGCGACACATCGACGGAATGGAATATGCCGACATTGCACAGATTACGGGCAGTACCGAAGCAGCCATACGGCAGGCTGTCAGTCGTGCCAGACGAGCAGTTTTAAAGCAATATAAAAATGGAAAATAAAGAAATAAAACTACTGATTGACAAGTTCTTGGACGGCGAAACCACACTCGGCGAGGAGCAAAGCCTTTACGCTTACTTTCGCTCGGAGCATGTATTGCCCGAATACTTGCACTATCGGGAAATGTTTCTCGACTTTGCTGCCGTTCAGCAACTGTCCGAACATATTGAAGAAACACCAAAACAGCTGACACGAACAAACACTGTTACGCTTCGTCGCATCATCGCCATTGCTGCTTCTCTACTGTTTTTGCTTGGCATTTATATCTTTTACGGGCAGTATCAAGACCACCAATTGGCAAGGAAATATGCAGGAAGCTACACTATTGTCAATGGAGTTAGGAACGACAATCTGCACGAAATAAAAGGAAAACTGAAGGAAACGTTTGCCGAAGCCGACCGAATAGCACAGAAAGTACAGAGTCAAGCCGTGATAGAAAATGCCGAAACGGAAGTGCTTGAAAGCATTGACGACCCTAAACAGCGCAAAGCATTGGAACAACTGTTGAATACTGACGGCGAAACAACGCTGTAACAACGATACAAAACCATAAATATAAGGAAGGAAAAAATGAAGAAATACATAATAACATTCATTGTTTGCTTGCTGACAACGCTTGCCGCAAAGGCGCAAAACAGCATCGACAATCTTGTGGAACGTTATTCTTCGTCGGGTGGTTCTTCCTTCACAACAGCTGTAAAACGCAATCCGCAAACCCAAAAAGTGGTGAAAGTTGTGAAGACACTCGAAACCGATAATGGCGAAGGAAATACCTTTTACCGCGCATTTAAACGCGAAGCACGTACGGGAAGCTGGACCGACAAGGTGGCAAATAACGAACATACTACCCTACTTGTGGTGGAAAAGCCCCAGCAAACTCGCATCTATATGCTGAAACGCAATAGTGGCAACTACGGACAAGTAAAGGTAACGATTATCATACAGCCGAAATAAAATCTTTCTCATAGCAATGCGGAAAGGGTATATCGCTATTTAAAAGTTAATACTTTAGCTCTCATAGATTGATTTCTCAATGCTTAATTAGACGTATAGCATATTCTTATCAGCACAAACAAACCGCTATCAAACAGTTTTTGCTTCGTTTGGTAGCGGTTTTTATTATCTTCAAATCTATGCTGACAAGGGTAGTTGCTATTTATTACCTTTTTCCCAACGTTGAAACCTATCCATAAAGAAGAATGCAGAAAACAAGCTTAGTATGGTAAGAACAATGCCAATGGCCGCCCATAAAAGCATTTGCGAGAAGGATAGAACTGTTGTTTTTGAGAATTCAGCAAAAGAATAGATGCAGTAAGGCAATGTCAGGAGGCTTGTAATGATAACGGGCACATATTTTCGATATACAATCCACTGCGCAATATGCATTAAAAGGTGAACGGAATACCCTGTCAATGCAGCAAACCACCATTGATATTCACCTGTCCAAACGGAGCAAAACGAAACAACAGAAATAAGTATGAACTCGTGAGCAGTACCAACGGCAAAGGTGGAAGTAGAATAATCGAAAACTCCTCGTCGGGTAAAGAACGATTCGATTTTAGGGAATCGTTTTCTCAATTCTTCCCTATTCCTGTCTATCCAACGTCTAAACATAATAATTTCCTCGTATTCGTGAATCATAAACACGAAAGGAAGAAGCATCATTATTAAGTTTATTCTTGCCATAACCTCCCTTGTTATTTACTTCAAATTACCGATGTTGTTTTTCCAATCCTCTAAAGTGATTTTGGTAAAATGCTCTGTGCGAACTTCGTTCAGCAATGGAACAGGTTTGTTGTCTTCTGTATGGCTGTAAACGAATCCGCATTTCTCTTGTGCTCGTTTCGATTTCTCGTTGCCATCGTAGTATCCACACCAAACCGTAGTTTGCCGTAAGTTCTCAAAAGCATACCGAAGCAATTTGTTTACGGCTTCAGGAATCAAGCCTTGTCCCCAATAGGGCTCACCAATCCAATAACCTATTTCACACTCATTGTCTGCCATTTTTGCACTGTGGATTTCACTTCTTGCGGTCATTATCCCAATGCTGCCGACAGCTTCGCCCGTTTCTTTCAACACAACCGCATAGGTTTCAGGAGCAGAGAGTACTGCCTTTATAATTTCACGACTGTTCTCTACACTTGTATGCGGTGGCCAACCAGCAATAGGACCAACATTCGGATTCCGTGCATACTTGTATAATGCTTCAGCATCGCTTTCTTTCCATGCTCTCAATAGCAGGCGTTTTGTTTGTAGTTCCATACTTTTTTCTTATCTTCCACGTTTCTTTATTAGCCTTATTATAAGATTTCTATTGTTTGTTTATTGTGTTTTAATATGTACTTTTATTTTCTTTATCGCCCAATCATAATGGCTTGAAGTTGCTGAAACACTATAAGAACCAAGCGTAGAGGTGCCCGTCCAATCGAATATGCCCTTGTTAAAGAGTTCGTTGTCAGAGAAAGTTGCAATCAATTCCATTACTTGTTGATGGCTTTCTTTTAACATTGCCTTTGCATCTGATAGCGATGTGTTTTGATGTTTCTTCCAAAACTCCACGTTCATTACTGGATATGTTTTCCAATTATAAGGCTCAGGAAGAAAAGATTTGCATTCTCCCTCACGATTGGAGTTTATCCAATTCAGTAACAACTGATGCCATTCATACAGATGAACAAGTACATCGCGCAGATTTTTGTCCCTGCTCCAATGTGCTTCTTTGCCCATTGCAGCCATTTTTTCTGCAAAGGTTGCTGTCTGTAGCTCTTCGCTCATACTGTCTATGAGCTTCCACATCTTCTCAAATTGTCCATTAGCAGATGTTATTAAATCCACTTTTGTTGTTGCTCGTGCCATTGTTTTTTTTATATTTTATCAGTTGAAATAACTCTGAATGTACAAGAGTTAACGGTGATACGGATATGTTCTGTATCATTAGTTATATAATAGTTCTTTCCTTTTTTCAGGAAATGATTCGTGTCTGTATGCATGATAATGTCTGAAATAAAACTTTCTATTTCTTGTGGCGATAGATAAAGTCCGAGCTTTCGGTTTATTCTGTCATACACAAATTTTGTATAACAGAGCTTTTCTATGATGGTTGCTTTCAGCGAATCGTCTATGCTTTCATATTCTTGACCATCTCCTTTTTGCGAAAGACTATCGGCAACCTTTTCTTTTAGTTCGGTTTGGCATTGTTTAATGGTCTTTCCTGCTGTGTCAATGATGATGCGGTTTTTGTGCCACTCGTGATATTCTCGGTTTTCTATGTCGTTCCACACAGGCAGTTTCATATTTGCTACTTCTGCATTTCTCTGTTTTGCACGCTTCTTGTGTTCTGTCTTATCCGAACAAACAACCTCAATGTTTACGAAACGGCAGTTGTTATTGACAGCAACATCTTCCCATTCTCGCCTTGTCAGTTCAATAGGGTTGCAGCAATCAGCCACTACATTGTTGCCCAATTGCAGATTGTCGGCTGCCATACGATATGCCAACCGATAGCCTTCCCCCTCAACATCGATATGGCATAAGTCTTTCAAACCTTGTTCAATGGTATCAATGCGTAGGTAAACCGCTTCGAAATACTTTACAACAGACTTTGCAAGCGTGGATTTTCCTACTGCTGGCAGTCCAGAGAATATAAAGAGGATAGCTTTATTCATAGTGCGCCTACATATAAAAAACTTTCTTTACATTATATAATGATTGCTATTTAAATCTGCAAACTATTAAAAGAATGCTTTTGGATAATTCTTTTACTCTTCAGCAAGAATTGATTTTGGACAAAATTAGTAGTTAATACTGGCATTATAAAAAATGATAGGTTAAAAAAATAAAACGTGGATAATCATTTAGAATTGCTTGTTAGGTGAATTACTTACACGTAAAGAAATATTTACTTACACGTAGAAAAATATTTCTTTACGTGTAGATAAATTATTATTTACACGTAAGTAATTTGGGAAAGAAGAATTTTGTGGGATATTTTTGCAGTGGTTTACGCTTTGTCTGCTGCTTTTGGAGGCTGTTGAACAATAAAGCCTAAGTAGCGGTAGACTGCCCACGCAATAATGGAAGTAAGGGCGTAGACGAGCAGGAAGGCGAGGAGAACACGGTGGTAGTGCCCCGAATAGCCCATATCGGTGCGTTGGAGCAGGGCGGAAACAATGAGGGGTATGCCGCCAGAAAAAAAGTAGTAGACGAGGCTGCGGCGTCCTGTCCATTCCAACCAAGCAACGCTTTTCAGCTGTTTGGCTAAACTTACGAGGAACAGGGTGCACACAAAGGCATCGAAAACAAATACGTACCAATTGTTGATGCGTATGGGTTCGACAAGCAGAGTTATGCCCTGTGTATGTTCATATACTTTTATGATAACTAAAAGTACGAATAGAAAGAATGATGATGATAGGTTGTGGAAACGGTGGAAAACGCTTTCCCACTTGTGGTAGAAGTAGCCGAAACAGAGAATGGGCAATGCCATACAGGCGTTTTCTATTTGCCAATAAAGGTCGGAACAATGTGTGGAAAGAAGATAACAAGCTGCTGAGGCTGCAAGGGCGAGTATTGACAATCCCCAAGTTTTGCCTTTGCACGCCCATAATGCTGTGGAAAACACGATTTCTGCAACGATGAGGGCAGCTACAAACCACGATGCTTGCCCTGCGAGGACGGAGAACAGGGTGTCAGTAACATCGAAACCGTGTGCGAAAGCTTTCGGAATGGCTATGAAAGTGGTGAACAGGAAGTAGGGCAACAGCAAGTAGCGTGCGATGTAGGTGAGCTTATGGCGCAGCGAAAACGGTTTTTCCTTGTAGAAAAGATAGCCTGAGAGAAAGAAAAAGGCGACCAACACATTGGCTACATAGTAGTTGTAGCCGATGATGTTGTCGCCTGTGTAGTATATTTCGGTATGGTCGAGCAATATAGCTACCATACAGAAGCCCCGCAAAAGGTCTATCCAGTGTTTGCGCTTGGGTTTCGTTAGTTCACGATTGCTATCTTGCATACTGTTCCGTTATTGCCTTCTTGGTCAGCCGTCTGCACCATATAAATTCCCGATGCCACACGTTTTCCGTTTAAGTCGTTGCCGTCCCACGTGAATGTACCGCCGTTGCTCGTGCCCTTTGCCACAAGTATGCCGTTGGTGGTAACTACTTTCACGTCGGAATTGTAAGCTAAGCCAACTACCGTTATCAGTCCTTTGTAGTCTGGGCGGACAGGGTTTGGATAGGCGTAGGCATCGCCGTTGTCTGGATTGTCAGACGGTTTTGTTGCATCGCCCATATACGAACAAAGTCCTTTGTCTGTTCCGAAGAACACTTCGCCCGTCTTGTCGTCGATGGCAATGCTCTCTATGTTGTTTGAAAGGAGCTTGCTGTTGCTGCTCAGGAAGTGTTGTACCTGCTTCATATTGTCGGCACTGATGAGGTAAGCACCGTTGCCATTCGTGCCAAACCACTTGCGTCCGCCGCCATCAATCGCCATACACGAAATGTCTACGCCTGCCAATAGGTAGTCGGCAAGGTTTGTTCCGTCGTTGCGTGGCACCTTTATCTGCTCGAAAATAGCCTCTGAAGGGTTTTGCATCTGCTCGGTAGTGAGTCGGAGCGGCCCTACGTTCGTGCCTATCCAAAGGTTCTGATAGGCATCTTCCTGCACGCAACGCATTTGTATAACCATAATGGACGAGCCGTCTTGGTTCTTGAAATTATGGAAAACGCTTAGCTTGTCGGTTTCAGGATTATAGCAGAACAAGCCCGGTGCTTCGTAGTGGCTGTTTACAAACCATATTAAACCGCGGCTGTCGAGAATGGGTCGGCGCATCACTTGCAGGCTTAATCCCTTGTTCATCAGCTCTGGTTTAGAGTGGTCGGTCATAGTTCCGTCGGGCGAAAGCTTCAGCAATGAAGTTGTTTTGGTACCGCTGTTCAGTATCCACAAGTTGTTTTTGCGGTCGAAAACCAATCCTTGAATTGGCACATAGTCGTTGCCCAACTCCATACCTTTATTTATGGTGGGGCGCAGAAGACTGTTGTCTTTGTTGAAATACCTCTTTAACTTGCCGTTCAGAAATTCGTATAAGCCTGCTCGTCCGCCCACAAATACGTGTTCGGGGTTCCGTGGGTCTACTGCCAAACAGTTCATATCGTGATAGTAGTAGCCTGTTATCTTGTCCAATTCGTCTTGGAAGATGCTCCATTCGTCTTTCTTCAACACCTGAACGGTGCCTGCTTGGTTGAGTCCTACTGCGCCCGGCTCGAACGCTCCGCCCGTTGTATAGAGGCGGTCGTTAAGATATTGCATAAAGAAAAAGCGGTTGTACTTGGGTCCGCCTGGCAGTAACGGCTTCACTTTCTCCATCAGTTCGGGCGCAATGGTTTTGCTTTGTGCAACGAAGTCGCCTGTTCTTTTCCAATTGTTTCTATCCAATAGGTTGTCGGAAAGCAAGGCTCGGTAGAGTCCTCGTTCGCTGCTTGCAGCGTAAATATAATTGCCTTCGATGTAAGTATAGTCTACGTTGAAGCCAAGATTGTAGGTATCGCTGATTTCAGCCCTGCCAACGTTTATCTTCAACACGCCAAATCCAGTTGAAACGTAGCAATATGCCCCATCGGTATAAAGACTGTTTATCTTCTTGTTGGCTGTCATCGCCTTTCTGTAATAGTCGGGCAAGCTGACGATTTCGCCTTTCTGGGTAAGCATATCTATGTTTTGGTTGGCATAAACGATAACCAAGCGTTTGGCAACGTTGTTCCATGCGATGAAGTCAATGTCGGTATCGTTCAGTCCGTTTACCTTGTCGAAGGTCTGAATGCTGTTGTCCTTTTCGTTGTAAGTGTAAAGATTGTCGGACGCAAGCACATAAAGCAGGTTGCCGCCCTTCTCTATCCACTGCACATTGCTGTATGCCATATAGTTTTTCCACGTACCTATGCCACTGCCGAAAGTGTGGAGCGGAAGCACAAGAAGCAAGCAAGCGAGTGCAAATATATATGTTCTTTTTATCATTTTCTTATCGAATTATAGTGTAAGAAATAAACGAGTTTATAGATATTAAACAAGAAAACACTCGGATTATTGCCTTTAAGGTTGTGTTTTAATGGTTTATGTAGGAGTTTGTAAAGCCACGCCCCTACCCTGTCGGTGTGCATTTTGTGTAGCTTTTCAGCCATTTCCAACAGGTTTGAATAGCCTTTCAGCTCTGTTTGGAAGGTGGAAAGGGTGCGCAGGGCTTCTTCTGTCTTGTGTAGAAACACTTCGTTGGGTTCGAAATCGTCGAACAAAACGGGGTTGTCAATGTGGTTTACATGGGCGTTTAATGCTTTGAAGCGTTTTCCAAGCAACACATCTTCAAAGCCGTAGTGCTTTATTTCCTCGTTGTAAGGGGTTGTTCCTACCAGCTTTCGGTGCGCCATAAAGTTGGTGCTGAGGTGCTGATAAGGTGTTTTCCTTCGGTTTTCGGCACTGATAGCTTCTTTTGAAGCGTGCTCGTAGCGGTATCTGAGGTTGTTGCCCCATCTGTTTTCGTCTTCAACAATGCTGATTCCGCCCACTACGACGTCGCCTTCGGCTTGCAGATAGTTGTGTATGAACTGGGTATTGTTGAGCGAAAGGTCGCCGTCGATGAATAAAATCCATTCTTTCGACGATTGCGAAACAAGATAATTGCGGATTGCCGACCGACCGACGTTGCGTTCCCGCTCTATGTAACGCACACCGTCGAGGCGCGTAATGGCTCTGTTTTCGGCTATGAACCGTTTGTCGGGCGATGCGTCGTCGGCTACAATAATCTCGAAATCTGCCCCTTCTGCTACACACTGTCGCTGCAATTCGCCGACGAGTGCGGTGCAAATGCAGTTGTAAGTGGGCAGCAGAATGGACAAACTCTTACTCATTACAGTTGCTTTAGATATTCGGCGAGCTTGCGAACGGCACGAGCTCGGTGCGAAATTTGGTTCTTAATGTCTTCTCCAAGTTCGGCAAAACTCTTGTCGTAGCCCTCTGGAACAAAGATAGGGTCGTAGCCAAAGCCCTCCGTTCCCGACTTTTCGGTGGCGATATAGCCCTCTACCCTGCCTTCAAACTGATGTTCCTTACCGTCGATAATCAACGAAACCACCGTGCGGAAGTGGGCTTTCCTGTTTGTTGTATCGCCCAACTTATGGAGCAGTTTGCGCATATTGGCTTCGCTGTCGTGGTCGGTGTGCTCGTCGTAGCGTGCCGAATGCACACCCGGTTCGCCGTTAAGGGCATCTACTTCAAGCCCTGTGTCGTCGGCAAAGCAATTCAAATGATAGTTGTCGTAGATGTAATGCGACTTTATGCTTGCATTTCCTTCCAATGTTTCGGCTGTTTCGGGTATGTCCACATCGCAGCCAATATCCTTTAGCGACACAACATCAAAGTCGTTTCCGAGAATGTCTTTAATCTCAGAAAGCTTGTGTTTGTTGTTCGTTGCAAATACTATTTTCATTTTATTGTTCGTTGTTTGTTGTCGGATAGACTTGCGAAAGCACCTTCTCGGCATTCTTTGTGTTCACTTTTATGCTGTCGAAGCCTTCTCCGAACACACCTATTACTGAACTCTGACTGACAAATGCCGATGGGTCGATAATCTTAACGATGCGGAAAATAGACTGACTTTCGTTGCGTTTTGCCATTAAGCAGATTACTTTCACGTCCTTTCCAGTGTACCAGCCGTGTCCGTCGAGTATGGTTATGCCTCGGTCGCGCTCTTGCATAATGGCGTCAGCAATCTCTTCATACTTCTTTGAAAAGATGAGAAACTGCACCGATTGACGTCTTAGGTTCATTACGTGGTCGAGCATAAAGCACTCAATAAACATAGTACACAAACCGAAAACAACTTTGTGTAAACGTTCTACGTATGTTCCGAACTGTGGGAAAAGCATACAACTGCCGATGATGCATATATCGACAGCCATCAATACCTGCCCCAACGAAATGTTTTTATACTTGTTTATGCAGGCTGCCACAATATCCGTGCCGCCCATACTGCTGCCATTGAGGAAGATAATAGCCATTGCCGTACCCGTAATACAGCACCCCACGATGAGCGACATAAACTTTTGGTCTTCGCCCAGTATCTTTACGAAGTGTCCGCTCGCATCTACGGGCATTAATTCTTGGGCAAATTTCAGCATAAAATATAAGACCACGATTGCATAAATGGTCTTCATCATAAACTTAAAGCCCAAGATTTTCAACGCAACACCTAACAATGCGAGGTTGACAATCATATAAGTGTTCTCCAGTTTAAACTCTGTTGCATAGTAAATAATGGCTGATAAACCTGTTACACCACCTGTTACAATTTCGTAAGGCATTAAGAATACCGTGAATGCCGCTGCATACAGAAGCAGACCGAGTGTTACTAAGACGTAGTCTTTTACCTCGCTTCTGATTAATTGTTGATTTACTGTCATATCCTGATAATCATTGAGCACATTCGTGGCTGTACTTTCAGTTCACGAATGTGCCGTTTTTATTTTATTTAAAAACGATATTTACAATCTTCTTTGGTACAACTATCACCTTTACGATAGTCTTTCCTTCTGTGTATTTCAAACTTCTTTCGTCGCTTACAGCTGCCTTTTCAATGTCTTCCTTGCTGGCATTGGTTGGGAAAGTCATTTGGAAGCGAGCTTTTCCGTTGAACGAAATGGTCAGCTGAACTTCGTTTTCAGCCAGATTGGCTTCGTCCCAAGTCGGCCATTGTGCATCGCAGACGCTGCCATTCTCGCCGATAGACTCCCATAGTTCTTCGGCAATGTGTGGCGCAAACGGTGCTATCAGTATGAGCAATGTGCGTAATAGTTCGCGATTGTTGCATTTTTGCTGTCCCAACTCGTTCACACAAATCATGAAAGCAGAGATAGCAGTGTTGTAAGAGAACTGTTCTATGTCGCCCGAAACCTTTTTAATGAGCTTATGCACGCTCTTCAGCGATTCCTTTGAAGGCTCGTTGTCGTTCAATTCCTGCTGATACAGCTTCCAGAATTTCTTCAGGAAGCGGAAACAACCGTCGATACCGTTGGTGTCCCAAGGCTTGCTTGCCTCGACAGGTCCAAGGAACATTTCGTACAAACGCAAGGTATCGGCACCATATTGCGCTACAATGTCGTCGGGATTGACAACGTTGAACATCGACTTCGACATCTTTTCTACCGCCCAACCACAGATATACTTACCGTCTTCAAGTATAAACTCGGCGTTTTCGTATTCGGGTCGCCACGCCTTGAAAGCCTCAACGTCGAGCACATCGGCATGGACAATGTTCACATCTACGTGGATAGGCGTTGTTTCGTATTCGCCTTTCAGTCCGTGGCTCACAAATACGGGAGCTTTGGAATGGTCGTCTGAATTGATACGATATACGAAGTTGGAACGTCCTTGTATCATTCCTTGGTTCACCAACTTTTCGTATGGCTCTTCCTTGCAGCTGTAACCGTAGTCGTAAAGGAACTTGTTCCAGAAACGGCTGTATATCAAGTGTCCTGTTGCATGCTCTGTTCCGCCTACATAAAGGTCTACATTCTGCCAATATTCGTTGGCTTCCTTGCCCACCAAAGCCTCGTCGTTGTGTGGGTCCATATAGCGAAGATAGTATGCAGAACTGCCTGCAAAGCCCGGCATTGTGTTCAGTTCCAATGGGAAAACAGTCTTGTTGTCTATCAATTCCTTGTCTACAATCTTCTTGTTCTGTTCGTCCCAAGCCCAAGCCTTGGCGCGTCCCAATGGCGGCTCGCCCGTTTCGGTAGGTTCAAACTTGTCGATTGAAGGCAATTCGAGCGGCAAACAATCTGCTGGAACCATATAAGGCATACCGTCTTTATAGTAAACTGGGAAGGGTTCGCCCCAATAACGCTGGCGTGAGAAAATAGCATCGCGCAGGCGATAGTTCACTTTCACTTTACCCAAACCTTGTTCTGTAACATACTTCTTGGTAGCTTTAATGGCTTCTTTCACCGTAAGTCCGTTCAAAGAGAAGCCTCCTTCAACTGGTTTCTCGGGACTATTGATGACGATACCTTCTTTTGCGTCGAAGCTTTCTTCCGAAACGTCGGCACCTTCGATAAGCGGACGGATTGGAAGACCGAAGTGTTTGGCAAACGCATAGTCGCGGCTATCGTGCGCTGGCACTGCCATAATTGCACCTGTGCCATAGCCTGAAAGCACGTATTCTGATATATAGATAGGCAAATCCTCGCCCGTGAAGGGGTTAATGCCATGAGAACCTGTGAAGACACCTGTAACTTTGCGGTCGGTCATACGGTCGCGCTCGGTTCGTTTCTTCACGTACGCCAAGTATTCTTCTACCTCCGCCTTCTGTTCGTCAGTCGTAAGCTCTGGAACCAATTCGCTTTCGGGTGCAAGCACCATAAAGGTTACACCGAACATTGTGTCGGCACGTGTCGTAAAAATGGTGATGTCGTGTTCTATTTCCTTATCGCCTGCGGGTGTAAAGCTTTTAAATACAACCTCTGTACCCTCTGAACGGCCAATCCAGTTGCGCTGTGTCTCTTTCATAGAGTCCGACCAACTCACCTTTTCCAAGCCGTCTAACATACGCTGGGCGTAAGCTGACACACGCAAACACCATTGTTTCATTTTCTTCTGAACAACAGGATAGCCGCCACGCTCGCTGACACCGTCTACAACTTCGTCGTTTGCAAGCACCGTTCCTAAACCCGGACACCAGTTCACCATTGTTTCGCCAAGATAAGCGATACGGTAGTTCATCAGCGTTTCTTGCTGTTCCTTCTCGCTCATGCTCGTCCAATCGCGGGCAGAGAACATTTTTTCTTCGCTCTGTGCTACGTTGAGGTTGAGTGTCCCTTCTTCTTCAAAGTGGCGAACGAGGTCGGAAATGGGTTTTGCCTTGCCCTCGTTATAGTCGTAATACGACTCGAACATACGCTGAAAAGCCCACTGCGTCCAATGATAGTACTGTGGGTCGCAGGTGCGCACTTCGCGGTCCCAGTCGAAACAAAAGCCTATTTTGTCCAACTGTTCGCGGTATCGTGCAATGTTCTTGTCGGTTGTGATGGACGGGTGCTGTCCTGTTTGAATGGCATACTGCTCGGCAGGCAATCCGTAAGCGTCGTATCCCATTGGGTTTAACACGTTGAAACCCTTCAGACGCTTGTAGCGTGCATAGATGTCGCTGGCTATGTAGCCGAGTGGGTGCCCCACGTGTAGCCCTGCTCCCGATGGATATGGGAACATATTCAGCACGTAGAACTTTTGCTTGTTCTTATCTTCAACAACCTTATAGGTTTTGTTTTCAACCCATTTCTTCTGCCATTTCTTCTCAATGTCTGTGAAGTTGTATTCCATTCTTATGTTTGTTTTATTTTTATTTCGTTGTCTGTGAACCATAATTTCGGTAAGGCGAAACGGCTTCCCCCTACCCTATGCTTAGTCCATTTATTAACAATGTGTTACTATCCAAGTTGCAAAATTACAAATTTTAATAGGTATAACAAGTCTTTTACCGAATTAATTTGGTGAAAAGCGGAAAAGAACGGGCAGTTGAAGGTAATTGTTTGGTAGAAATAAGATGGGATATGGTTTTCCTTTTTTGCTGCTTGAGGGCGGTGTTGGGGTAAGTTGGGGCGTGGTTTATTGCTTTCTTGGCACTGGATAAGAAAGGGTTTATATAGTGTTTCTAGTCTTCCTAGGATTTCTAGAAACTTTCAGCCAACACGTGGGAAAATCGCCTCGGTTTTGTAAAGATAATTCGTTGAGAAAACGGTAATTTCGATTTTGCATTGCGAAAGCGGCTCTTTTGCAACGCAAAACCTACGCTTTTACCGTGCAAAACAGCCGCTTTTGCAATGTAAAACAATAGGTTTTGTAATGCGCTGATAAAGAAGATGTTACACGATAGATATACTTTGAAAAATTCTTTACACTATTTCTACCCCTGTAAAGTAAGGTGTATGGGTAGGAGTTTGTACAGGTTTGTTTTGCAGTAGATGTTGTTATTTAGACTTAATTGCAGTATAAAATAAACTATATTACAAGTTTAACCGCTCAATAATGGCACTTGGGGCTATGCTGTACATACATTCGAAGTCGCCACGGTGGCACGGTTTGTTGCCGAATACGGAGCAAGGGCGGCATTCCAGTTCGGTGTTTTGCACGGCATCGTCCTCTTTTTGGTTCCAGCCGAGGAAGCCACAGTAAGGGTGAGTAGCTCCCCAGATGCTTACAACGCGCGTGCCGACGAGCGAAGCAAGGTGCATATTGGCACTGTCCATCGAAATCATTGTGTCGAGATGGCTTATCAATACGAGTTCTTCGTTCAGTCCGTGCAGCACTTCCGATGCACAAGTGCAGCCTTTATACTTCGTAGCCCACGTGTTGAGTATCTGTTTTTCTTCCTTTCCACCGCCAAAAAAGAATATTCGGAGATTGCTGTATTCGGTGGAAAGCACCTTTACCACCTCTTCCATCTTCTCTTTTGGATACATCTTGCCGTTGTGGGCAGCAAAGGGAGCAATGCCTATCCAGCGTTCGCCGTCGGGCTTTTCACCTATTATATTAGGGAGCTGCGACAGCTGATTGCCACCGTTTGCGAATAAAGAAGTGAAAGAAAGGTCGATGGGATAGCCCAGTTTGCTTAAAACTTCTGCGTAGTTCTGGAACGATGTGGGCTGTTGTTCCATTACTTTATCCTTCTGTCGGCACAGCTTGCGCTTACCGTTCTTGTGCTTGTCGATGTGCGCTGTCTTGTATCCGCAAAGGGTAAAGCGTGTTCGTATGTATTTCGAGCGTAGCACATCGTGGAAATCGGCAATGGCTGTAGGCTGTTTTGCCTTCAGCCTGCCGTATAGTTGGTTCAGTCCCTTAATGCCCTTGTATTCGTTTTTCAAGTCGGCTGCAATGAAATCCACATTCTTTGGCATATGGCTGAAGAATGCTTTGGCAAATGGACGGGAAAGAACGCTGATGCGAAGGTCGGGATATTGATGTGTAAGGGAATAGACCACAGGAACCGTCATAGCAACGTCGCCCATAGCAGAAAACCGTATGATGATGATGTGGTCGGTCTTCACCTTTTACTTTTTGTAGAGTACAGGGTTTGTAGCTGGGTCGTTGTACATCTTCATCTGGCGATAAACCTTCATGTACTTGCGTCCTGCCTGAATGTCGTCGAGCAATTGGTCGATAGCCGTTCCAAGATCTACCTGCTGTTCGAGCAGCACGTTCAGCTTGTTCTGGCACTTCTGAATGTGTTCTGCCGATGCGTCGGTGCGTTCAG
Organism: Prevotella intermedia ATCC 25611 = DSM 20706; assembly: GCF_001953955.1. NCBI lineage: Bacteria > Pseudomonadati > Bacteroidota > Bacteroidia > Bacteroidales > Prevotellaceae > Prevotella > Prevotella intermedia. Next base: position 297,517 of record NZ_CP019300.1, read on the forward strand.
CTTGCTCCTTCATGTGGTATATTTTGAGCGCAAGAATAGACAGGCGGTCTACTGCCCACGCCGGACTTTCAGTATTGATAGTGGCTCCTTCCTGTATTTTCACGTCCGAATAGAGTTGGCGGAAGTAAGAGTCAATCTGTTCTACAAGGTCTGTACGGTCTTGGTTGGAACGGTCGATGCGACGCTTCAAGCTCATTCCGTCTTCAGGAACGATGTGCGGGTCGCGTATAAGGTCTTCAAAATGCCACTGAACCGTGTCAATCCAACACTTCAAATACAATCTGTTTTCAATAGAATCTCTTTCGTATGGATTATTAATAGGTGTGTCTACATTATCCGTGATGTGGTAATCGCGGATAGCTTGATTAAAAATCTCATTGCAATGTTCCGTAAATGACATATTTCTGCTCTTTTAATTTTTCTGCAAATATAGTTCAAATAAATCATATACACAAAATAAAAGCAAGGCATTTTTATCCGAGAAAGCCTCAATGTTGTAAAAAATACATTAAATTGATGTGCCAATATGGTTGAGAACGATGTACCGAACAAATGGAAGTAATGTTATAATCATCTATTATAATGGCTTGATTTAGCGCAATATAATATCAAAAGTGCTGTTTTTATTGCACAAATGTATATGTTTTGTGCATAGATGAGTGCTTTTTTAAGCAAAAAATTTGCGTGTATGAAAAAATTATCTTTCCTTTGCAGCCGAATTTTAGAATTTAGAAAGTTAATAGTAAACATTTTAAAACTTAACAATTATGTCAGAAATTGAATCAAAGGTAAAAGCAATTATCGTAGATAAGCTCGGTGTAGACGAGGCAGAAGTAAAGCCAGAAGCAAGTTTCACAAACGACCTTGGTGCTGATTCTTTGGATACAGTAGAACTTATCATGGAGTTTGAGAAGGAATTTGGTATCTCTATTCCAGACGATAAGGCAGAAAAGATCGCTACTGTAGGCGATGCTATTGCTTATATCCAAGAGAACGCAAAGTAAGAAGATATATAAATGATGGTTGGGAGCTTCGGCTTCCAACTGACTTTTAATCTTTAACATTTACTTATTTCTTACTTAGGTTTCGTTCATTCAGACTCTAAGACAAGAAAAAAGAGTTAAGGAGTTAAGCCAATCGTTTTACTTACGTTTCATAAGTGTATAGTAGAACCCTTTGCTTAACTCCTTAATTCTATATCTGAAAGAAACCTAAGAGCGTCTCGTAATCACGATGACAGAATTTAAATCAGCAAATTAATGGAATTAAAAAGAGTAGTAGTAACAGGACTTGGTGCAGTTACTCCATTGGGAAATAATCCTGAAGAAACTTGGAAAGCAATGCTTGAAGGTAAGAGTGGTGCAGCTCCTATTACTTATTTCGATACAACTAATTTTAAAGCAAAGTTCGCTTGCGAGGTTAAAAACCTTAATGTGAACGATTATATCGACCGTAAAGAAGCGCGTAAGCTCGACCGTTACACACAGTTGGCACTCATCAGTGCCATTCAAGGTGTAGAAGATTGTGGCATCGACTTGGAGAAAGCCGACAAAAATCGCATCGGTGTGGTTTACGGAGTTGGTATTGGCGGTATTAAAACCTTTGAAGAAGAAATCGGTTATTACGCACTTCATAAGGAAGACGGCCCTAAATTCAATCCTTTCTTCATACCAAAGATGATTGCCGACATTGCTTCTGGACACATCAGCATTCGTTTTGGTTTCCACGGTCCTAACTTCACCACAACATCGGCTTGTGCATCGTCTACCAATGCTATTGCCACAGCGTTCAATTTAATTCGCTTGGGCAAGGCTGATATGATTGTCAGTGGTGGTGCTGAGGCCGCTATTACCGAGGCAGGAGTAGGCGGTTTCACTGCAATGCACGCACTTTCAACTCGCAATGATGACCCAGAACGCGCTTCACGTCCATTCTCAGCAAGCCGAGACGGCTTCGTTATGGGTGAAGGAGCAGGCTGCTTGATTCTCGAAGAGTTAGAACACGCAAAGGCTCGTGGTGCTAAGATATACGCAGAGTTGGTTGGTGAGGGCGAATCTGCCGATGCTCACCACATCACAGCGTCTCACCCAGAAGGCTTGGGTGCAAATTTGGTAATGCAAGCAGCACTCGACGATGCAGGTTTGAAGCCCGAAGACATCGACTACATCAATGTTCACGGTACATCAACTCCTGTTGGCGACGTTTCAGAAGTAAAGGCTATTGTTCAGCTTTTCGGCGATTCTGCCTACAAACTCAATATTTCGTCTACCAAGAGTATGACAGGACACTTGCTTGGAGCTGCTGGTGCAGTTGAAGCAATGGCTTGTGTGCTCTCTGTTCAAAACGATATTATCCCTCCAACAATCAACCACGAAGAGGACGATAAGGACGAAGAAATTGATTACAATTTGAATTTTACGTTCAATAAGGCTCAAAAACGCGAAGTACGTGCTGCACTTAGCAACACATTCGGCTTTGGTGGCCACAATGCTTGCGTGATTTTCAAGAAGTATGCTGAATAAAATAATAGATAGAATAAAGCTCCCTTTCCGCAAGGAAAAGGAGCTTTATTTGTCTTTATACCAAATAATAGGGGTGCTTCCTCACAATCTTTCCTACTATAAAACGGCACTCTTGCACAAGAGTGTGGCACGAAGGAACGAGAAAGGAAAGCCCGTTAACAACGAACGCTTAGAGTTTTTGGGCGATGCCATATTAGATGCCATCGTGGGCGATATTGTTTATGAGCATTTCCCTGGCAAACGCGAAGGCTTTCTTACCAATACTCGCTCGAAGATAGTGCAGCGCGAGACCCTCAATAAGTTGGCGAACGACTTGGGAATAACGAAGTTAATTCTGTCAAGCGGGCACTCGCAGTCGCACAATAGCTATCTTGGCGGCAATGCGTTCGAGGCTTTGGTAGGCGCGTTATACCTTGACCACGGCTACACAGCCTGCATGAAGTTTATGAAACGGCAAATCTTAGGCGAGCTTATCAATATTGATAAGGTGGCTTATAAGGAAGTAAACTTCAAGTCGAAACTCATAGAATGGACACAGAAACACAAGATAAATCTTGAGTTTAAGCCGCTTTCTTTCGGTAAAGACAAAGAAGGCAGCCCCACTTTCAGCTTCCAAGTTGTATTGGAAGGCATTGCCTGTGGCGAAGGAAATGGCTATTCAAAGAAGGAAAGTCAGCAAGAAGCAGCCAAAATAACCCTCCAACGTATTCGCAAAGAGGTGAATTTTGCTGATGGAATATTTGAAGCCAAGAAGAACCGCCTTGCTTTGGAAGAACCAACAGACTCCGACACCGTTGCAACAACGGAAGTGGAAGAACTCATATTGCCGTCGAGTACAGTGCAAAGCGATACCCTTTCCGTTGTAGAAACGCAAGAACAACCTTCCGTTATTGATGTAAACGAGAAAGAAAACATCATCGCCGAAGCCGAAGCAAAGGCGTTTCAGTAGCAAGACAGAGGCGAATAAAGCCCACGTAAAGTATGCTCAAGATTTAGAACCGAAGTGCAAAATAATGTTCTATTGATGATTAATATCAAAATAAAACAGTATTTTTGCACCAAAAGAAAATAAACGTTTATTTAGAATATGGCATTAAAATGTGGTATAGTAGGTTTGCCAAACGTGGGCAAATCTACACTTTTCAACTGTCTGAGCAGTGCCAAGGCGCAGGCAGCCAACTTTCCTTTCTGCACGATAGAACCCAATTTGGGGGTTATTACCGTGCCCGACGAGCGTTTGAACAAGCTCGCCGAAATTGTTCACCCAGGGCGAATAGTGCCTGCTACCTGCGAGATTGTAGACATTGCAGGTCTTGTTAAGGGTGCAAGCAAGGGCGAAGGATTGGGCAACAAGTTCCTTGGCAACATTCGCGAATGCGATGCTATCATTCACGTTATTCGCTGTTTCGAGGACGATAATATCGTTCGTGAAGGCGGTGCAGCAGTAAATCCGATTGAAGACAAGGAGATTATAGATACCGAACTCCAACTGAAAGACCTTGAAACCATCGAGGCGCAACTTGCCAAACAGCAGAAAATGGCGGCTGCAGGCAACAAAGATGCCAAGGTAATGGTGTCTGTGCTCGATGCTTATAAAGCGGTGCTGGAGCAAGGCAAGAACGCCCGTAGCGTGCAATTTGAGAGCAAAGAAGAACAACAGGCAGCTCACGACTTGTTCCTTCTTACCACAAAGCCTGTGCTTTACGTTTGCAACGTGGACGAAAACAGTGCAAAGGACGGTAACGAATACAGCAAGCAAGTAGAGAAAATCGCTGCCGAAGAAGGCGCAGAAGCGATGATTATTGCTGCCAAGACCGAAGAAGACATTGCGTCGTTAGAGAGTTACGAAGACAAGAAGCTCTTCCTCGACGAACTCGGATTGGAGCAAAGCGGTGTAAACCGCCTCATTAACAAGGCTTACCACCTCTTGAATCTTCAGACATTCATCACCGCAGGCGAGATGGAAGTAAAGGCGTGGACGTTCCAGAAAGGTTGGAAAGCCCCTCAATGTGCAGGCGTTATCCACACCGATTTTGAGAAAGGGTTCATTCGTGCAGAGGTTATCAAGTACGAAGACTATTTGAAGTACGGTTCTGAAGCTGCCGTCCGCGAAGCTGGAAAGCTTGGCGTAGAAGGCAAAGAATACATTGTGCAGGACGGCGACATTATGCACTTCCGTTTCAACGTATAGTTCAGGGAGGAATAAAAGATGCTGAACAATCTGCTTTATATAGCTTGGCAACCCGACGAATACCTTGTGCGCTTCGGCTCAATGGGCATTCGTTGGTACGGAATGTGCTGGCTTGTGGGCTTTGCCGTTGCATATTTCCTTATGCGATGGCTCTTCAAACGCCACAAGATAGCCGACGAAAAGTTCGACCCGATGTTTGTTTACGTCTTCCTTGGCGCATTTATCGGTGCCCGATTGGGGCATTGTTTCTTTTACGAACCGCAAGACTTCTTCGACTCGTGGCAGCATTTCGTTGAGATATTTCTCCCTATAAAGTTCCTTGCTGGCGGCGGTTGGAAGTTCGTAGGCTATCAAGGCTTGGCTTCCCACGGCGGAGTTATCGGACTCCTCGTTGGTCTTTACCTTTACATAAAGCGCACAAAGCTGAATGCTTGGGTCGTGTTAGACTTTATGGGCATCTGTTCTACCGTAACATCGGTGTTCATTCGCTTGGGCAATCTGATGAATTCGGAGATTATCGGAAAGGTAACCGATGTGCCTTGGGCGTTCGTTTTCTACGATGTCGATACCTATCCGCGCCACCCCGGACAGCTTTACGAGGCGATTGCCTACTTTGTTTTCTTCTGGGTTATCTTCCTTATTTATAGGAAATATCCTAAGAAAGTGGGTACAGGACTTTACTTCGGCTTATGCCTTGCGCTTATTTTCACTTTCCGTTTCTTCATCGAATACACAAAGGAAGTGCAAGTAGACTTCGAGGCTGGCTTGCCAATTGATATGGGACAGATACTCAGCATACCGTTTATAGCACTCGGTATATGGTCGGTTATGCGGTCGAGAGGGAAAGAATACAATGCGTAAAATATGCAATAATATAAAAGGTAGGAAGTTTTTCCTGCCTTTTTTTATTCCCTTCTTACCTTATTTTATGTGAATAATCTTTATAATGTGAAATAAAATGTGTAAGTTTGCAAATGAGTAAAAGCGTCCATCAGGAAATTGATGGTTCGACAAAGCTCAAATTTTTGTTGGTAAATAAATAACAAGCGTTTGCTGTTTATTCTATAAAACGTTCTGGAAACTTGGCCGTAGAAAGAACCAATGCAGTTGGAATAAGTTGTAAACGTCTGCGCAATATGCGTGGGCGTTTAACTTATCTTCTGCATTGTGGGTTCGGCCAAGTACCTCAGAACGTGGATAAGTTTGCGTCCACGTTCTTTCGTATTTGGTCGTTCCTCGTTTTTAATTGAGTATTCGGTATTCGTGCAAAGTAACTTTTACTATGGCGAATAAAACTTTAACCTTAGCCAAAAAGGCTAAGAACGATGAGTTCTACACGCAACTTGGCGATATAGAACGAGAAATGAAACACTACAAACAACATTTTAAGGGAAAGACAGTGCTGTGCAACTGCGACGACCCACGTGTGAGCAACTTCTTTAAGTATTTTGCTCTGAACTTTGAACTATTGGGCTTGAAAAGGCTTATTGCTACTTGCTACAAGAGTAAAGAAATCAATACCTTCTCTCAAAACAATTCGGAACAAGCCGTTTATATTGTTTACGAAGGCGATAAAAACGACAACCATATCGTTGATAATGAAGAAATAGAGGTTAAACCATTAAAAGGAGATGGCGATTTTCGCAGCAAAGAATGTGTAGAACTATTAAAGCAAGCCGACATAGTCGTTACTAATCCGCCCTTTTCTTTGTTCCGTGAGTATATTACACAGTTAATAGAGTATGATAAAAGTTTCATTGTAATAGGTAATTACAATGCAATAACCTATAAGGAAATATTCCCTTTGATAAAAAATAATAAGTTATGGCTCGGCAATGGCTTTTCAGGCGGAAATGCTTATTTTAATATTATCCCTACTGGGCGTACATTTGCAAATGGTGTATATGATGAAAGTACACAGTTAGTAAAGTTCCGTAACTGCTGTTGGTATACGAATCTTGATATTCAAAAACGCCATGAAGAACTTATTTTGTACAAACGTTATAGTCCAGAAGAATATCCAAAGTACGATAATTATGATGCTATCAACGTTAATAAAGTAAAGGAAATACCGATGGACTATGATGGAGTAATGGGCGTTCCAATAACTTTTATGGATAAGTACAACCCTAAGCAGTTTGAAATAGTAGGCATTGATAGATACGTTGCAGATAATCCAAATTATGGACATCGCTTTACTATTAGTGGAAAAGAGATTTATGCAAGAATATTAATTAGAAGAAAGACTTTATAATATTGTTGTTTGTGAAACAAAAAAGAGAGCATAATAAAATATATATAGAAAGCTTTATATAGTAAGTAATTATGAAAATAGAATTAAAACCTATCAAATTAAAAGACCTTTTTCAAGGATATAAAGATGATGCCGAAGAGGGTGTAGTGGCTTATGGCGAACTTCTTGATGTTCGTCCGAAATATCAACGTGAGTTTGTTTATAAAGACGAACAACGCAATGCTGTAATTGACACGGTGCGAAAAGGCTTTCCTCTCAATGTAATGTATTGGGTGAAAAAAGACGATGGTGGCTTCGAGGTGTTGGACGGGCAGCAGCGCACGCTTAGTATTTGCCAATATCTTAGCAACGATTTCTCTATAAAAGAAGAGTATTTCCACACCCTGACAGACGACCAACAAGCGCAAATACTGGATTACGAACTAATGGTTTACTTCTGTGAAGGTACCGACAGCGAGAAGTTGGAATGGTTTAAAACCATCAATATAGCTGGAGAAAAGCTCTACGACCAAGAATTGCGCAATGCTGTATATACGGGAGAATGGCTCACCGATGCAAAACGCCACTTCTCGAAGACAGGTTGTCCTGCTATGGGATTGGGCGATAAGTATGTGAAAGGTGTAGCAATACGCCAAGAAATTTTACAGCTTGTATTGTGTTGGATTAACGATGGGGCGAAAGGAACACCCGATGAGAAGATACGACAATATATGGCAGACCATCAACACGATGCCAATGCCAACGAATTGTGGCTCTATTTCGTGCAAGTTATAAACTGGGTGCAGACCATTTTCCCAACTTACCGACGTGAAATGAAAGGAGTGCCATGGGGAATACTTTACAACGAGTTTGGACAACAGCCGTTAGACACAAAGAAACTTGAAGATGAAGTTGCGAAACTTATGGCAGACGATGAAGTGCAGAACAAGAAAGGCATTTACGAATATGTGCTTACACGAAACGAAAAGTATTTGAATATTCGCACTTTCGAGCAGCGTATAAGTCGTGCGGTATATGAAAAGCAGCAAGGAATTTGCCCTATTTGTGGAGAACATTTCGATATTGAAGATATGGAAGCTGACCATATTATACCTTGGCACAAAGGTGGAAAGACGGAAAAAGACAATTGTCAGATGCTTTGTATGAAGTGTAATCGCACTAAATCGGGGAAGTAGTTTTTTAGATGTAAAGGAGTTGTTATAGCAGAAAATAGCCCTTGTTTTGTAAAGATAATTCTCTTAAAAAATGATAACTGCGCTTTGGCATTGCGAAAGCGGCTCTTTTGCGCTGCAAAACCTACGCTTTTACCGTGCAAAAGAGCCGCTTTTGGAACGCAAAACAATAGGTTTTGCAAAGTGTTGATAACGAGATAGTTAGACAGTGGATATTGTTTTGAAAAATATTTACACCTTATTTGCTGTTTGGAAGTACAATTCGCTTGATTTCGTTGAGCTTATTCAACGCCTCAACAGGTGTAAGGTTGTTGATGTCCAAGCCTATGATTTCGTCGCGTATCTGCGTCAGTACAGGGTCATCGAGTTGGAAGAACGAAAGCTGAACCCCTTCCCTACTCTGCTCAAGCTTCTCTGCCGACGGCTTTCCTACACTGCCTACCTGCGCATTGTCAGCTTCCAATTCTTTCAAGACAACGTTCGCACGCTTCACAATCGACTTTGGCATACCGGCAATGTCGGCTACGTGAATACCGAAAGAGTGCTCGCTGCCGCCTCGTTCCAGTTTTCTCACGAAGATAATCTTGCCGTCCACCTCTTTCACAGATACGTTGAAGTTCTTTATTCGGCGGAAGTTCTTTGCCATTTCGTTCAGTTCGTGGTAGTGCGTGGCGAAGAGTGTACGTGCCGCAGCACGCGGTTGTTCGTGCAGATACTCTACGATAGCCCACGCTATGCTGATGCCGTCGTAGGTACTTGTGCCACGTCCAAGCTCGTCGAAGAGTACCAACGAGCGGGGTGTAACATTGTTCAGAATGTTCGATGCCTCAGTCATTTCAACCATAAAAGTAGATTCTCCGAGCGAAATATTGTCGGAAGCACCCACTCGTGTGAAAACTTTATCGACCAAACCGATTCTTGCGCCCTCTGCTGGGACGAAACTACCTATCTGCGCCAATAGTACTATGAGTGCGGTTTGACGCAACAGAGCCGATTTACCAGCCATATTCGGACCTGTTATCATCATAATCTGCTGTTGCTCGTTGTCGAGATATACGTCGTTGGGTATGTATGGTTCGCCAAGCGGCAGTTGGGTTTCTATTACGGGGTGGCGGCCTTTCTTTATGTCAATCACCATACTGTCGTCTACCACGGGGCGCACATACTTGTTTTCTTCGGCTATGTTTGCGAATGCCAACAAGCAGTCGAGGCGTGCCACAAGGTTGGCATTGATTTGTATTTGCGGGATAAACTCCTGCATATCCTGCACCAATTCGTTGAAAAGACGTGCTTCGAGAGCGAGTATTTTCTCGTCGGCACCAAGTATTTTGGCTTCGTATTCCTTCAGCTCTGGGGTAATGTAGCGTTCTGCCTGCGCAAGGGTTTGCTTGCGAATCCAGTCGGCAGGCACCTTGTCTTTAAAGGTATTGCGCACTTCAAGGTAGTATCCGAAAACGTTGTTGAAGCCTATCTTCAGCGAATTGATGCCTGTTTGAGCCGCTTCTTTCTCCTGAATGTCGAGCAAAACCTGCTTTCCGTTGTCGCGAATGGAGCGTAATTCGTCCAGTTCGGCGTTGAAACCGTGCGCAATCACGTCGCCTTTGGCAACCAAGTGTGGAGGGTCGGGCTTTATTTCCTGCTCTATTCGGTCGCGAATAGACTCGCAGAGGTTCAGCTGTTCCCCTACCCGCTTCAAGGCTTCGTTGTTCGCATAGAGGCAAGCGGTCTTCATTGGCTGTATCGCACGTAAGGCTATCTTCAGCTGAACCACCTCTCTCGGTGACACTCTGCCTGCTGCCACCTTTGAAATGATGCGTTCCAAGTCGCCCATACGGTGGAGTTGGTCGTTCAGGCATTGACGGAAATCGGGCTCGCGGAAGTAGTATTCCACTATGTCCAATCGCTCGTTAATGGGCTTTACGTCCTTCAATGGGAACACAAGCCAGCGATGCAGCATTCTGCCACCCATTGGTGTGATGGTTCTGTCTACTACGTTGAGCAGCGACGAACCGTCCTCCTGCATGGGTGCGACAAGTTCCAAGGAACGAATGGTGAAGCGGTCGAGTCGCACATACTTCTCTTCTTCGATGCGAGCGAGCGACGTTATGTGGTTGATGTTGGTGTGCTGGGTCAGTTCCAAGTACTGCATAATAGCCCCGGCAGCTATTACTCCGTTGTTCAGATGGTCTACACCGAAACCCTTTAGGTTCTTTGTTCCGAAGTGTTTCAGTAGTTTTTGCCGTGCAGAAAGGTCGGTAAACACCCAGTCTTCCATTTCATACACACACAGGCGTGTACCGAAATGGCGTTCAAAGTCAGACTTTCGGGCACGGTCGTACAGCACTTCCTTTGGCGAAAAGTTGCCAATGAGCTTTTCAACATAGTCGAACGTGCCCTCACCAGTGAGAAATTCGCCTGTCGAAATGTCGAGAAAGCTCACACCACAAGAACCTTTGCCGAAGTGAACAGCCGCCAAGAAGTTGTTTTCCTTGTAGTTCAGCACGTTGTCGCCCATAGCAACGCCAGGCGTAACAAGTTCCGTTATGCCTCGTCGCACCATTTTGTCTTCGGCAGACAAGCCCCGTTTGCCCTTCAAAGCCTCACGTTTCTTCTTCGGGTCTTCGAGTTGGTCGCATATTGCTACACGTTTTCCAGCACGAATAAGCTTTGGCAAGAAAGTGTCGAGTGCGTGATGAGGAAATCCAGCCATCTCGTCGCCCGCTGCTGCACCGTTGTTTCGGCGTGTCAGCGTTATGCCGAGTATTTTAGAAGCTTCTATGGCATCGTCGCAATACGTTTCGTAGAAGTCGCCACACCTAAAGAGCATTAACGCATCGGGGTGCTTCTCTTTCATCGAAAAGAATTGTCGCATCATCGGAGTGAGCCCTTTGTTGTCTTTTGCCATATTGTTTTTACCTTTCTTACCTTTCGTTGTCGTAATTCGTGAAATGCAAAAATACGAATTTTCGGCATATTGTCCAAACGATAGCCAATTTATTTGGGCTTTGTCTGATAGTCTGTTTCAAGAAATCGGCACTATAATCTGAAACCGATTCCGAGCCTTGCATTGTAAGTCGTTGTGTGGCAATTGGGGCGATAGCAGTAATGGAAATTGCGGAAAACAAAGAGCGAAGAAGCCTCCATAAACCAATGTTTCGACAACGAAATTTCTATTTTGGGTTGTAAAAGAAAGGTTACTGCCCTGCCACGGTCGCCCATAACGCTGTAATCAACGTATTCTTTTGTTTCGTCTTCATCTTCGTAGCTATGCCAAGAAGCAAGGTATTTCATATCGGAAAGTAAGCGAAAGCGGACGAAAGACCCATAATCGATGCCCGAATAGTTTTTAATGCTGTAACCGCTGCCCACGCTGTAATCGCGGTTGTAGCGGTTGTCGTGATAATCGGATAGGGCACCGCCCAGCAAAACACCATTGAAGTATAGCTCGGAAAAGCATTTAAATCGTCCTGACTCATAGTACCACGCTACACCAACGCCCATACTTGCGGCTTCAGACACCTTATAAGGCACGGTGCCCTTGATGGAATCGGTGGAGTAGAAGTCGAAATTCTGATACAATCCTATGGTTGCCGTGCTGTTATTGGTTTGCAGCAATGGCCATTGGCGCAGCTGTCCGATGATGTTTGCATTGCTGACGAGCGATAGTTCCATACTGGGACTAACCCCTAAGTCTACTCTAAAGAAGTCGTAAGGGCGTTTGTTAGAGGCATTGACGGGCGAACCGTAAGAGAAACTGATGTTGAAAACAGGCCGATAGTCAGGCTTTATACCTGTGGTATGGCTGTTGAGCATTTGCGCGCTTCCGAGAATGGAAAAGTGGAGTGGGGTATTGTTGATTGTTTCCAGACTGCTGCGAGTGTTGGTTGTGCGGAAAGCGGTGCCCGTTACCATTCGTGTTAAACCTCGGGAAGGGTTCAACACCATACCGATTATTTCGCGAACGACACGCTCACAGCCACGTTTGCGGTTGTCGAAAATGCGGTTTGAAATTCTATGTAGTACTTCGCCCATAGCCAATCCACCTGCCGATGTTGCCAAAAAGTCGTTGATGGAAGGACGTTCCATTTCTCCGCTGATTTCCCACATCAAGCTTCCACCAACGACGTAGGGTATCGCCTCAACGTAGGATAAGCCGTTGCTACGTGCTGCGTTGTAATAGATTGAGCCGTGATAGGGGTGCGAAAACAAGTTGGTTCTGAAGATATCGCTGTCCCAATACCATTTTGTGGGCGACAGATTCCTACCTATCGTCTTCCACGTAACCTTTGAAAAGGGGGCGTCGAGTATGTATCTGTCGAAAGCGAGAATAGCAAGATTAGCACCAACTACGTGTGTTGCGGTGCGCCAAGGATATTTCCGAACTGCTGTATCTTCGGGAATAGAGTCTTGCTGCTGTGTTATCTCTATTTTAATTGAATCCTTATAATTATCAAGCTGTGTATTACTGACGGTTGAATCCGCTTGAGCGGCAAACAGATTGGCCAGCAATAATATATTTGCAAGTAGCATCTATACAGTCTTTCTTGGCGTAAAGATAGCCAATATTGTGATAATCAAATAAAAAGACAGATAGGTTTTAACTACAATTATGATTAGAAGAATGCTTTATTGTTTTTTTAATGGTCGGTCTATATTTACCGAATACCGATATATAGTTTCGCTTTTCCGAATAGAAAGAACCCTTTAGCTGTCTGTTCTGCTACCCTTGTATTCTTCGTTTCATAGGCGGAAAACAGACGATAATAATGTAAAAGTTTTTCACAAACATAAATCTTGTGTAACTCGTTAGTTATCAATGCGTTGCAAAACCTATTGTTTTGCGTTCCAAAAGCGGCTGTTTTGCACGGTAAAAGCGTAGGTTTTGCATTGCAAAAGAGCCGCTTTCGCAATGCCAAATCGAAATTATCGTTTTTCCTATAAATTATTTTTACAAAAGTAGAAGGCAATTACAACTTTTAGAGAAATATTCCGTTAAAAGGGTAGGGCAGTCAAAGCGATTGCCAATTAAAACTTAAAGAAAAAGAAATTATGATTCTTACAACAACTCCAAACATCGAAGGTTATAAGATTTTAGAGTACAAAGGACTTGTAACGGGTGAAACAATTATTGGTGCAAACTTTATAAAAGACTTCTTTGCAGGTATCAGAGACATTGTAGGCGGACGCAGCAAGTCGTACGAAAAGGTGTTGCAGGAAGGCAAGGAAACTTCTGTTCGGGAAATGATGCAACGTGCGCAGGAATTGGGCGCAAACGCTATTGTGGGCATCGACATCGATTATGAGACAGTAGGGCAGGGCGGTTCGATGCTGATGGTGGCTTGTTCGGGCACCGCAGTGCGTATATAATAAAAGGAATTAAAGCGTAAAGGGCAATTTCAAGAGGTTGTTTTTATCCTTCTGATTCCCTTTGCGCTTTAACTCCTTGTTTAGCTTTTATCTTTTATTTATCCAACTTCCAAGTTACGCCGTCTTTGGTATCTTTCACTTGGAAACCAGCTTCGGCAAGAGCGTCGCGTATCTGGTCGCTCACAGCCCAGTCTTTATTGGCTTTTGCTTTCGCACGCAAGTCGAGCACCATATCCACTACTTTGCCGTAAGCAGCCTCTCGTGCGTCGTTGTTGGCACCACGTTCGTTTACCAAACCAAGAATATCGAAAGCAAAAAGACGCATCGTTTCGCTGAGTTCCTTTAGGTCTTCTTCGCTGATTTGCGCTTTATGGTCGATAAGCAGGTTCACTATGTGGCACGCCTCGAACAGATTTGAGATGACAGCAGGTGTCATAAGGTCGTCGTTCATTGCATCGTAGCACTTTTGGCGCAATGCCGCAACGAACTTCTTGGTATTCTCGTCGCTTGCTGCAGCAGTCTGAATGCGTTTCAAATCCTCTATGGCGTTCATCAGTCTTTCGTATCCTTTCTGTGCAGCTTGCAGGGCTTCGTTCGAGAAGTCTACCGTTCCGCGGTAGTGAGCAGACAGAATGAAGAAGCGAATGGTCATAGGCGAATAAGCCTGTTCTAAGGTTTCGTGGTTGCCTGTGAAGAATTGCTCCAACGTAATGAAGTTGTTGAGCGACTTGCCCATCTTCTGTCCGTTGATGGTAATCATATTGTTGTGCATCCAATACTTCACCATTTCTTCGCCCTGCGATGCCACAGCCTGTGCTATCTCGCACTCGTGGTGAGGGAAAACCAAGTCCATGCCACCGCCGTGAATGTCGAAATGCTTGCCAAGATACTTTCTTCCCATTGCCGTACATTCGCAATGCCAGCCCGGGAAGCCGTCGCTCCAAGGCGAAGGCCAGCGCATGATGTGTTCAGGCATAGCCCTTTTCCACAATGCGAAGTCTGTTTGGTTTCGCTTTTCGCCCACGCCGTTCAGCTCGCGCGAGTTATTTATCATATCAGTAAGGTTACGACCAGACAGTACACCGTAGCGATGGTCCTTGTCGTACTTCGCTACATCGAAGTAAATGCTGCCGTTGCTTTCGTAAGCGTAGCCGTTTGCCATTATCTCCTTCACGAGTTCCTCTTGCTCAATGATGTGTCCTGTGGCGCGAGGCTCTATTGATGGCGGCAGAACGTTAAGCGCACGCATTGCATCATGATAGCGATTGGTGTAGAACTGCGCAATTTCCATAGGCTCAAGCTGTTCTAATCGTGCCTTCTTTGCTATCTTGTCGTCGCCGTCATCAGCATCGTGTTCCAAGTGTCCTACGTCGGTTATGTTGCGAACGTAGCGCACTTTGTAGCCAATATGCTGCAGATAACGGAACAAAATATCGAATGTTATCGACGGACGGGCGTGTCCCAAGTGTGGGTCGCCATATACAGTAGGACCGCAAACATACATTCCTACATTGGGAGCAGCTATCGGTTGGAAGCGTTCCTTCTGCCGATGCAGCGTATTATATATAACTAAATTCTGCATTTGTTTAGTTCTTTATCATTAATATTAGGTGC
This sequence comes from Prevotella intermedia ATCC 25611 = DSM 20706, assembly GCF_001953955.1. NCBI lineage: Bacteria > Pseudomonadati > Bacteroidota > Bacteroidia > Bacteroidales > Prevotellaceae > Prevotella > Prevotella intermedia. The sequence goes on from NZ_CP019300.1 coordinate 312,637, forward strand.
AAATGTACAAAATAAATAGGAGTTAGCCTACTTATCCATTAAGTTTTATTATCTTTGCATTATATAAAGCCTTGACAACAAGGTAGAGAATTAAGAATATATATGCGACAAATAATTCAACATTTCACCGATAACGACGCTTATACGTTTAGTTGTCAGTACTACATATTGCAAACCTATCCTCGCGCTGAGGTGGAATATACATTCTTCGACCGCAATGAAACTGTCTATCCAATGGGATTTGCCGAGCTGCTGAACGAGCAGTTGGGATATATGCCCAACGTGATTATCACGGAAGAAGAGATTGCTTTCATGAAGAAACGTATGTATTATCTGCCCGAATGGTACTTTACCTTCCTTCGAGGTTATCGCTTCAACCCTCACGAACTTACGGTTACACAAGACGAGGAAGGGCATTTGGACGTAAAAGTGCGTGGTAAATGGTACTCTACCATTATGTGGGAGATGCCCATTTTAAGCATTGTTTCGGAGTTGATGCACAATCTTCAGGGGCATATAACCGCCTATAACCCTAAGCGAGAGTATGAACGTTGTGTAGAAAAGACGCGTAAAATTCTTTCAAATGGGTTGATTTTAGGCGATATGGGTACGCGTCGCCGTATGTCGTTCGACCACCAGAATATGGTCATTCGTACGATGAAGGAGGTCTATGAGCAAGGCGGATACACCGACGACAGCGGCTTTCACCCTTGGACGGGGCGTTTTACAGGAACGAGCAATGTTTATCTTGCGATGCGATACGACCTTATTGCCATTGGAACAATGAGCCATCAGATTATCGAATTTGAAGAATGTGTGAGCGGAATATTTGAATGTAACTTCAACGTAATGCGCAAATTCAGCGACGTTTACGATGGCGACAACGGCATTTATCTCTACGATTGTTTTGGCGACAAGGTGTTCTTCAGCAACCTTTCTAAACGTATGGCGATGATGTTTAACGGTTTGCGTGTAGACAGCGGCGTAGAAGAAGAACAAGTAGAGAAGATTATTGCAAAGTATAAGTCGCTCGGAATCGACCCTGCCACCAAGCAAGTGGTGTTCAGCAACGGTCTTAACATCGACCGCGCCATAGAAATTCACAAGTATGTAGACAGCAGAATGAAAGACAGTTATGGTATGGGAACCTACCTTACCTGCAATGTTGAGAACGTGGAACCAATGAATATCGTCGTTAAACTCACCCGAATGCGCATTACGGAAAGTCGCGAATGGAACGACTGCGTGAAGCTATCGTGCGACAAAGGCAAAACTTTGGGTAACCCCGCTAAGTGTGCTTACTTGCAAATGATGATAGGGTAGGGAGGCGATTGTTTTATTTTCAAGTTGTCTGAACGCTATATTCAAGCTATCTGAACGCTACTTTCAAACTGCCTGAATGCTACTTTCAAGCTGTCTGCACGCCACTTCAGAGCTACTTAAAGCCTATAACAGCAGCGCACGGGCAAACTCCCAGACCACGATACCTGCTGTAACGCTTACGTTTAGAGAGTGTTTCGTGCCGAACTGTGGTATTTCAAGGCAGCCATCGCTTAGGTCTACAACCGATTGATGCACACCTTTTACTTCGTTTCCAAGTACTACGGCGTAGTGCTTTTGGGCAGATGTGTCGTTGTTGATGGGCGAAATATGCTCCGAAAGGTCTTGCAATGCGGTTGAACCCTCTACCTGTTCGACGCTGTAAACGAAGTAACCATTGTTTTTCAGCTGTGTTACGGCATCTTCGGCATTGCTGAAATACTGCCAATCAACCGAGTTTTCAGCCCCTAAAGCCGTCTTGTGTATCTCCGCATTGGGAGGTGTAGCCGTTATTCCGCAGAGGTAAATCGCCTCGATACGGAAAGCATCGCACGAACGAAACACGCTGCCAACGTTGTAAAGCGACCGTACATCGTCGAGCACGACAACGAGCGGGAGCTTCCGACTCTGCTTAAATTCCTCAAGCGAGAGGCGGTTCATTTCTATGGTACGTAGCTTTCTCACTTGCCTTTCATATTGAATGCCAACGCGTAAGCCTTTATCTTCTTCACCATCGACAGCAGTCCGTTGCTGCGTGTAGGCGACAGATGTTGATGCAAACCTATGCGTTCGATGAAATAAAGGTCAGCATCGAGTATTTCTTTTGGCGTATGTCCGCTTACAACCCTTATGAGCAGGGCAATGATACCTTTTGTAATAAGCGCGTCAGAATCGGCTGTAAACACCAGCTTACCGTCTTTAATATCGCATTGCAGCCACACGCGGCTTTGGCAACCGTCTATTAAATTCTGTTCGTTTTTATATTCTGCATCAAGCCCTTCAAGGTCGTTGCCGAGGTCGATAAGCATTTGGTACTTATCCATCCATTCGGTAAACTCGGCAAATTCTTCTATTATTTCGTCTTGTATTTCGTTGATTGTCATCTTCCTATTCTGTTTCTTGTTTATCTAATCATCTGAATACGACGGCCTTTATGGCGTCGGTTGCCAATCAGGTTGTCCACTTCCCATATACCATTTCCGCAGGCGAGTATGCCGAAAGCTGCTGCCGAGGCGGTGAAAGCCGAATAGTTCAGCGGTGCTTTAATGCCTACAGACGTTGCCATTGCGATGGCAAAGACAAGTATCATCAGTCCTGAAAGCGATGCAGTCCACTTTAATTTCAGTCCGACAAGCAGGCAGAGGGGGAGCAGAACCTCAAGTATGGTAGCTGTCCATGCCAATACGGGAACGGCATCGGCAGGAATATAGGGTATCAGCGATTGTGTATAGGCAACGAATTTATCCATGTCGCCCCACATACAGAGTTCCTTTGCCCATATTCCGAAGCGGTCGGCTACCGACGAAAGCATTGAGGCGGCTACGGTAAGACGTAGGAACAGTTTGGCAATTTGTCGTAGTTCTATCATTGTTTATCGTTTTTTTGTTTGCGTTTTTACTCTATATTAGTCTTCAGAAGCTTGTAAACCTTATCGTTCGGGCGCACCTTGTCGGGCACCGGGACAGACACTCGCCAGCCCTTTTCAGCCTTTTCAACAGGCTTTAGGTCGTAGCGTATTTCGCTTGCGTCGAACTTCAGTATGCCCGTTGTGGGTCCTGTGATGAGCATTTTCTGTTCTTTCTCTATCTCAGAAGCCTCCACCGCAATTTCAGCTACGCCGAGTTTAGAGAAGTATTTCATAACTTTGCCCACCAAAACTTTCTTTTCCGTAGCCTTGTTGCCGTAGTTCTTTGTCCATTCGCCTAAGCGTTGGCCTTGGTAGTAGCCGTCCCAGAAACCACGGTTGAACACGGTTGAAAGGCGTTCGTCCCACTTGTCTTTCTTCTCTTCGGTGTAAGTGCCGTCGAGTACGCTCTGTATGGCTTCCTTGTAGCACGTTACAACCTCGTAGACATATTCGGGACCGCGTGCCCGTCCTTCTATCTTGAAGACCCTTACACCCGCCTTCATCATCTTGTCGATGAAGCGAATGGTTTTCAGGTCTTTCGGACTCATTATGTATTTATTGTCGATTTCGAGCTGATTACCTGTTTCGTTGTCGGTAACGGTGTACGAACGGCGGCAAATCTGTGTGCATTGTCCACGGTTGGCAGAGCGGTTCGAGTCGTGCAGACTCATATAGCATTTACCCGAAATAGCCATACAGAAAGCACCGTGGCAGAACATTTCTATGCGAACCAATTCGCCACGAGGGCCACGAATGTCCTGTTCCTCAATCTGTCGGTATATTTCTGCCACCTGTTCCATATTCAGTTCGCGTGCCAACACTGCCACATCGGCAAACTGCGCATAGAATTTCAACGCCTCGATGTTCGATATATTGAGTTGTGTAGACAGGTGTACTTCCATACCCACTTGGCGACAATACACCATGACGGCTACGTCGCTGACGATGACGGCAGTGATATTGGCAACCTTTGCCGCATCAATAATCTCGCGCATTGCGTTGATGTCTTCGCCATAAATAACGGTATTCACCGTAAGATAGGTCTTAATGCCTCGTTCGTTGCACGTTTCTGCAATCTCTTTCAAGTCTTCTATGGTGAAGTGATTAGCAGAATGCGACCTCATATTAAGCTGCCCAATACCGAAGTATATAGAGCCTGCTCCTGCCTGAATGGCTGCTGCGAGACTTTCGCGTGAGCCAACAGGTGCCATTATTTCATATTCTTGTATATCCATACTTATCTTTTACGCAGGCAAAGTTACTACAAAATAATGAGAATGATTACGATTTGCGAGTCAAACCCATAAAATTCGTTCGTTGGAGAAGGATTTTCAACTAGTACTTCTAGTATTCCTAAGATTTCTAGAAATATTTAAATGAATATATGTAAAATCGCTTTAATTTTGTAAAAATAATTCCAAAGAAAAACGGTAATTTCGATTTGGTATTGCGAAAGCGTAGGTTTTGCGTTGCAAAAGAGCCGCTTTTACCGTGCAAAACCTACGCTTTTACATTGCAAAACAATAGGTTTTGCAATGCGCTGATAGCAAGATAGTTACGTAATAGATGCGCTTGCGAAAAATATTTACACTGTTTTAGTGCGCTTCGAGCCAATTTTCCCCCCAACCAGCATCGGCTATCAGGGGTACGTTGAGCGGATAGGCATTCTGCATTTCCTCTATCACGATGCGCTCCACTCGTTCTTTTTCGTCGGGAAATACCGAGAAGTTGAGTTCGTCGTGTACCTGTAAAATCATTTTCGAGCGTATGTTTTCGCGTTTGAAACGTTGCCAGATGCGCACCATAGCCACTTTTATGATGTCGGCTTCCGAACCTTGTATAGGGGCGTTGATGGCATTTCGCTCGGCTTCCTCTCTTACAGTTGCGTTTCGGCTGTTGATGTCGGCAAGGTAACGACGACGGTGGAAGATGGTTTCGGCGTAACCCTTTTGCCGTGCTTCCTCTTTCGCACGCTCCATATAAGCCTTTACCTTCGGGAATGTGTTGAAGTAGCCGTCTATCAGCTCTTTTGCTTCGCTTCTTGAAATGCCTATTCGCTGTGCCAAACCGTGAGTAGTAATGCCGTAGATGATGCCAAAATTGGCTTGTTTGGCTTTCTTTCGCTGTGTGTCGGTTACGTTTTCCATATCTTCGTGCCATATTTTGGCAGCCGTAGCACGGTGAATGTCGAACCCTTTGCGGAAGGCTTCCATCATGTTTTCGTCTTCCGAGAGATGCGCCATGATACGAAGTTCTATCTGACTGTAGTCGGCAGAGAAGAACTCGCAGCCGGGTTCGGGTATGAAACACTTGCGAATTTCCTTGCCATCGTCTGTTCTGACGGGTATATTCTGCAAGTTTGGGTTGCTCGACGACAGTCTGCCCGTTGCCGTAAGTGCCTGATTGAACGACGTGTGTATATGTCCTGTTTCGGGTTTGATAAGTTTTGGCAAGGCGTCAATATAGGTGCTGAGCAGCTTTTTAATGCCTCTGTATTCCAGTATCTTATGTACGATGGGGTGTTTGTTCTCCAAACTCACCAGTACTTCTTCGCTTGTAGCATACTGTCCTGTCTTTGTCTTCTTCGGTTTCTCCATTATCTGCAGCTTTCCGAACAGCATTTCGCCCACCTGCTTGGGACTTGAGATGTTGAAACTCTCGCCTGCGAGTTCGTATATCTCCTGTTCGTATTGGTTCATGCGTTCGGTAAAGATGCGCGAAGTTTCTTCTAAGGCAGCCGTATCTAAGCGTACGCCGTGCAGTTCCATATCGGCGAGCACGGGCACGAGCGGCATTTCTATGTTCCAGAACAAGTCTTCGGCTTCCACTTCCTTCAGTTTCAGTTCGAGCACGTTCTTCAGCTGCAGCGTAATGTCGGCATCTTCGCAAGCGTACTCGTAGATTTCGCTCGGTTGCAGGTCGCGCATGCTTTTCTGATGCTTCCCTTTGGCACCGATAAGGCTTTCTATTGGAATGGTTTTATAGTTCAAAAGCGTTTCCGCCATGTAGTCCATGTTGTGCCGAAGCTCGGGTTGGATAAGGTAGTGTGCAATCATCGTGTCGAACAACTTGCCCCTTAACGTTACGCCATATTTGTGCAGAACTTCGTAATCGTATTTAATGTTCTGCCCAATCTTCAGAATTTTCTCGTCTTCGTATAGCGGTTTGAATATATTTACTATCTTTAAGGCTTCTTTACGATTAGCAGGAACGGCTACATAAAATGCCTCTTTTTCGGCTACCGAGAAGCTTAAACCCACCAATTCTGCATCGATGGCGTCCGCCGACGTAGTTTCTGTGTCTAAACAGAGAAACTCTTTTGTAAAGAAATAATCACAAACATTCCGTGCTTCTTCCTCATTCTCAATTAGTTTGTAATTGTGTGGCACTGCTGAAAGGCTGCAGGAAGGGGCTTTTTTTGCGTCGCCTGCATCTTCGGGCGCATTTTCTGCAAATAAATTGAGCTGCAAATTATCGCTTTTTTGCGCTTTTTGACCGCCTTTAACAAACTTGTTAAGAAGTGTTTTGAACTCTAATTCGGTGAAGATTTCGCGTAGTTTGTCTTCATCGGGTTGTTTTATCTTCAGTTCGTCCCATTCCATATTGAACGGAACATCGGTACGAATGGTTGCCAAGAACTTCGACATCTTGATGTCATCGACGGCAGCTTCCACCTTCTCTCTTAACTTTCCTTTTATCTGGTCGGTATGTTCGAGCATATTGTCGATAGACCCAAACTGGTTGATAAGCTTTGCAGCGGTCTTTTCGCCCACACCCGGACAACCTGGAAAGTTATCGGCAGAGTCGCCCATAAGTGCCAAGAGGTCGATTACTTGGGCTGGGGTAGGGATACCGTATCTGTCTTCTACCTCGTTCATACCTACCACATCGTAGCCTCCGCCGTGCCTTGGACGATACATATAGACGTTCTCTCGGATAAGCTGACCATAGTCTTTGTCGGGCGTAAGCATAAAGGTGGTAATGCCCTTGCTGCCTGCCAGCGTTGCTACCGTACCGATAATGTCGTCCGCCTCGAAGCCATCGACTTGCAAAATAGGTATGCGCATAGCTTCGAGAATTTGCTTTATGTAGGGAACAGACAGCTTTATGTCTTCTGGTGTTTCCTCTCTTTGTGCCTTATACTCGGGGAATGCCTCGTGTCGGAAGGTGAGTCCGTGGTCGAAAGCCACGGCAATGTGTGTGGGATTTTCCTTTGTCAGCACTTCGTTCAGCGTGTTACAGAAACCCATAATAGCCGATGTATTCACTCCTTTTGAGTTGATACGCGGATTTCTGATGAGGGCATAATACGACCGATAGATAAGTGCGTAAGCGTCGATGAGAAACAGTTTGTCCATTGTAAAAATATTATTTAAGGGTAAAATTACTAAAAAAATGCCATAATTACCGATATTATTCATTATTTTTGTATCAAAATAATTTTTGAATGGATTATCTGTCGATTATAAAAGAACCGATAAGTCAGGAATTAGACGACTTTATCTCACTGTTTAACAAAGCGTTAATGCACGAAGAAGGGCTGCTTTCGAGTGCGTTGGAGCATATACGGAACAGGGGAGGAAAGCGTATGCGCCCGATGCTGATGTTGCTGATGGCAAAGAATTTCGGCGAAGTTACGTTCGTGGCGCAGCACGCTGCCGTTGGATTGGAGCTGCTGCACACTGCCAGTCTGGTGCACGACGACGTGGTGGACGAAAGCGGAGAGCGCAGAGGACAGGCATCGGTGAATGCCACTTATAATAACAAGGTGGCAGTGTTGGTGGGCGACTACATTCTTTCGACGGCACTGCTGAATGTGGCTTATACACAGTCGGAAGACATTGTGCGCGACCTTGCAGAGTTGGGGCGCACGCTTTCTAACGGCGAAATATTGCAGCTGACCAACATTTCTAATCAGGAAATATCGGAAGAGGTATATTATCAGGTAATAAACCAGAAGACAGCGGCTTTGTTTGAGGCGTGTGCGGTGATTGGCGCAAAGGCGGGCAAAGCATCGGAAAGCGATGTTGAGGCTGCAAGACTGTTCGGACAACGCATCGGAATTATCTTCCAGATACGCGACGACATATTCGATTACTACGATTCGACCGAGATAGGAAAGCCTACGGGCAACGATATGTTGGAAGGAAAGCTGACGCTTCCTGTTATTTATGCGTTGAAATCTACAGGCAACAAGAAAATGATGGCGTTGGCAATGAAGGTGAAAGAGGGCACGGTAAATGCCGATGAAATCGCCCAATTGGTAGCTTTTGCAAAGGAAAGCGGCGGTATAGAATACGCTGAAAAGAAGATGTTAGAGTTCCACAACGAGGCTTTACAGTTTATTTCAAACTGCGTGCACGACGAAGCGATAGCCAATGCGCTGAAGGCGTACTTGGATTTTGTGATTCAACGGAAGAACTAAAACAAATTGCAATGATAGTAAAACGTCTGCGGGATAGCTTGTTTAAGGGCTGTCCCGCAGATGTTTTTTACGGGCAACCAATCTGATAGGGCAGTAAGAATTATCCGTTTAATGTGGCAGTTGAATACACGAATGCAACTACGCATACGGGAATGCCAATAGTGGTATTTTACTTTGGTTTTGTAAAGATAATTCGTAGGAAAAACGGTAATTTCGATTTTGCATTGCGAAAGCGTAGGTTTTGCAATGTAAAAGAGCCGCTTTTACCGTGCAAAACCTACGCTTTTACAATGTAAAACAATAGGTTTTGGAAAGTGTTGATAATAAGGTAGTTAAGTAATAGATATTCTTGTGAAAAATATTTACATACATTTTGCTGTTTTTCTGCTTATATGATAGGCAACATTGCTGCATTTTGAGCTTTGTCAAACCTCAACAAGAACAACTGCAATGTTATCGTTTCTTCTGCTGAATTGGTATATAGGGCAATGTTGTTTTATTGAATCTATGAAATAAAAAATCCCGATTTCAACGCTGAAATCGGGATTTTTGTATTGTTTGAACGGAGGTTTAGAAGAACTTAATCTCTTTGCCTTCAATATCGCTGAGCAGCAGGTTGGTCAGACGACTGGTGCCAAGGCGGAACCAATAGTTTGTGAGCCACTTCTCGCCGAGAATTTCTTTGTAGATGGTATAGAAGATGATAGCGTCCATAACGGTATTAATGCCGCCTGCAGGCTTCAAACCTACCTGAATGCCCGTCTTGTCGTAGAACTCCTTAATCGCCGTACACATTACGTAAACAGCCTCTGGAGTTGCGCTAATCTTCTCTTTGCCAGTGCTTGTCTTGATGTAGTCGGTACCTGCAAACATAGAGAGCAGGGCGGCAATCTTGATGTTGCGGACGTTGTTGAGGTCGCCTGTTTCGAGGATAACCTTCATAGGTATGTCGCCGCAAGTCTGCTTCAGTTCGCTGACTTGGTCGCAAACATCTTCATAATCGCCCGAAAGGAACTTGCCCACAGGCAATACGATGTCAATTTGTGTAGCACCGTCCTTGATGGCAAGTGCGGTTTCGATGGTCTTGACTTCGAGGAATGTTTGTGAAGATGGGAAGTTTCCCGTTACGTTTGTAATGTCTACGCCGTCTACTTCCAAGCTGTCGGCAATGAGTTTTGTGAAGCACGGATAAGCACAAACGGCTCCAACGTGTGGGAGGGTAGGGTATTCCTGTGCAAATTTGTTCACTTTTTCGACCATTGCGAGCACTTCTTCCTCTGTGTCGGTAGTCTTGAGAGTGGTTAATTCGACACTTCCGAGAAGGAATTTCTTAACGTCTAAGGTGTCGTTCTCAGGTACTTTCTCTTCAATAATCTTTTTTACTGCTGCCTTTACTTCCTCGTCTGTAATGTCAAGGTTGTATTGTTTCAGCATTTCATCATACTTACTGTTGGTTTGGATTTTACCTTCGTTGTTTTGCATAATGTCTTATAGTTTGTTTATTATAATACTTCGTCTTTGTTTTGCTATTGTAATTCTTCGGTATTTGTAGGTGTTTCCGCTTGCGTTAGCTTTTTGTTTTGCTTGTGTCTGTCCTTGTCGCGGGTTGTTTTCTTGTCGAAACTCTTTTGCAGTTCCGCTGTAAGGTCTACGCCCGTTTGGTTTGCCAAGCACATCAGAACCCACAGAATATCTGCCATTTCTTCGCCAATATTGTGCTTTTCGCCTTCCTTGAAGCTTTGGTCGCCGTAGGTACGAGCCATTACACGTGCCAATTCGCCCACTTCTTCGGTAAGACAAGCCATATTGGTAAGCTCACTGAAGTAGCGCACACCATACTCGTGAATCCATTTGTCGATGAGCTTTTGCGCCTCTCTGATGCTTAATTCGTGGTGCATTTTGCTATTCTTTGTTCTTTGTGTCCATACATATTGTAACAGGACCGTCGTTCAGCAATTCTACTTTCATATCAGCACCGAACTCCCCTTCGCCCACAGGCTTGCCCATAACGAGGCTCAACTCCTTGCAGAAACGTTTGTAAAGCGGAATGGAAATCTCGTGTTTGGCAGCGTGAATGTAGCTTGGACGGTTTCCTTTCTTGCAACTTGCCATAAGCGTAAACTGCGAAACGACAAGGGCTTCGCCGCCTATTTCCATAACGCTCTTGTTCATTACGCCCTGCTCATCGTCGAAGATTCTCAGGCTTGCAACCTTGTTTACAAGCCATTTAATGTCGTCTTCTCCGTCGTTTTCGCCTATGCCAAGAAGGATAAGTAAGCCTTTTTGTATCGCTGACTTTACATTGCCATCAATTGTTACCGATGCGTGCTTTACACGCTGAATTACAACTCTCATACCGCAAAATTACTTATTTTATTTTGATTATTAGGGGTTTAAGTGGAAATAATTGTATAACAGCGTTGCTCTCGTGCTGCCAATAATCTCTGTAAGTTCTTGAATGTCAGCCTCTTTAATCTTTTTTACGGTCTTAAAGTGCTGCAACAGCTGTTCTTTACTTTTGCTTCCGATTCCCTTTATATCGTCTAACTCGCTGTGTAGCTGATGTTTCGAGCGTTTGTCCCTGTGGAACGATATGGCGAAACGGTGCACCTCGTCTTGTATTTGTGTGAGAACTTTGAAGAGTTCGGAGTTCGTTGGAATGCCGATTGTCTGTGGTGGAAATCCGTAAAGCAGTTCGTTGGTTCTGTGGCGGTTGTCTTTTGCCAATCCTGCAATGGGAATAGCGAGTTGCAATTCGTCTTCAACAACGGCTCTAACTACCTCCATTTGTCCTTTTCCGCCATCGGTTATGATGAGGTCGGGTAGGGGTGTTTCGCTTTCTATCATACGTTTGTAGCGTCGTCGCACTACTTCTTGCATAGACGCATAGTCGTCTGGACCTACAACAGTCTTGATATTGTATTTCCGATAGTCCTTTTTCGAAGGCTTCATACCTTTATATACCACGCAGGCGGCTACTGCATCGGTGCCTGAAATGTTCGAGTTGTCGAAGCATTCTATTTGGTACGGTAGCTTTGGTAGCTTTAAACGGTCTTGCAATTCCTTCATTAAGCGTGTTTGACGCTGTTCTGGATTGAGCTTCTCTGCCTGCTTTAGGCGGTCGAACTTATGCTGTTTTGCGTTCATTTCCGACAGTTCGAGCAAGTGTTTCTTATCGCCTCGCTGTGGAATGAAGAAGGTTGCGTCTTTTATATGAAAGTCTAATTCAAAGGGAACGATAATCTCTTTTGCAGTGCTTTTAAAGCGTTCGCGAATCTCCGGAATAGCTTCGTTGAGCAGTTCGGCATCTGTTTCCTCTAATTTACGCTTGTATTCAAAGGTGAAACTCTGATTGATGGCACCGTTTGTAACGTGCAGATAGTTGATGAAAGCGTTCTTCTTGCTGTCGTCGTTTACAATAGAAAAGACGTCTACGTCGGCTATTGTGTAGCTTACTATCTCGCTCTTGGCTGCAAAATTCTCCAAGGCAATGTAGCGTTGCTTGTACACTTCCGCTTCCTCAAAGCGCAATTCTGCAGCACATTCCTCCATTTTGGCTTTCATTAAGCGTTGCACCTCGCGTGTATTACCTTTCAGAATTTGACGTGCCTGCGCCATATTTTGCTGGTAATCTTCGTACAATTGCTTGCCAATACAAGGCGCACCGCAGTTTCCAAGATGATATTCCAAGCAAGGTTTATACTTCTTTTGCTCTATTCCTTCTTTTGTTATGGGGAACCGACACGTACGCGGCTTATAGAGTTTCTTTACTATTTCGAGTATGGCATACATGCTGCTGATGTGGCTGTAAGGCCCATAGAAACTGCCATACCGCTTGTTTATCGTGCGAGTGTTGAAGATTCGCGGGAAGTACTCGTTTGTTATACAAATGCTGGGGTAGGTTTTGCCGTCCTTTAGCAGCACATTGTAGCGCGGTTGATATTGTTTTATAAGCTGATTTTCTATCAATAGCGCATCTTCCTCGCTATTTACAACCGTGTAAGTTATATCATGGATTTTAGAAACCAACACTTTCGTCTTGAAGCGGTCGGTTTCTTTGTGGAAGTAAGACGACACTCGATTCTTCAAGTTCTTAGCTTTGCCCACGTAAATAATGGTGTGCTCCTTGTCATAGTATTGATATGTGCCAGGCTTGTTGGGCAAATTCGATACTATGTTCTTAAGATAAGCCAATCGTTTCTGATTTTCTTCTTTTGTCATTCGTCTAACTTCTTTATATTAAAGTGTTTTATATGTATCTTGTTTCACGTGAAACAAAGATGCTATTTTGCACTCCTTTGCTCTCTTAAATTTTGTTTTAAGCGGATTGCTCAATTACTTTTAGACAGCGAGAACCGAAAGACGGCAGTGCTGTGTCTTTCGGTTCGCTTGTATTTTATGTCTCTTGCAAAGGTTAGGAATCTCTATTCTACAAAGCAAAAGCACTTATTTTGCGAGATAGAAACAACTATGCTGCAAGATTGCAAGGTTTGTTTTGCTGGATAGAGTAGGGCTTCTATGAAAGGGAACGAAGCACCGTTCTACTCTCAACGTTGCTTAGAATTGTAGCAAAGAGGAAATTTCTATATCCTCGTCGAATGTATTACGGCAATCGGGGAACTCTTCTTTAAGCTCTATAATAAAGTTGCAATAAACCTTCTTGGGCTTGAACTTCTTTACAAGATTGCACGCAGCGCGCATCGTTCCGCCCGTAGCAAGCAAGTCGTCGTGCAACAGAATGACATCGTTTTCGCTGATTGCGTCTTTGTGAATCTCTATTGTATCAATGCCATATTCCTTCGCATAGTTCTCTTGTACGGTTTCGCAAGGCAGTTTTCCGGGCTTACGGCAAAGCACGATGCCTGCTCCAAGACGCAAGGCGAGTGCAGACGACATCACGAAGCCACGACTTTCGATTCCTACAATCTTCGTAATTCCTTTGTCTTTGTATAGTTCATACATTTCGTCCGTTATCTCTTTAAGAGCTTCGGGCGACTTAAATAAGGTGGTAACATCGCGAAAGTTTACGCCTTTGATAGGCCAATCGGGTATGCACCTTAGGTTGTCGAGTAGTATTTTACTATTCATATTCAATTAGTTATGTATTTGTTTTCTTGTCAATTGTTACACGTGAAACATTTAATAATTATCTTCCCATAAGCACTAAAAGTACATTTATGTCGCTTGGACTTACGCCAGGGATTCGGCTTGCCTGCGCAAGCGTTTCGGGTTGTATGCGCTCTAACTTTTGGCGGCACTCTGTTGAGAGATCGTGTATTGCGCTGTAATCAAAGTGTCCTTTTATCTTGATGTCTTCAAGGCGGCGCATTTTCTCGGCAAAAGTGCGTTCACGTTCGATGTAACCTTTATATTTTATTTTTATTTCGGCTGCTTCTGTAATCTCTTCCTTTCTATTTGGCGATGATTCCAATATTTCTTTAAGGTGGGGTAGGTGGTCTGCTAAACCATACAAGCTGACACCTGGGCGTGCTATAAGTTCGGAAATCTTAACCGAACCTTGTATCGCAGAGCTGCCAATACTATCCAGGAAACCATTAATTTCGTTCGATTTAATCGCTGTTTTATTGCAATAGTCGATAATGCGCTCTATGTTGGCTTTCTTATGCAGCCACCAATCATAGCGGTCGCGCTTTGCCAAGCCTATTTCGTAGGCTCTTTCGGACAGTCGCGCATCGGCATCGTCTTGACGAAGCAGTATTCTGTATTCGGCTCTTGATGTGAACATACGGTACGGTTCGTCCACTCCTTTCATCGTTAAATCGTCGATGAGTACGCCAATATAGCTCTCGTCGCGTTTCATAATGAAAGGTTTGCTGCCTGCACATTGCAGTGCAGCATTCACTCCTGCTACCAAACCTTGTCCGCCTGCTTCTTCGTAGCCTGTTGTTCCGTTTACCTGACCAGCCAAGAAAAGTCCTTCAATAATCTTCGATTCCAACGATGGTTTCAGTTGTGTGGGGTCGAAGTAATCGTATTCGATAGCGTAGCCTGGCCGATACATCTTTGCATCGCGCAAAGCGGGTATCTTTCGCAATGCCTCTAATTGAATTTCCCACGGCATAGACGAAGAAAAACCATTCAGATACATTTCGTTTGTGTCCACACCTTCGGGCTCAAGGAAGAGCGGGTGCGTGTTTTTATCGGGGAAAGTTACAAGTTTGGTTTCGATAGACGGACAGTATCGTGGTCCTGTGCTTTGTATTTGTCCGTTGAAAAGGGGCGAATCTGGTACCCCTTTCCGTAGGATTTCGTGTGCCTCCTCGTTGGTATTGCATGTCCAACAAGGCAGCTGTGGGAGCATTCTGTGTTGTCCGAAGTATGAAAACTGATGATAATCGTTTTCTCCCGGCTGTGCTTCCATCTCGTCGAAGTGCACCGAACGTTTGTCGATGCGCACAGGTGTTCCCGTCTTCATTCTGTCTTTCCGCACTCCCCAGCGCGTTATGCTTTCGGCAAAGTTGTGCACGGCAGGTTCGGCACAGCGTCCGCCTTCCACCTGTCGCTTGCCAATATGCATCAGTCCGTTGAGGAATGTGCCTGCCGTAACGATTACCGTGCGTGCGAAAAGTTCTACTCCCCATATCGTGCGCACACCTATGGCACGCCCATTTTCCACGATTAGCTCG